>CANJQU010000018.1 GCA_947476485.1 Chitinophagaceae bacterium
ATTACTAAAAAATGGCTATAGCTTAGATCCGTGCTTATGCTTATCCTATCAAACAAACCCTATGGGCCAAATAACTAAAGAAAGAGAAACTGATTTTTTTGCACTAAAAAAGAGTGATCCATTAAGCTGATATAAATTTAAAAATGTTTTTTCAATTTTCAAAATCTTTACACAACTATTTTCTCTTTTTCCCCGCTCTTCTGGATGTTAGCGTAGCGCATCCGGAAGTAGGAATATTATCCGTCTCCCACGGTTTTCATTAGCACTACAGCCCAATGCGATATATTCTGTTCTTCAGAATGCTACCGATACCGCATCCCCATGGTCTTCATGAGCACACCGGCCAGTAGCAATATATACCCCCTTCACCTCCATACCTTTATCTCAAAAAAAAATTACATCATATCCCGCCTGCTGCACATCATCTGCAGTATCCGCGATATCATAAAACATCAATTTCTTCCCTTCAATTTTCCGCACGACCTTTGTGCCAAAAAACGAAAAAACAAGCGCAGAATAGCCCTTACAAAGTCCCTGTGAACTAGTGAAACCCTTGCGAGCCATGTGGTACACCCCCCTCGGGGCAATGTCATTTAGTTAAGTATTATTGGAAAATACTAAGCTCTGAAAGAGCGAAATATACTAGCCGGGGGTGAAGCCCCCGGACATTAAATACACGCAACACAGAGCCCTGTAGGGGCGGCATACCGCTTAACTAAATGACATTGCCCCAGGGGGGCATAAACGATCCGGCTATCCACATGAGCAAAGAAAGCGCAGGTTTTGCGCAAGAACCCTGTGGATGATCGGTCGCAACTCGCTGTCCCTCAACAAAAAACGATTTTTCAGCATTTTTTTTGAAAAACTGCGCAACCGCCCAGTGAAAACTGCAAACTGCAAACTGAAATGGGGCATAAATGAGGCATAATGTTACAAAATGGGAAATGAAGAATATTCTTAATAAAACCATCAAGACCGGCCACAGTAAAGGAATACAACCAACTACCCCCGGAAATAAAATGCCCCATATAAACCCACATCAAAATATGATAAAATGGGACATTTTACTGCTGACAACAAAAAAAAAGAACCCGGCGTTTTGCCGGGTTCCATATTAAGTATTTTATTTATTATTTGCCGGGTGCCGGAGCAGGGGTGTCATCAGCAGATGATCCACCGGTGCCTTCAATCTTATCAAACTCGAATATCAAAGAAAAACGCAGTGTGTTCGACAACGGGTTGCGCGATGTGCCCGACCCTTGGGGAACGAGGTAAGAAGCATTCAAAGCAAAGATATTGTACTTCACACCCAGGCCGCAGGTTATATACTGGCGGTCGCCGTTGCTTTTATCTTCATAAAAATAACCGGCACGGAAAGCGATCGTATTCTGGTACCAGTACTCAGCGCCTATTGATGCATCAATCTGCTTGAGCTGGTCACCCGTCTTAAAGGAATTAAATATACCATTAACTACAGTTACCTGGGTGTCCGCGCCTTTATAATCAAGCACCGGAACCAAAAGCTTATTAAGGTCCACAGCAAAAGTGATCTTGTTATAAGCATCCCACTGGGAAGTATAAGCTACACCAACACCAAGGTTCATAGGTATGAAATCCTTGCGGCTCGAATTGTAGGAAATCTTAGAGCCTATGTTGCTGGCCACCGCGCCAAAGCTGAACGTATGATTTTTATCATCGGTCACTTCTTTCTTCTTGGCGTAGTAAACACCTATGTCCGCGGCAAACGCATTACCCGGCCTGTAGTCGCCGCCGCCCGGTATATAGCTCACACCCGATGCAATAGCAGAGTGTATGTACCGGAGGCTTACACCCGTAGATAAGAACTCGGATAGCTTCTGTGAATAACCGGCATCAAACGCATATTCCCGTGGCAGACCCGTACCGATGGGGTTACCCAAACCATCCGTATAGTTTATGTTACCCAAAGAAAAGTAACGCATAGATGCACTGATGGCCTTATCCTGCTTTTCGCCAAATTTTGCGTAGCCGGACAAGTAAGCAAGAAAAATATCAGGAACAAGGTCCTTAAGCCATGGAGTGTAGGTCATTGATACACCATAGTTCTTTTCAGAGAAAGGCACCTTGCCTATGTTCCAGTATTGGGCGTTCGGATCCGGGCTTACTGCGATCCCTACATCTCCCATAGCGCCCGCACGGGCATCGGGCGATATCCTTAAAAAGGGAACCGCGGTAGTAACAAAATTCCTGGTACCGTTCAGATTTTGAGCGTCAAGCCTGGATGATACTAACCCTGTCAGTAATGTTAACCCTACTAAAGCAATTTTTTTCGCCATTCTATTATTATTAATTTTCAAGTTTTGCAAAAATATTCCATTTTGCCCATTTTTTCAATTAAAATTACGGGAATTATGGAATGTTATTAACGTACAATTACCATTAACGTACAATTACCAGTTTTTGGTATGCCGATGACCGAAATCCTTTTGCCGTAGAAATATTCAGCCTGTAAACATACACCCCGGAAGGTAGTCTTGCGCCATTATTATCAGTTCCGTCCCAGGTGATCGCAGCCGTTCTGCTGCCTTCAGGAATAAAACTCTGGTCTATATTTTTCACCAGGGCACCGGCTACATTGAAGATACTGATCTTAGCATCAAGCGGCTCGTCAGGGTGGTTATGATCAAACACGAAGGTTGTCGTATTATTAAACGGATTGGGGAAATTACCAAGGTTCTGTAAGCCCACAACCTCGCCATCGATCACTATGAAATCCACGCTGCCCTCGCCTACGTTATCGTTCACATCCCATGCCTTTACTGTGATCGTGTGCTTTCCATCGGCCAGTCCTGCTATAGGGAATGAAACGTAGCCGCGCTGGTAAGTATTAGGGGCTGATTCATAATAGTCGTTCAAAATATAGGGGGTCTCTGTATGCCCGTCAAGGACCGCCGTAAGATCGTGTCCCACGTTCGTACCGGAAACATTAATACCGGTCAAGGTATATAAAGAAACAAAAAGCGACGTATTGCTCCCGGTGATCCCACCGTTTAGAAACAGGCTGTCACCAATATAGGCTTTCACCACCGGCGGAATATCGTTCAGCACCGGGTTGTCAGAGAATCCGCCCACGGTAACACTGGTATCCGCTCCCGCAGCATCTGTGAGCCCGTTCTGTGCATAAGTGCTTATTTTCCCGGTACCGTAAAAATAGTTGATATCCTTAGGCGTAATAAAGGTGAAACTGAACCGGCCATTGGTCACCGTTACCCTGCCTTTGTAAACGACATTGTTTTGCAGTTTAAATGACTGAGGGCCAAAATAGGTAGTAACATTCACTATCATTGGCTTGTCGTAAAATGACACTGATATCTGCCCGTTAAAGGATGTCAATACAGCACCGTTATTATCCCGTACGCTGCCATACATCTCATACGCGCCAAGGGCCTTGATGGTATCAGCATGCGTATGTGTGGCTGCATCCGAAACACTATCCATCACAACCTTGTATTCCGGAAAATCAGGGATAACAGCAGGGTCTCCCAGTAAAGCAAACTTACGGAAGTTGGCAAGCTCGTCTGGATAAAGTGAATGCCTGTACGTGAAGTTCTTGCCCATACGGTAAGCTTCCCCAAAAGAATTCCAGGAATTGTCTGCGTTCCGGGTATACTGAGCGTTAATGTATTGAGTGTTTATCCGTCCATTAAACTCAGCATAGACCGCTGCAGTGGTAGTCAGTATCGATATTACCCCTCCTTTGGCCCGCAGCACCAACTGCTCGGCGGCAGATACATACTCCGGATGATCGAACTGGCCGAAGTCGCAGGTTGCAGTGATCATAAAAGGAAGCATGTTCGGGTTATTCCAGTTATTAAAATCGTCTTGCGTAAGGATTCTTTCCGATGCCCAGACTTCGCTGTTACCATGTCCGTTATAATTGATCATAAAGGTGCCTTTAAAGACATCATTATTAATAGCATTATTGACACTCGGGCAGCGGGCCCCGGCAGGGGTTGATATCGTGGGCACAGCATCCACATATGCTCTGTCATTATTGTAAAGGTTTTTTGACGATGCATCTACAGCGGCAGCCATATTCTGACCATCGCCAAGGTGGTTGCCTGCATCATCGCTGTTGTCGGCAACAAACAAAGTATTGAGCCGCCATGGGCCCAGGGTAGCCGGCGCCTTATAACTTATTATTTTATTTACAAGCGCTGTGGCATCGGTCGTATTTCTTGCCGGTAAGCGCCCTACGCCCACATCCATTACATTGTAAGTATTTGGATTACCAATGTCTGCACTATCGTCGAGAAATGCATAAAAATCATCGGTAGAATAAGCGCTTATACCATTGGTGGCATCATTAGATTCGTATACCGGGACAAAATTGCTGTTGTTGTTCAGCCTGTCTTTATAATCGTAAGAAGCTCCGCCGAATAACAAAAGAGAGCGGGGCATCTGGGTAGAGTCCATTCCGGCTCTCTGGTAAAACATGCGGGTAAAATCACGAATAGCGCTTACATCCTGCGCACCTGATGAGAATTCATTATACACCTGTTCTGTGGTAGCTGCGACTACCCTCATATTATCGTGAACCCTGTGGTATTCGGCCAGTTGCTGCGCCTGGTTAAAAAATGCCGGATTAGCTACAATAACAAGGTCTACCTGTGGCGTACCATGCAGGTCCTGATTGGCGACCTTGCCCACAAATTTTGGTGTAAGCAGGTTCGTGCTATTCATTGCTGCAAATTCATGTAGGTTACCTGCATCCTGAGTGAAGCTGTATGTATTGCCGCTAAGAGTGCCGGTCATTAATACCGGAACCTGCGGATTGGTAACATCCCAAACTTTAGTATTGCTGTTAGCTCCCTGCAACTGGTATTGAGCTATATTACCAGGTCCGGTGCTCTGCCAATCACGAAAGCTCAACTGATCGCCGTTTATTATCAGCGGCCTGCGTGCATTAAGCTCTATATAATTAAGATAGGCTATCCCGGTTGAATTTGCCGGCATGTAGTTAATGAGCACGTTGACCATCTGTGCATTTGCCGTAATTTGCCCGGAAACCACGTTGTTTGCCATCGCATTGTCTCCACCAGTGGGGCTTAAATCCCCGGAAACCACCGATTGCCCGTTCACCGATACCGTATACCGGCTACGCCCACCTATACAAGTTCCGGCCATAAACACCGTACAATGAAGGCTGGAAACCGGCGCACCCATGTCGAAACTGAAAGTTTGGGCAGTATTACTCAATTGGGCTGCAAACTTTTCACCATACCACGATTTTCCGATCGCCGCCGGATTTACAAGATCGAGATCATGCACATCGTAGCAGTTAAACTCAGTGACCGTCTTATTAGGCGTTCCTGCACCGCCCTGCTGGTTGATCCGTAAACCGGCTCCCTGGTCAAACGAGATAAAATAATACGCAGTATCTGTATACAGATTATTCTTGTGTGTAAATCTTTGGTGAAGGCTGTCTTTATCCCACCTCAGCGGTCCGACACCATAAAAAACAGCAAAATCCCCATTATTAAATATGTTTCCAGCCCCGCCGTTCATCCAGATAGCATTCTCCACCAGGTCTGTAGGTCGTGGTACCGGATTACCTTCCGGCAACATACCGCCCCCGTTCCCAAATACCCGCAAATTGGCGGGATTAACGTCGGCCGGGTTTATACCAAGCCCTGAAATAAAATTATGATCGATCTTATAAAACCCTGTCTTAGTAATTCCAATTTTATACCATGTGCCATGTGCGAGTGCAGAATGAAGTACATCGGTCACTTTTGCCACCTTATTACTATTGGTTACCACCTGTTCTTCAACATCAAGCGTAAATGAGTTTACCATTTTTACCGTTCCGGGCTGGCTGCCGGCAACAAATACAGGTACACGGACAAGAGCAAATGGCCTTTTACGCTCTCTGCCGAGAACGACCTGAATCTGAGTTGGGTCCGAAACTGCGGCCCCTTTAGGGAGATTCACATTTTCTGTGTAGCCAATACCAGAAATAGAAATGCGGGGCATGGCAAAGTCACGCAGCCATATTTTTTCGACTGTATACCCATGATGAACATTACCAGCCTGCACCTGGTAACCCGCCGTATAGGCATGCGAGCGTTGAGGTGAGCATAAAAATGTCAAAAATGCAAAAAGTAGTATTATGTTATTTTTCATTTATTTATTGAATTATGCAATTAAAGAGGGTTGTACTTCCAAAATTAAGTAATAAATACATCAAAAAATCAGCCGGTATACGCTGACGGCAGATTATAACGTATTTTTATTACAAATATTATTATTGTTAGAAAAAAAGGGAAAAAATAAGTTTTTTTTTCACTTAGAGTATGAAAGCTTGAAAATTTCAAAAAAGTGCGGTATCATTGTAACGGCTTTTAAGAACCTACTAACTATTAGTGTAAATATTCTAGCATAATTATGAAAAGAAAAACCATTGGTATTAGCTTACTTTGTTTAGGAGCAGCTACTTTTTTCTCTGCCTGTTCAAAGAACTCACACAGCAAGGGAACAGGAGCCGGCATATCGCAGGTGACGGGGTGGCCACTCAATCAGTCTTCATGGGGTGGTTACGATGTTGCAACATTCAAAGGGCAACCTCGCCCGATAGGCATGGTGTTTGTGCAGGGCGGCAGATTTACAATGGGCGCTACTGATGATGAAATGCCTACTCTTGAAAACAACAGTATCAGGCGTACCGTTTCTGTTTCATCTTTTTATATGGATGAGACCGAAGTTGCTAACGTAAGCTATCGTGAGTATACCTATTGGATGGGCCGTACCTATGGAAATGATTATCCGGAGATCGTGCAGAAGTCTTTACCAGACTCCACTGTATGGCGTTCGGCGCTTGCATATAATGAGCCTTATGTGAAAAATTATTTCCGCGCGGCTGCTTATGATAATTACCCGGTAGTTGGTGTAAGCTGGTACCAGGCCAATGAGTTTTGCAAATGGCGCACGGACCGTGTGAATGAGTATGTGCTTATTGCAAAGCTCGGCGCTTTGAATCCAAACCCAGAGCAATCAGGTGAGGACGTTTTCACTACGGAGACTTACATGAACGGACAGTACCAGGGTAGCCTTAATCAGAAAGGATCTAAAAGGAACCTTGACCCACAGGCGACAGGTGATGACCGTTACCGCCCATACAACATGTCAGATGGAGAATTCTTCCCCGATTACCGCCTGCCTACAGAAGCTGAGTGGGAATACGCAGCGCTTGGCCTGATCGGTAACAACCCGACACCTGAGAACAAACGCCGTCGTGGAGAGGAAGTTGTTACAGACCGTAACACATTACCATGGGGTCCGAAGAACACTACACGTTATGGCCTTCACAACCAATACCAGGGAGAATTTGAAGGTAACTTCATGCGTGGTAAAGGTGATGCGATGGGTGTTGCAGGTGGTCTGAACGACAATGCAGATATCACTGCTCCTGTTCATTCTTTCCTTCCTAACGCATTTGGTTTGTATAATATGGCCGGCAACGTAAATGAGTGGGTTATGGATACTTACCGTCCATCATCTCATGAAGATGTTGATGAATTCCGTCCATTCCGCGGCAACGTTTATACACGTCCTTCTATACAGGATGACGGCACTATCGAAGATAGGGACAGCATCGGTCACATTCCTTACCAGAACATGACAAATGCAGAAGTACAGGCAAGCAACCGTTACGAAACACGTACCGGAGACCTGAATAACTACAGGGACGGAGATAGCCTTTCACAGTATGTTTATCAGTATGGAGTGAACACACTTGTAAATGACTCGTCTAAAGTTTATAAGGGTGGATCATTCGCTGATCGTCCATATTGGTTATCACCAGGTACCCGTCGTTATATGCAAGGCAACACCGCTAGCTGCACAATTGGCTTCCGTTGTGTTATGGATCGCCTCGGCAGTCCTAATGGCGACGAACAGCCAGGTGGCAACAGCTTCGGCAACCAGAAAAGGCACAAAAGATAATAACAGTTGAACTTAGTATACGAACCCTCCTGATTTCAGGAGGGTTCTTTATTTTTACAGTAAAATATACACAGTGACCATTCCCGAACTATATGAATTATACCGCCGGCATCCGCTGGTGCAAACAGATACACGCAAGCTGCAACATGGCTGCATATACTTTGCGCTGAGCGGCGCAAATTTCAATGGCAATATGTTTGCACAGGAGGCACTTGACAAGGGCGCAGCCTACGTAGTGATTGATGATGCAGCCTACGCAACTAACGACAGGTGTATTGTAGTGCCGGATACACTGGAGACCTTACAGCAACTTGCCCATCATCACCGCAGGCAGTTTGATATTCCGTTCATTGCCATTACCGGATCAAACGGTAAAACGACAACTAAAGAACTGGTCGCCGCTGTGCTCAGCAGGCGCTTTATTACTTATGCAACTGAGGGAAATCTGAATAACCATATCGGCGTTCCGCTCACAATACTTAAGATCAAGGACGATGCTCAAATGGCGATCATTGAGATGGGCGCCAACCACCAGAAAGAGATCGCGAGCTACTGCCTTATAGCAGCGCCTACACACGGTATTATTACCAACTGCGGAAAGGCCCATATAGAAGGATTTGGAGGTATAGAAGGGGTACGCAAGGGCAAGGGAGAACTATATGATTACCTCAGAGAACATGCCGGTACTATATTCCGGAATACCGATCTGGACTACCTGCTGCCAATGGCCCACGATATTACCAGCCAGGTAACATACGGAAGCAGCAATGCGGCTCACACAGGCACTGCAGTGATGAATGATGTATTTTTGCAGGTAAAAGTACAGACCGGGCATAGCGAAACATTATTGGACACGCATCTTGTTGGCGCATATAACTTTCCCAATGTGATGGTAGCTGTAGCTGCGGGAGTGCACTTCGGCATTGAGATAGAAAAAATTAAGGCTGCCGTAGCTAACTACAACCCAGATAACAGCAGGTCGCAATGGCTGCAAAAGGGCAGTAACAAAATAATACTGGACGCCTACAATGCTAATCCCACGAGCATGCGCGCGGCGATACTCAATTTTGCAGAAGCCGCCCTTCAAAACAAAGTATTGTGGATAGGCGGCATGAAGGAAATGGGCAGCGAAGAACGGAATGAACATAGCGAACTGGTAGCATTGATCGGCCAGTATAAGTGGAAGAACGTGATACTTGTGGGCAAGGAATTTATCGGCCTGCAAAATGGCTATACATGGTTTGAAAACTCGGCAGAAGCGGCCGAATATATCAAAGCGAATCCACCGCAGCATAATTCGATATTGGTAAAAGGATCGCGGGGAAGTAAGATGGAGGTGATGGTAGGGGCAATAGAGGGGTAAATGACACCACCGTTGATCATGAACTACTCTCTGCTGTTTTCAACAAAGCCTTATCTATCTTCTTCGACATTTTATTCAGCTCTTCCTGCAGCAGCGGGTTATTGAATGATTCTATTGCACTGTCGGATGCATAGGAGAGCAATGTCATGGCCATAAAATCCTGGTCGTCCTTGCCTGCATAGTGATTTCTCATTTCGTTCACCTTGGTATCGGCAAGCTTCACTGCTTTACGGACCGCCGACTCTTCTTCAGGCTTTATGCGCAGGCGATAGCTACGCCCTGCAAGCCACACTGTTATTGATAAAAGACCCTCTTCCATGAATACTATTTTATCTTAAGGCTGAGAAGGCCTTAGTACACACAATATACAAATATTTGTTTCTAAAAATACCGGGTGCATTTCAAATCTTCGCGAATTGGGTAGCCCCTAACGGGGCAACGGATGTATTTTACTTACCGGGGCTACAAAGCGGTAGCTCCTAACGGAGCGGCCTAGATAATGTGTCCGAATATTTTGGCGAAGATTTGGAATGCACCCAACTACTGGGCGTCTGCGACACCAGGATTCTGGTCCACAGGCTGGGCGGTTGCATTCGAAGCCATTGGTTTATGAATAAGGCGCTTTTGAAAGAACACAAGCGTGAGGACACCCACAGAAATCGCGGCATCGGCAATGTTGAATACCGGTTCAAAGAACACGAAATTTTTACCCCCCATAAAAGGGATCCATGTTGGCAGCCGCGTCTCCAGCAACGGGAAGTAAAGCATGTCTACTACCTTACCTTGCAGCAACTTACCGTAACCTTGGCCGAATTTGGTGAGATGCGCCACTCCCGTCTGGTTGTGGTTCTGGAGCATATTCCGCATACTTTCGTAATTGCCGGAAAAGCAAGAGTATGGACTGTCTGTAAATATCAATCCATAAAAAACACTATCCAGGAGATTCCCCAGCGCGCCGGCCAGGATGAGTGAGCCGCAGATGATAACGCCCTTGCCGTAATTCTTTTTCACAAGGCGATGAAGCAGGTAAAAGCCAAAAATCACTGCTATAAGCCGAAATGACGAAAGCAATAATTTACCCGCTACAGATTCGCTCAACTTCATGCCATATGCCATTCCCTCATTTTCAATAAAATGCAGCCGGAACCAGCTACCCATAATTTTCACATCATCGCCATTCACAAAATGGGTTTTGATGAAAACCTTAAGCAACTGATCTGCAATGATCACGAGCAAAACAATAAATATGGCATTCCGGTACTTCAAAACTCTTCCTGATTTTTAATCGCTGGCAAATATACTATTCTACAAACAGAGAACAAGACAATACAAAAGTGGTTTTAATAAAAGATAACAGTTTATTGTATCGCTGCTATGAACCGGGAACTAGTTATTGGCCGACTGTTCATATATGACCTGCAATAAAGTCTGTCCCACAGCCTTAAGCGTGCTCTTGTCTATTATATCCATGGCATCTGCATGTGTGTGCCAGTGAGGCGCAAATGGACGTTCCGGATCGGGGGTAAGATTAATTATATCGATCGTTTTTATTCCGGCAAGCCTGTTCACGGGCACATGATCATCAGTGATATCATCTGCAGGAACATAGGGAAAGAAGGACGAATAACCGGCCCTGCCGGCCGCCTGCCATACTTTTTGCTGTATCTCGCCCGCGAACTTCATAGAAAAACCCTCCATAGGAAATTGAGCCCCGTGGGCGCCGACCATATCCAGCAATACGCCAAAACTGGCCTTATAACCTGCAATATGCGGATGTGTAGCCCAGTACTGCGTGCCCAGGCAATATGAATCTTCACCCCATTCAGTTTTGCCATAATCTTCCACATCAGTAAAAAGAATATCGACTCCCACAGAAGCAGGCAGACCATGAGACTTCACCGTCCTGGCCAACTCCAGCAAAACCCCTACCCCACTGCCGCCGTCATCAGCAGCTAATATGGGTTTATCCTTGTCCCTGGTGTCCTGGTCGGCCCAGGGACGGCTATCCCAATGGGTAAGTAACAGGATACGGTTAACCGCTTTAGGATTTATCACACCTATAAGATTGATGCACGGCAAGGACTTTCCATCTCCGCCCTTTACATGTATATCTTGCTTGTAAACAGTATCGCATACTTTTTTCAGCATACCCTCCATCCAGGCAGCACATTTGATCTGTGCGGGCGAACCGGGAACACGCGGTCCGAACGCTACCTGCCTGCCTACATATGCGTAAGCGCTGTCAGCGTCAAATGCGGGGGCATTCACCACCACTTGCTTAGCAGTGTCAGCAGCCGGCGGGGAATCATTGTGCGCTGCATGGTCATTGCTGCCACATGATGCTAAAAATAAAGACACGGCCAAGATGAAAACAAATATCCTTCTATTTCTCATTATGCTGTTCACCGGCTATCCCGGATTTTTATTTAATAAAATGCCTTGTCTGTAGGACAAGGCAAAATAAGTATCTGAACGAAAAAAGCTATGGCCCCATTAATTTTGTCTGCTGAGACTGGTACACACGAAAGTCAGGACTGGATGCTGCTGGTGCATGTACAAATGCTATTACTCTGCAGCGAGCCGGCATCACAATACCCTTCTTAAACGCCGTTGGGATGGTATAAGAATACACGCGCTGAACAACACGGCCGGCTTCTTTTGTAGCCATTGACTCCAATATAGGATCTCCGAAAGGCACCGGAGTTACCATATCTACAAGTACGCCATTGAACTCATACATAGTATCTACCTCGCCAAATGGTTTTTCCTGTGCATCCACAATGCTGTCTTCAACAATTGCTATTGACAGATTTTGCTGTGTTGAAGTTGCTGCAGTGTAAGTTACGTTAACGATTATGGTAGCCACGCCACCGGTAACGGTGCTGGAAACATCCAGGTTTATCGTATTAGCTGTTGTGAGCCGGGTATTGACCAGGCCTGTCCATGAGGTGCGCAACAACCAGGTAGATGTACCGGATGTTACGGGCACCCGGTCTATGCCTGCGCCAGGCAACAAGTTGTAATTGGCATCGGCATTGGTGGAGTAAATGGTACTGCCTGAAATGGCGCTTGCATCTTCATTTCTAAGGTCAAAATGAGCCTCATCCGGTGGCTTACTGAGCCCTTCCGCGTTCTGATACAGGGAGATCACATTTATTGCACCATGGGCATGAGCAGCTACTAAGCCATCAAGAAGTGTATGAGCATCGGGACAGTTAGAGCACCCCTCTCCTGTAAACTCTTCGATAAGCACATTGTGTGTTTGTGCTGCAGGAACAGAGTTAACAACATAGGTAGTGTCCTTCGCCTTCGAACTACCAAAGTTAATGGCAGGCGGCACCTCTTTGCAACCATTGCAGCTTCCTAAAAACAACAGGCCGCAATAGCTTAACGCTATAACTAATTTCTTCATGCTAAAATTATGAGCTACGAAATTAGTAAATAATACTAAAGTATTGATATTGCGAACAGCACTATTTATTGCTGCACGTTGGTCCTCAATCCGGAACAATGCGGGTGGTAGCCATAATAATTCATAACTTTATCGGCTAATATCAGGCATCATGGATGAAAATAAGAGGCAAAAACAGGTAGGCAAGCTGGTAATGGAAGAACTAAGCGACATTTTTCAGCGCGAAGGGATGAACATTGTGGATGGCGGGATGGTTTCCATAACGAAAGTAATGATCACGCCCGACCTGCTGGAAGCGCGCGTTTACCTGAGCTTTTTCCAGATAAAGGATACTGCTGCATTACTTTATAAAATAAAAGAACGGGGATGGGAATGGCGCAAGCTGCTGGGCCAGCGGGTAAAGAACCAGTTGCGCCGGGTACCCGATCTTCACTTTTTCTCAGACGATACACTGGACCATGTGTTCAAAATGGATGAGTTGTTTAAACAAATAAAGAAGGACGACGAAAAGTTCCACACCTCCCAGGAATAGTTAATGGACCGCACTCTTGTATGGCAACTGGCGATAAGGTACCTGCGCGGCAAGCGTTCGGCAAATGCTGTGCCCATACTCTCCAGGATAAGTATGGTTGCCATTGCTGTGAGCAGTGCCGCCATGATCATTATCTTCTCCGTTTTTAACGGGCTGGAATCTGTGGTAAAGGATATCTACAAGGCTTTTTATCCGGAGATCAGGATAACGGTAGCAAAGGGGAAATTCTTCGAAGCAGACTCCGCCAAGCTTAACACCATCCGGCATCTTAACGGGGTGAGGGCTGTTAGTACCGCCATTGAAGACAATGCACTGGCGATAGACGAGAACAATAAAGAACAAAAGGTGATCGTGCTGAAAGGCATAGACAAGAACTACCTTGCCGTAAATGATGTAAAACGGTTCATTATTCATGGAGAAGACTCTGTGTCTATGGGCCACCCATATACGGCCATTGCCGGTGTTCACATTATCAATGAGCTTGGAGTAGACATCAATTACATTTACAGCAAGATGCACCTGTACTATCTCAACCCAAACTCAACCAACCCTGAAGCCGACCCTGCATCTGCCTACCAGGAACTATCGCTGCACCCTGCCGGCGTTTTCAGGATCGAGAACGAATTTGACAATAAGTATGTTTTGGCGCCGCTGCCCCTGGTACAGAAATTATTTAAAGCGGAAGGCAAATATTCTTCGATAGAAATAAATGCGGAACCGGGCGCAGTTAAGAACTTGCAGCGCCAACTGAAACAAATGTTCGGAAGTACCTACCGGGTGGAAAGCCGTTATGAGCAAAACAGGACCATGTACTCCGTGATGAATGCCGAGAAATGGGCTGTATATGCCATTCTGGTGCTGGTATTGTTCATAGCAGAGTTCAACATGATCGGTGCGCTGGCCATGCTGGTAATAGAAAAAAGGAAAGACATCGCCATACTGAAAGCCATGGGCGCACAACCCGCTACCATAAGGACCATCTTCCTGCTCGAAGGAACACTGTGGTCGCTGATGGGTGGGCTCAGCGGCATATTGCTGGGCGTCATCATTTGCCTGTTGCAACTGAAATTTGAGCTGATCCCGCTGCAGGGGGATTTCCTGAGGTCATCCTTCCCCGTGGAGCTGCAGATCGGCGACTCGCTGCTGGTAATTGCTACCATACTGGTAGTGGGGCTACTTGCAGCATGGTACCCGGCCATGCGCGCCACAAAGGCAGTGGACCCATCGCTGAAAAGTGCGTAGGAAAATCCAAATGCCAAAAATCCAAATGCAAGTCCAGCATTCAAATTCCAAATTCCTATTAAATGGAGTGAGGAAAAGCAGGTGATGAGTATCATGTGGCTTTTTCGTCTTTACTTTCTACATTTGAATTTACAATTGTGTGGTATCAAAATCTTGTAACAGCCATGTCTTATCCATTCCAAATAACATCTTACGATCAATATAAAGCAGACTACAAAAGAAGTGTTGACCATCCGGAAGAATTCTGGAGTGATATTGCATCGCAATTTGTGTGGAGAAAGAAGTGGGACAAGGTATTGGAGTGGGACTTCAGGAAGCCAGATGTAAAATGGTTCATCAACGGCAAGCTGAACATTACCGAAAATTGCATCGACCGGCATCTGGCCGACATCGGAGACCGACCCGCACTTATTTGGGAGCCTAACAGCCAGGATGAAGCGCATAAAGTAATCACGTACAAAGAGCTTCATTTTAAGGTAAACCAATTTGCGCAGGTATTAAGGAATAATGGGGTTAAAAAAGGCGACAGAGTGTGCTTGTACATGGGCATGGTACCCGAGCTGCCCATAGCCATGCTGGCGTGTGCACGTATTGGAGCTATCCATTCAGTGATATTTGGAGGATTCAGTGCGCAGAGCATCTCAGATAGATTACAGGACGCAAAGGCAGAATATATCATCACTGGTGACGGCGCCTTTAGGGGCGGAAAAGATATTCCGCTGAAGAACACAATAGATGATGCTCTTGTTACTTGCCCGTTCGTGAAACGGGTGATCGTTTATGAGCGTACACAGACGCCTGTGAGCATGATTGGACACCGGGATGTATGGTGGGCAGATGAAATAAAAAAAGTGGTGGCACAGGGAAACCCCATATTACCCGCAGAGGAAATGGATGCCGAAGATCCGTTGTTCATACTTTATACATCGGGCTCCACAGGCAAGCCAAAAGGTGTGGTTCACTCATCGGCGGGGTATATGGTCTACACGACCTATACTTTTGTAAATGTATTTCAGTACCAGCCCGGCGACATTCATTTCTGTACCGCAGATATTGGCTGGATCACCGGGCATACCTATATCGTATACAGTGTGCTTTGCGCCGGCGGCACATCGCTGATGTATGAAGGCCTGCCTACGTGGCCTGACGCAGGACGGCTTTGGGCAATTGTGGACAAGCACAAAGTAAACATCCTCTATACGGCCCCTACAGCAATTCGTAGTCTTATGGCTTATGGTCTTGAACCTATAAAAGGCAAGGACCTCAGCAGCCTTAAAATACTGGGCACTGTGGGAGAACCTATAAACGAAGAAGCATGGCACTGGTATGATGAACATATTGGAGGTAAGCGATGCCCTATTGTGGACACCTGGTGGCAGACAGAGACCGGAGCAACCATGATATCGAACCTTGCAGGCATAACACCAGCAAAACCAAGCTATGCGACCCTACCCCTGCCTGGCATACAGCCGGTGCTGGTGGATGAGCAGGGAAAAGAAATACATGGAAATGACGTAAGCGGCAATCTCTGTATCAGGTTCCCATGGCCGTCTATTATTCGCACTACGTATGGCGACCATGAGCGATGCAGGCTTAACTACTTTGCAACCTATGACAATATGTATTTTACCGGGGATGGCTGTTATCGGGACGAGAACGGCTTTTACCGCATTACGGGCCGGGTAGACGATGTACTGAATGTGAGTGGCCACCGCATAGGAACGGCAGAGGTAGAGAACGCAATAAACATGCACACCGGCGTACTGGAGAGTGCGGTAGTGGGCTACCCGCACGACCTCAAAGGACAGGGCATTTATGCCTATGTGATCATGGAGACCAAACCGGAAAACAGCAAACTGATGCAGGCCGATATAACCCAGACCGTGACCCGCATCATAGGCCCCATAGCGCGGCCGGATAAGATCCAATTTGTAAATGGACTACCAAAGACGAGAAGCGGAAAGATAATGCGCAGGATTTTGAGAAAGATAGCGGAGGGCGAAATGAACAACCTGGGCGATACCTCCACCTTGCTTGATCCTGGTGTAGTGAATGACATAAAAGAAGGAAGAGTATAATTATTTTAAACTCCATCACGTTAGCTATCGGAACTAAAATCCAGTACAAAAATGCATACACACAACTACCCAGTGACCGTAAAATGGACGGGAAATACCGGAACCGGAACAAGCGGATATACTGCTTATGAGCGCAGCCACATAATTTCAATAGCCAACAAACCGGATATAATAGCGTCGTCGGACACGCCGTTTCGCGGAGATGGGACCCGGCACAATCCCGAGGATATGCTTGTGGCTTCACTGAGTGCATGCCATATGCTCTGGTACCTGCACCTGTGCTCAGATGCTGGCATCATAGTGACCGATTATGTGGATAATGCTACCGGAACACTTTCCGTCGCACCGGGCGCTACCGGGCATTTTACCGAAGTTGTACTTCACCCTATTGTGACTATAACAGATGCGGCAATGGCGGACAAAGCAAATGCGCTACATAATGATGCGCATGCCAAATGCTTCATTGCTAATTCCGTGAATTTCCCCGTGAGGCATGAACCTGTTTGTAATGCCTAAAATGATTATCATGCGAAGTTTATTGTTACTTGCTTTCCTTCTGCTACGTATATGCTCATTTGCACAGGAGGAACACCTCGTACAATATGTAAAGCCTATCGTGGGAACCGACCGCATGGGGCATACCTATCCCGGGGCAACGGTGCCTTTCGGTATGGTGCAGCTAAGCCCTGAGACAGACACACTTCCTTATGAAGTAGACGGACACTATAACAAAGACGTATACAAATACTGTGCGGGCTACCAATATGGTGATAAGACAATTGTTGGCTTTAGTCATACGCACTTCAGCGGCACCGGGCACTCTGACCTGGGAGACTTCCTGGTCATGCCAACTACAGGAAAACTGCAACTTAATCCCGGCACTGCAGATCATCCGGAGAGTGGCTACCGCTCAGGGTTTTCCCACAACACGGAGGTTGCTGAGGCCGACTATTACAAAGTGAAGCTGGACCGATACAACATACAGGCAGAGATGACGACCACTACACGGGTTGGCTTTCATCGATACACTTTTCCTAAATCAGACAATGCGCATATTATACTGGATGCGGTATATGGCATCTACAACTATCCTGGCAAAAATGTCTGGACGTACATAAGAGTAGAGAATGATACACTTATTACCGGCTACCGGCAAACTAGCGGATGGGCCAAAACCCGTACCGTATATTTCGCGATGGTGCTCTCAAAGCCTATCACAGAATATGGATTTCAGAATAGTTCGAAGAAAGAAGTATACAAGGGTTTCTGGCGCAAATTTGACCAATCGAAAAACTTCCCTGAGATAGCGGGCACGCAGATAAAGGCGTGGTTTGCCTTCAAAACTGAAGAGGGGGAGAAGATAAAAATAAAGTTTGCGATCTCGCCGGTGAGCACTGCTAATGCACTTGAAAACCTGCATGCGGAAACACCGCATTGGGATTTTGATGTAGTTAAGATAAACGGCCACGCTATCTGGGAGCAGGAGCTGCACAAGATCGAGATAATTGCAGATAAGGAGACAAAAGAGAATTTTTATACCTCCATGTATCATGCGTTCATCAACCCGACGACCTATATGGATGTGAATGGCCAGTACCGCGGACTTGACCAACAGACTCACAAGGTATCGGCTTGGACCAACTATACAACCTTTTCCCTGTGGGATACATACAGATCACTGCATCCATTACTGAACATTATTCAGACGCGGCGCAACTCCGATATGATACAATCCATGCTGGCACATTACGATCAGAGCGCAGAGCATATGCTACCAGTGTGGAGTAATTCGGCCAATGAGAACTGGTGCATGATCGGCTACCACTCCGTTTCGGTAATAGCTGATGCAGTGATAGGTGGCAATATGGGCATCAACCCTGACAGAGCACTGGACGCGTGTATAGCAACATCCAAAACCAAAAACTACGATGGCTTAGACTACTATATGAAGATGGGCTATGTGCCCGAAGACAAGAACGGATCCTCTGTTTCGAAGACGCTGGAGTATGCCTATGACGATTGGTGTATTGCGCAAATGGCTAAGAAGCTGAACCGCCCGAAAGTATATGATGAGTTCATAAAACGATCTGAGAATTACAAAAATGTTTACGATGCTTCCTGTGGCTATATGCGGCCACGGATGAGCGATGGCTCATTCAAGAAAGATTTTGATGTGCTGAATACGGATGAAGCGGGATTTATTGAAGGTAATGCCTGGAACTATAGTTTGTACGTGCCGCATGCTCCGGATGAGCTGATAAAGCTTATGGGGGGTAAGAAGCGGTTTACAAATCACCTGGATTCTTTGTTCACCATGCAACTGCCCGACAGTTTCTTTGCAAAAACAGAAGATATAACCCGCGATGGAATAATAGGCAATTATGTACATGGGAACGAGCCATCCCACCACCTCGCCTACCTATATAACTGGACCGACCGACCATGGAAAACACAAGAGCGCGTGCGCATGATTCTAAAAAAGATGTACCACCCCACCCCTGATGGCCTTGGCGGCAATGACGATTGTGGGCAAATGAGCGCATGGTATATTCTCAGCACGCTAGGCTTTTATCCTGTTGCACCTGGCAATGGGCAATACTCGCTTGGTAGTCCGGCAATGGAGCATGCAAGCCTCCACCTGGAAAATGGGAAGGTATTCAACATTACCGCAAACAACCAAAGTGATAAAAATGTTTACGTGCAAAAAGTAACACTGAACGGCAAAGCACTGGATAGAAATTATATTACCTGGCTGGAAATTATGAATGGGGGTGAATTGGTATTTTATATGACTGATAAACACCCCAAATAGATCGTTTTATGAAGTTGTTTTCCTTTATTGTTTTTGCATCTGTACTATTGTCGACACGCGCTATTGCCG
The DNA here is from genome assembly GCA_947476485.1 of Chitinophagaceae bacterium. Classification (GTDB taxonomy): domain Bacteria; phylum Bacteroidota; class Bacteroidia; order Chitinophagales; family Chitinophagaceae; genus Nemorincola. The sequence continues at coordinate 19,492 of CANJQU010000018.1, forward strand.
GATCGGGCGATTCATCAGAGTTTACTCTGGGTATAAAAAGTTTCAACCTGGCCAAATTATGGCGAAGCGATAGTCTACAGGTTCTGCAGAACGATCTTTATTCCGCCGGAAAATTCATGTACTATGGCACGCAAACAGAGAAGTTCCCTGAACCCTATGGTTTTATTGGCCTCGATTACGAACGTTTCTATATTCATTACCTGGCAGTAGTGAAGGATACCGGAAAAATACACCGATACCTTGTCGCCGGTAAAACCAAAATGAAGGACACCACCTGCAATTTCAAAGGAACAATTACAGTCAGCCGCGCCAGGACCAGCAAAACCACGACTACCCTCATCATGCCTACGCCTGAAAACAAAAAAAATGAAGTACCGTACAGGCAGGGTGTCATATACTGCGATGTGAGCCTCTGGCAGGACAGCGCAAAACCTAATACTGGAACGATAACCGGCAGACTGACCACGAAATTTTTCCTCGACTCAAGCCAGCATCTTTTTTACGACAACCTCGACAACGTTTCGGACAGCCATTGCAACAATCAGTTCATTGGTCTGTGGAAAGCATACAAAACCAATGTGGTGAAAAAATGTAATTGGGGAGACTATCGAATACCCAATTGCGGCGACCTGGATGAGGGTGCAGGAGGTTTCAGCCCATCGGATAAATACATTCAGAATGGCTGGCAGAATTATCGTGATGCATATTCCACAGGTACATTAACACAGAAATCGGCAAGAGCTCTTGCAGTGGAGAATTTCAGGTGGTGGAGGTGAGTCGCTCTTACCTCATTGAATCATCTTTAGAACCTTCAACAGCACCGGCGAACACGTCTGGCTTCCCTTTAAAGAAACGCTCATAAACATACCTTGCAAACTTAGTACCGGGATTGTCGATGTATTTTGCCATAAGCCATGATGCAGGCATCATAACTGCAAGACATATCACAAATACCGCCGCCACTGTACTGTTATAGCCGAAACGGTTATACATCTTCAGAAATGCATAGCTACCCACAGAGGCCATGACGAGCGGATGAAGCAGGTACAATGAGAAGGAGATAAAGCCCAGAAACCGGAACACGCGGGTACTGACCATGCGCTGCATATGCAATGAAAGTGTAAATGCAAGAATGACAACATAAGCCCCGATGATGTGAAACCACGGGGTATAATCATAAAGACTGTGCCCCATGTGCTCAAATATTGTCCCGGTCCTGTCATTAGATGTAGGATATGCTCCCAGGAACAATCCAAATAACATGAGCAACGGAGCTCCGAACATGACCAGGTATTTGTTTTGCTTGTGCCTGTTCTTCCTTGTATAATTCAAACTGATCCCTAATACAAATCCTGCTGTAAAAACCGAATCGGTGAGATAACAATACAGGAGCATAATAAGCAATGCGCCGACACGGTTACGGGTACCATGGGTCAGGGCTAGGTAGGCGAACACAAGGAGCGAACCGAAAAACTCAATTGCCATTGTCCATAAGGTAGTATCAAACGTGCTGTCGCCGCCGAGCATAGTTTTATACAACACGCTGTCCCTGTATTGTGCAAGGCAATCGGGATAGGAGGTAAACGGTCCAAACCACCACTCCGAGTGCGCTATGACCGCAACCGGCTTGTTGTAGAGCAAGTGGGCGCAAATCAAAATGAATGAAAGAGTAATGGTAAAAGCGACCGGTATGTATAGCCTCAGGAAACGCCGCTGCGCACCGGATACCAGGTCTTCAAGCGATTGTGTATTGAAGTATTTCTGGCTCAGAACGAAGCCGCTTAGCACAAAAAACACGCACACCCAGTAATTGCCATTTGTAAATACGCTAAGCAGGCTATGTCCATAACGTATCTCCAGCGCACCCGGCAGGTGCGCAGAACTCTGAAAATAATTAAAGTAAGCAGTATAGAACGCCAACCCGAAATGATGCAGGAATACACAAAATGCGGCAAAGCCCCTTATCCCGTCGAGATAAATAAGCTTGCTGGTTTCTTTTACACGGGATTCTGATAGCACTGAAAGTAAGGGGTTTAGTTTTTATCTCAAATAACTCGTAGCTGAGTGATTAACTTTTGGCAAGGGCTTGCGGGGCAGCTTCTCGTCACGCATTGCCGTATTGTATACGAATGAAGCGACAATGATCGATGCCTGCTGCAGATCGTTGCTGCTGATACGGTCGTAAGAGTCCATATTGGTATGGTGGGTACGGGTTCCATATTCCAATGGGTCCTGTATGAACTGGAACCCGGGTATACCTACCTCATCAAAAGCAATATGGTCTGTAGAGCCTGTATTCCTGAGCGTTACTGTGCTGGCGCCAAGGTCGGCAAAAGGAGCAAACCAATCTTTAAATATCGGCGCCACTTCATCATTGCCCTGGGCAAAGATGCCGCGTATCTTACCGGCACCATTGTCCAGATTGTAGTATGCAGATACTTTTGCCTGTTCTGGTTTTAGCGTCATAGTAAGCCTGTCGCCATAATGATTCTTTACATAGCCGCGCGAGCCGAGCAGCCCTTGCTCTTCCCCACTCCACAAAACAACACGAATGGTGCGGCGTGGCTTCACATCTATCGCTTTCAATATCCTTATCGCTTCCATCATCACCGCGCTGCCGGTGCCATTGTCTGTAGCTCCTGTGGATGCATGCCAGCTATCCATATGACCGCCCAGTATTACCAGCTCATCCTTTAGCTTGGGATCTGTGCCGGGTATTTCTGCCACCACCACATTCTCCGTAGAATCGGTTGTATTAAATGTGGTCCGGGTATCCAGTTCTAGCGATACATCTTTACCCGCTTCCAGCAGGCGGATGATACGTCCCAAATGCTCACTGCCCATTTCCATCTCCGGCAATACGGGTTTTGCATCCCATGCGCGGGAAGCCCCGTTTGAAGTAAACACGGTGCCCATATTTCCTCTCCCACCACTTATCACAGCCAGTGCTCCTTCTGAAATAAGGAAGGAATCTATCTTAGCTCTCATTGACATCATAGATTGGCGCGTATTCGACGGCGATGCTTTCGGCTTCTGGCTGAGATTGGTTGTGCCCTCATCTATATGCGGATCAAACTCCATTTTGTATAGTTCTGAATCAGTAAGACGTTTAGCATCACCGTTAAAGTTCAGTTTGGCTTCACTGTTCATACCCGACATGATAATGACCTTCCCCCTTAGTTTACCAGCATACTTCGCCATATCGCCCATACTGTCGATCTTCACGAAAATGGCATTGCCGCTTACCGGGCCATTCGTACCGGGAGTCCATGCTTTTGGCACAGCAATGAGCGCCTGGTAATATGGCGCAGTCATGGCTACGTAGCTTTTGTTTATTTCCCACCCTTTTCCGAAACCGCCCCATTGCTCAATACCGGCATTTGCCAGCCCCCAGCTTTCCAGCTTCGCTTTCGCCCATTTTTCGGCATTTCTCATACCCGTGGAGCCGGTGAGCCTCGGCCCGTTCACATCCGTCATCTCAAAAAGCGTTTCCATAACTTTTGAGTTATTGAAGCCCTCACTCTTAATAAGCACAAGTGTATGAAGGTCAACTCTTTCCTCCCTGTAACCTTTGAACGCAAAGAGACTAAATGCCAACAGCACGAGCATTAAACTGGTTATTTTTTTCATTATATGGTCGTTAGAATGTGAAAAGTAAACAAAAAAAACATAACCATTCTCCCCCTGTTGGGTGCCATGGCGTGATTTTTTAACATCCCAGTAAAGCATTAAAACTATTTTATGAAAAACTACATAATCATGCTGCTAGGCGCAGCAACCATTTTGAGCAGTACTGACGGATTTGCACAAAAAGTTGCAAACGTAAAAAAGACGGGCACAACTACCCCGTGTAACACAATGACAACCAGAACAACCAAGGTGCATCATAAGAAGCGTGTTGGTAAACCGGTGGCACATCGCAAACATGTGGTGAAAAAACGCCCCATAGCGCCTGTAGTGAGATCGCAGGAGACCATTACACTTGACGATCACTCGGCAACTGCTATCGTGAGCATAAGGGACGGTAATGTATATGTTAACGACAGCCTTGTAACTACTATAAAAAATCCTAAGTGCGAAGACCACAGGCTGATCATTAATTATATAGTTCCTCAACCCGCACCAATAACAGTAATAGAACGTGTTACAACAAACACCTACACCGGTGAGAAACCAGTAAGAGGTATGCTCGGCGTAAGTGTGGCTGATGATTGCAAGATCGGCGCGATGATCCGGCACATCGTTCCATGCAGCCCGGCTTCTAAAGCAGGTCTGTATCCCGGCGATGTAATAACCAAGGTTGATGACCGTACAATTAATAACGCTGATGAGTTGCTTGCAGCTCTTGGCAGTCATAGTGCCGGTGACAACATATCTGTTACCGTTAAAGACAATGACGGCTCAGAAACCAAGCAGATAGTACTTGCGAAAGAAGAATCATCTGCAAGCTGCGGATGTCATGCAAGAACTTATTCATGCAGGTGGTAACCCAATCAAATTCACTAAAAGTAAAGAGCGGCTCAGGCCGCTCTTTACTTTTTTATCCGATCCAAGCTGATAGAAATGGGGTGCAAGGAAAACGTCAACAACAATCCATATCCCGAATCCCCGGTTCTACGAACGCTATATCAACTCGATACTCCTGTTCACAAACTCAGTAAGCTCTGCACCAGTGAGCATACCCTGCGATAACATCGCCAGGTCGAATGCCTGCTTAGCCAACTGCACTTGCTCCTCTTTACCAGCCTTCAGTATTTTGCTGATCAATTTGTGGTTGCCATTGATAGCTACTTTGTAGTTATCGGGTATCGCACCGTAAAAGCTCATGCCGCCACCCATTGCCGACATATCTTTCATCCTGCGCATAAACTCGTCCATGGTTACAGTTACCGGTACTTCGTCAGCGCTAAGACCTTCTATCTCCACCTTCATATTTGGCCGGCTGATCGCCTTTTCAAATATCTCTTTCACTTCTTTGCTTTCCGCTTCGCCAAGCACTGATTCTATTTTCTCTTCTTTGGCTATCAGCTTGTCTACTACGTCTGCATCCACGCGTTTCAATTGCGTCTTTTCGAGCTTACGCTCCATATTGTGTATAAAGTGACTGTCGAGCGGAGAATTCATCAACAGCACATCATACCCCTTGCGATTGGCGCTCTGTATGAAGGAATCCTGCTTTGCGGGATCGTTAGTATAGATATATACTACCTGTCCGTCCTTATCGGTTTGCGCAGGCGTTACTTTCTCACGGTACTCTCCCAGTGTGTAGTTCTCCTTCTTTGTATTGGTGAGCAGCGCAAAATCTTTTGCTTTCTCGTAAAACTTCTCTTCGCTGATCATGCCATACTTCACGAAGATGCCTATATCCGGCCATTTCTCTTCAAAGCTCTTACGATCGCTTTTGAATAATTCTGAAAGCTTGTCTGCCACTTTACGGGTGATGTAGCTATTTATTTTTTTCACGTTGCTGTCTGCCTGCAGAAAGCTGCGGGACACATTAAGCGGAATATCGGGAGAGTCGATAACACCATGCATCAGCATCAGGAACTCAGGTACAATATCTTTTACATCGTCTGTAATAAATACCTGGCGGGAGAACAACTTGATCTTATTCCGCTGAATCTCAATATCATTCTTCACCTTGGGGAAGTACAGCACTCCTGTTAGGTTGAACGGATAGTCCACGTTCAGGTGTATCCAGAACAGCGGATCCTCACCCATCGGGTACAACTCCCTGTAGAAAGCGAGGTAATCCTCATCCTTCAATTCGGCAGGCACTTTGGTCCAGATAGGGGTTGTATTATTAACAATATTATCTACAGATATTTCCTTTCTTTTTGCTTTCCCATTCTCATCTTCACCGTCATCTACGTATTCTTCTTTTGTGCCAAACTTTACTGGTACAGGCAAAAACTTACAGTATTTGTCCAGTATCTCCTGCAGCTTGTATTTGTCCAGGAATTCTTCACAGTCTTTGTTGACGTGGAGTATAATGGTAGTTCCACGCTCAGTGCGGTCGCCCGGAGTGATCTCGAATTCGGTGCTGCCGTCACATACCCAATGAGCCGGTTGCGCACCTTCCTGGTAAGAAAGCGTCTGTATCTCTACATGGTCGGCCACCATGAATGCAGAATAAAAGCCAAGGCCGAATTTGCCGATCAGTTCATTCGCATCCTTAGAGTCTTTGAATTTCTCTACAAATTCGGTAGCGCCAGAGAATGCGATCTGGTTAATATATTTCTTAATTTCCTCTGCCGTCATGCCCAGTCCATTATCTGAAATAGTAATGGTTTTCTGCTCGGCATCGAAAGATATCTCTACAAGCGGCTCGCCAAGAGCTCCGCTGTATTGTCCCAACGCAGCGAGGCGTTTGATCTTTTGCACCGCATCTACGGCATTAGACACCAGCTCCCGGAGAAATATCTCGTGGTCTGAGTATAAAAATTTCTTAATAATGGGAAATATGTTCTCCGTGTGGATGGATATCGTTCCTTTTTCCTGCATAGTGAATATTATTTTTTATTTATACTACACTCCCAACAATCTGCATTCCAAAGTTCAAAATTTGACAAATTGACAGTTCGACTAAGATTTTCAGGATGAAGTGATCATAAGATATTCGAGTAAAAATTGTTGGGTTGCAATAGCCAAACTCACCGATATCAGAATAGTTGTTTTGATTTTTTTGCTCACTTTCGTGAAAAAAATTGTTTTGCACACCTTATCATTGATAATCAGCAAACTAAGAAAAAATCATTGCTCACTTCCTGCTCACTTCTTGCTCACTTCCTGCTCACCTAGCCTGTCTGAACCTCAGATTAACCGAGATTAACTGATTCACTGACTTGTGGCCGGTATCAGGTTACGTAACTCATGTTACACAGGGCGGACTTGGGTCCCGCCCCTACGGCTGGGTAATGCCGCAATTAAAAACCGATACAGAGCTAATGCCGCAAAAAGCACTCCAAAAAGCTATTTTGTCAGAAGAAGATTCTCACATTTTGTTGCGTGCAATATTACCGTATTACAGAAGATCAAATTCAGATAGGTACCCGGCAATGGTCGTTTTGTCATTAAACATCATCACATCCAGGATAGATAAATATGGGATAAAGTCATTGGCAAACTGGGGATATATTAATTGCTTCATCTTATGGAAATGGAGGGTTATGCCATTTTCTGCAAACTCCTGCTTGTCATACATATCTACGCCACCAATGGGGTTGATATACGTATCGGCCCCTAGCTTTTTGGTGAGCTCCATTACTTTGTACTTCCCTTTAAGGCTGTGGTCGATGTCTAGAGTGGAAGACACGACGAGCGGGGTGAGTATAGAAAGATAGTCTGCAATTTTTTTTAACGAGTTAAATATGAAAACAAACAGATTTCTCTCGCTTTCATTAAATATGTCTTCAATAACAGGGTATACAGTTTTGAACAGCGGGGCTTTTGTGTAAGAAGATCGTATTTGTCCCAATATCTTATTCTTCTCCTTTTCGTAATTCTCACCCAAATAACGTTGATCCACATTTAGAAAATCGGAATCGTTTTTCAGCGGAAGACTGAACATTACGTCTTTGCCATTCAGCAGCATGCGGTTGCGGTGTATCCACCCCTTTTTGGTGAACTGTATGTTGTCGTAAACCACAAACTTATCGCAGGCATTCATCATCTGGAAGTATCCCAGGTAAGGAAGAAAATAAGGTTGCATGATTCCGGCTTTCATTTACACTGCTAATTTTCAGGCGTGTATAAATTTTGTCATCACTGAGATTTGCCGCCTAATCAAAAGTTGGCAAAAATACACCCAAGGTAACTTTTAACTTGGCTAAATAATTGCGGGGCAAGTTAGGAAAATAAAATTCAGAACGGGCACGGATACACGCCAATTACCCTTTTCGACAGGGAAATCAGTATTTTGTTGCAACTTTGCGCGCAATAGCTGTTATGGGGTATAAAAAATTTGTTTTAAAGGTGCTGCTTTTCATGATCCCCTGGATCATTGCGTGGTGGGTGCTTGAACATAAATTGTCACAGATACCTAACAGCTACAGCAAAAAGAAAACTTATCTCGAAAAACAGACCGATAGTATACAGGCGCTATTCCTTGGTACATCCCACACCTACCACGGGGTAAACCCTGACTTTTTTTCGTGCTACGGTTTCAATCTCGCCGACTACCTGCAAACCATATACTACGACAAACGGCTGACGCTAAAGTATATAGACAAAATGCCCCGCCTGAAGGTGGTGGCCATAGAGGTCTGCTATTTTTCGCTCTATTACCAGTTGCGGCATCATAGTGTAGAAAACTGGCGCGACTATTTTTATTCGCAATACTGGGGAATAGATTATAAAGACCTGCCAATGGGCGAAATGAAACGATATTCGAAAGTAGCCCTGTATACACCGGAAAAAGTAAAGGAGTATATAAGAACAGGCTTCAAAGCGGACCTCGCCCCAAACCTCACCAACAAAGGATACATGCCGCTTGACACACTCCCGGCCGGTAAAGAAAACCTGATGCTCACCGCTGCAGAAGGGCGCACCCGCATAAAACTGTGGCAGGAAACAATAGACACCACACAATATGCAGCCATAGTAAGCGACCTGGAGGACTTTGTGAAAGAACTGCGGAAACGGAAGATAGAGGTGGTATTTATCAATACCCCTTGCCTGCCGGTTGTTACCACATTGTGCGATGCACGGATACTACAAAAAAACAAGGCCGTTGTCGAAGATCTTTGCAGCCGCTACAAATGCAGATACTTTGACTACTTTACCGACACACGCTTTGGCCCAAATGAGTTTTCAGATGTTGACCACCTGAACATTACCGGGGCGCGGCATTTCAGCGAGATCGTTAATAGCGAGGTGCTGGGGAATTATATAAAATAGGATGTTTTTGAAAAGCAAAAGAAATGTGCTTATCCTCTGTGTAATGGCCTTGCCGGTCATTATTTATTTATATTTTTTGCCGTGGAAGACGAACACAATTTATGGGGATGACCTGTATATTTTTAAAGACCTCTCTAATTCAAAAGGGATTCTTGAAATGATCCGTCTTTCAATGGTAAGCGGTAAATTCCGACCAATGCATGTTTTAAGCTCCCGGATTATATTTGACCTTTTCCATAAAAATCTTAGCGACTACTACCTTTTCAATGTAGCTGTGCAATCAATAAATTCCTGCCTCGTTGCAATATTGCTAAATACCGTCTTACGATCTACGATACTTTCTTTTGCTTTTGGATTGTTCTATGGCCTCTCCAGGTTCTCTTTATACAACATCACGCAGCTGTTTTGTGGTGGAGCATTAGAAGGGTTGGCATTAACTTTTTTCCTACTATCATTGTTCTTTATACTGCGGATAATGGAAAGGAAAGACATTTCATCATCACAGTTCTTTATTGCTTTCCTTTGGAGTATTTTATTCGCCAACCTAGGTATGTTTACTCACGAGCGGTATATTGTACTATTTCCTTTTATCATCACGGTCGCATTGTTCTTTCCAGCGCAGCAAATGCTTGAGAAAAAACATAGGATTGCAGTTTGCTTCCTGGCTGTCGCGTCTGTTCTATCTAATATTATTATCAAAAAATATGTTTATTCCGCACCCTTTTTTGTTGGTACAGGTGGCAAAAGCATATCTTTTTCGCTTTCCTCCGCATTTGCTTTTTTTGCCGATGCTTTAATGAGCATTTTTCAAGTCAATTCGAAACCAGAGTACCTTACAGGACTTTCTTTTGCTTCCTTGCCTGTGCCAGCAAAGGCAATTATGTCTTTTCTTGTTAGCGGCGTCATTCTGATGGTTTTCGTTTATTTCTGGCAAACGCTAAAGTTCTTTTCGTCAAGAAATGCCGAGAAAAAAAAGAGGTTTTTTATTTTTTTGTTTCTCTGTTTGCTATTTACATTAAGCCTCGGCCCGGCAGTAGTGACTATACGATTAGAACAGCGATGGCTGCAGGCGTCCTTTAGTATTTTTATTTTGCTTCTGGCTATAGCCTGGATCGATTTGGACTACAAAAGCAGCCTTTCTAAAATAATAGCATATGCCTGGATCTCAGTTTTTTTGCTTGTGCCTAACTATTATTATTTGAAATTTGGCGCTAAAAATTTGTATTTTAAAGATGCAGAGAAAATGGCTGCCTTTTTTGTGACTGCGACAAACTTAAACGTGATACATAAAAATGTAAGTACAGTCTATCTAGTGAAAAATAATACTGACGACAATGCGAATAGCGGACTCGCATGGGCGATAGCAGATGGCTATCTTTTCCATTTCTATCAAGGAAAAAGTAAGAAACTAATTTTTGTCGATTCTGTATCTGTACAAGCAACAGACAAGAGTAGTAGTCCATTAAAGAACTTCAACATTGACAACTCGCAAGTCATATATGTAAATAACATTGTGATTGATGTCACAGATCAATATTTAAAGGACTCGTTAAAAAGCTTTAAATATTAGTTTGTGATCAATTAAGGTTGCTCACCCCCCACAATTCCCGATTGCATCTTTCTTCCTGATAACAAAAGACGTTGGAAAGAGCATCACTACAAGCCCTTCTCTTTCAAGCCTGTTCTTCAGCGTTTTGCGGAGCGCTTCTTTTGGTGACTTCACCAGTTGGCTCCTGTCCATATCCGTGTATCCCGTGATTTTAGTAGAGAGTTCCATAAGCGTAATTTTTAACAAATTTAATCGTTAACTTCTGAATAACAAAATAAAAAGTTAACCATTAACAATATTATTTTTACTAATGTGTGTCTGACTAGAGACCCGGAATATCTGCAGCAAGTCGGATTGTCCTAGTATACATGAAGCAATTAGGGTACAAAACCTTCGAAATTGATAATTCCGTATTTATAGGTACTTTCGCCTCTCGAAACCGATATAGTAATTTTGAACAAATACAGTCATGAAGCGACTTCTAACCATTATTGCAACAACTCTTACCTGTAATTACGGGCATGCCCAGATAACGATCACAGGCGCAGATATGCCTGTGGCTCACGATACCTTTGCCTATAGTACAGTGCAGCCCGCAGGCGTTACAATAAACCCCGGCGACAGCGGTGCAAACTTTTCATGGAACTATCCCTTGGTTGGCACTTCGCAAGGCATGGACATCTTTAAAACGGCGGCAGAGGTGAGCCCGCTCCTGTCGTTCACGCTACCCCCTGGTCTTTATGGCTACAGGGTGGCAGACAGCATACCTGGCCTGGGTATTTTAATGGCCGGCATCACTATCCAAAACATGTACACCTACTTTCAGCACCTGGCAATCCCATCAGCATATGTTGCGGTAGCATTTTCGGCAAGCATTAACTCTATCCCTCTGGGCACCACTTATACCGATCCTGATGTGTGGTACACTTTCCCGCTTGCCTATGGCCATACCGATAGCTTTAATTACAAATTGCCGATAAATATACCTACGATCGGCGGCATCACTCAGGCCGGCTACAGGAAGACGGTTGTAGATGGCTGGGGCACGATCAGTACACCCTATTACACTACGCCGGTGAATTGCATACGTGTACGGTCGGAGATTAACGAGATCGACTCTATAGATTTCAGCGGAACTTCATTTGGCCTGCCTCGTAACAGCGTTGAGTATAAGTGGCTGGTGAATGGAGATCATTTCCCAGCGTTGTGGGTTACCAGCAGCGTAATAGGCGGCAATGAAGTGATCACCAATATACGATACCGCGACCACATTGTAGACAAAACCGTTGTACCGAATACCGGGAATGCAGACGCAAATGTTTCCGCCTACCCTAACCCATCTTTAAATGGCATTTATACACTTTCCATACCATCTGGCTGGGGAAATTTTCATGTAGATGTATTTGATATGAGATCCGCCATGATAGCTTCACAGGACAACAACAGCGTGATCAACCTACAGTCTCTGCCAGCGGGCAATTATGTAGCGCGCGTTATCAGCGGAACTAATCTCGCTTTCGTACCACTGGTAAAATAATACCCCGAAAATTGATTTAATATTGCTTAGAGACGTTGCGCTGCAACGTCTTTGCTTTTTTAGCACATCAGGGCTGCGGGCCTATTTCGTTCGACTTTTTAACTACCTCCCTGATCACAAGGTCTAACTGGTGACTGGCTGTGATGATACCGTCTATTATCTCCCTGTTTACCTCATCGCTGATGTCGTCCGTATTAAAGAACTGCGCCAGCCCCATAATAGTAGCAACTGGACCTCTGATCCTGTGCGACTCTATAAATGCGATCTCCCGCAGCGCAACGTTCTGCTCCTCAATCTTGTACAGATGCTTCCTTTGTTCGGTAATATCCCGTGCAAAACAGCTCACACCTGTCACATTCCGGTCCTTGTCAAAAACGGGATTAAAACTGACACTGGTATAGCGCAGCTCAAGGCCCACATGCATGTCCTCCACAGATTTGAATGATCTGCCTTTCAAGGCAAGCTGGTAGCACATTTCAAACTTATCGAGATAAAGTTTATTGCTCCCGTGGTCAAGTACATGATCTCCCTTATCCAGCTCCCGGCCTATAAAATGATTCACCCATTTCCTAAATGACTGGTTACACTCAATGATATTGCATGCAGTATCCACTAACCATATAGGGTCATCAGTGTTATTTATGAGTGTCCGCAGATTATACTCATCAACGGCTACCCGCGCAATATCCTTCTCATTATTCGTCATCAGTTCCAAAAAGCTATCAAATTTACCAAATAAACCCAATGTTTATACACCCTTAAGAATGCGGACAGTTGCGGATTACCCCATATAACACTAGAATTTGATGAAACCGAAGCGCTGACCCAGTGATCGAAACCGTCAATAATTTAAAAGCTGCCCGAAAGGCAGCTTTTAAATTATTGTGCCCCCACATTGTACTGGTACGGTTTTTATAAAATATATTAAGTAAGCGTCTCAACATACGTATGCCGCTAAAGTTCACCAACGGAGAGCAAGCATTAATACCGAAAAGCAGGCAGATATTACCGGAGAATAGGGAAATACGAAGAACGGAGGTAAAATTGCGTGTGCCCAAGAGCAAGTACACATCACTATGAAAAAATTAAAAGTACTTCTCGTTGATGACAGTCCACTGCCATTGGCTGTTGGAAAAGATGTCCTCGAATCGGGAGGATACGAAGTTATTACTGCAAATGACGGTGTTGAAGCGCTAAGGCTATTATCGCAACATACGTTTTCCGCAGTGATAACTGACATCCTGATGCCGGAGATGGATGGCTATTCCCTATGCTACAAGATCAGGAGCAACGAAAAAAATGATCACATCCGCATCATCATTCATTCGGCAACGTATATATCGTGCGATGATGAAAAATTAGCGCTTGAATTTGGAGCAGACCGGGTCATCAACAAACCTGTAGGAATGGCGCTTTTCCTTGACACCGTGAACGAAGTTATTTCCCGCCCCAAAAAAGACAAATACAAAGCTACGCCACAGACTGAAATGCTGGAGGTGTCGAGGTTATACAACTCGCAACTCATACAGAGACTCGAGAAAAGCCATTACGAACTCCAAATGGCACAACGCGAGTTGCTAAAAAACGAAAGCCAGTTTCGTGCGCTGGTCGAAAATATTAACGACGCCATCTCACTTCATGATCAGTATGGGAATGTCCTTTATCAGTCACCTTCTGTAGAACGTCTCACAGGATATTCGCAGGAAGAAGCGAAAAGCAAAAAAATCTCCGACTTCTTTCATCCTGATGATATGCCTGCAATTTTAAATCAATTGCAAACTGTACTGCAAAACCCGGGGATACCTGTTTCTTCAGTGAAAAGGTTCCGGCATAAAGACGGACATTATATATGGACTGAGGGCACAACCACCAATATGCTCCATGACGAAAATGTAGGGGCTATTGTTGCAGGCTTCAGAGATGTTACCATGCGAAAAACTGCGGAGGAAAAAATAGAACGTAATGAAAAACGCTTCCGGGCACTGATAGAGAACAATTTCGACGCTGTTTCACTCTTTGATGAGCATGGCGTGGTCCAGTATATTTCACCCGGAGCAGAGCGAATGTTGGGGCTGACATCAGAGGAAGCAATAGGCAGGCCGGGAACTGATTTTTTTCATCCGGACGATGTGCCTGAAATACGGAAGAGGCTGGAGAGCGCGTTACAAAATCCAGGTAAGCCCATATTCAGGACGAACAGGCTACTGCATAAAGACGGGCATTACGTGTGGGTAGAAGGAACAACGACCAATCTGCTGGGTGATGAAAATGTAAAGGCGTTTGTGGGCAATTTCAGGGATATTACTGAGCGTAAACACGCAGAAGAACGGATACTAAAAAAACAGGAAAGGCTGATTGCTGAACGGGAACGCTTCTCAAACCTCTTTCTGCAGGCCCCATCGTGCATATGTATACTAAAGGGGGAAAACCATGTATATGAAATGGCCAACCCACTTTACCTGGAGCTAACCGGCAAGAAAGATATTGTAGGCAAAACAGCAAGAGAGGTATTTCCGGAATTGATGGAACAGGGCTTCGTAGGATTGCTGGACAACGTATACCGGACCGGCATACCTGTTTCGGGGAAAGAAATGTTTATTCAAATAGATCAACTTGGAAATGGAGTTCTTACAGACCATTATATGGACTTTGTGTATCAGCCATATAAAGATCACGAAGGCATAACAGAAGGCATTTTCTTCTTTGCCAACCTTGTGACGGAACAGGTGGTGGCCAGAAAAAAAACAGAACAACATGAAAAACACTTTCGCGCCCTGGTTGAGAATGCCAGCGACCTGATCGTATTAACTGACAAAAATGGCAACCTCACCTACGTGAGCCCTGCTCACGGCAAGCTCACCGGTTGTACCGCAAAAGATGTGATGGGAAAGTCCTTCTTCTCACTCCAGCACCCTGCTCATGTGTCGGAATTAAAACAACAGTTTAAAGATCTCTTGAATAACCCCGGAGTACCTATGCCCCGCACCAGCCGCTTCAGGCGTAAAGATGGCACCTACGTATGGGTAGAAGGAACTGTAACTAATTTACTGAGCGATGAAAACGTACAAAGTATCATTGCCAATTTCCGCGACATTACAGCGCATAAGCAGCATGAAGAAAAACTCATCAACGCGAACCGTCTTTATGCATTTATCAGCCAGATCAACCAAACCATCGTACACGTCAGCAACCAGCAAGCTCTTTTTGAGAAAGCCTGTAGTATTGCTATTGAATATGGGAAGTTTACGATGGCCTGGATAGGGCTCTTTGACAACGCCAGCGACAAAATAACTCGTGTTGAGAGCTGTAATATACCCGGCGAATCCTATACCCTCCTTGCAGATGCGGCATGCGCTCAAAATGCGCCACCTGCTTATGTACGGCAAACAGGAAGATCATTTATCTGCAACGATATTGAAAAAGAACCTGACCCGACGCTGTGGAAATTGTTTGCATCTAAACACGGGCTGGAGTCTTACATGCTGCTGCCCATAAGAAAGGGCGGCGAAATAATAGGGATATTCAACTTCTACTCCGACAAAAAAGATCTTTTTGACGAAACGGAGATAAGGTTACTGGAAGAAGCTACCGACGATATTTCTTTCGCTTTAGATGTCTTTGAGAAAGAGAAGCACAGAATGGAAATGGAGGAGAAAGCGAAGCATAGTGAAATGCGACTAAAACAGGCGCAGGCTATCGCGCACGTCGGTAGCTGGGAATTAGATTTTTCAACCGGTGTTGCACTGTGGTCCGACGAAGCTTGCCGCATCTATGGCTTCCCTCTGGAAGAGAATACCCAGTCTTTTGAAGCATGGAAATCCTCAATTCATCCTGATGATCGGGAATATGTGATGAAAGTGACGAAAGAAGGCGAGGATAAACTAAGCAGTTCCGCGTTTCACCACCGCATCATACGAAAAGACGGCACCGTAAGGTACATTTATTCCCAGGCGCTGTTCGAGTTTGACAGTGATGGAAGGCCAACTGGATTAACCGGCGTAGCACACGACGAAACAGAAATGAAAGAGGCCGAAATATCTCTGGCACAATCTGAAGGAAATCTGCGTTTGATAATGGATATGATCCCGCAAAAGATTTTCGCAAAAGATACAAACGGCAAATTTGTCTTTACAAATAAAAGTTTTGCGGCACTCTATGGCGTCGAGCCGAGAGACCTGATCAATAAGTCAGCATGGGATAGAATTTATGTAAAAAGTGAATTGGCAGGCTTCATGGGAGAAGACAAAGAAGTGATCTCATATGGCAGAGCCATAACAATACCAGATCAGAAATTCACCGACCACAGCGGGAATAAACTGCTGTTTCACACAATAAAAGTACCATTTACTGTAGCAGGCACCGGCGAGCTTGCTGTATTAGGGATAACAACCGACATCACTGAGCAAAAGCGGAACGAAGATGAGCGCACAAAGATCATTGCAGATATGGTACATCGCAACAACGACCTGGAGCAGTTTTCCTTTATAGTATCGCATAACCTGAGAGCGCCGGTCGCCAATATACTAGGGCTGGTGAACATCATGCAAACTATTGGCCTGGAAAAAGACGAAGTGAAAAACGTGACTGCCTTCCTCGACACCGCTGTTAAAAACCTTGACAATGTGATCATTGATCTCAATCAGATTCTGGCATTAAAAAATAACACTGGCGAAAACAGGGAGCGCATCAATTTTGCGGATCTGCTGAGTGAAATCAGGCTAAGCATTGACAGCCTGAATAACAATGAAAAGGTAAGTATTACCGGCAATTTCTCCGCGGCAGAAGAGATGACAACCGTAAAGAGTTACCTGTACAGCATATTTTTCAATCTCATTTTGAACGCCATCAAATATCGCAGGTTGGGAGTACCGCCCATTATCGAAATAACAAGTTCAAAAATAAACAACAGGCTTAAGATCACCTTTAAAGACAACGGTCTTGGCATCGACCTCAAAAGAATTGGATCTGACCTTTTCAGATTGTACAAACGCTTTCACACTCACGTAGAAGGAAAAGGCATGGGGCTGTTTATGGTAAAGACGCAAGTGGAATTAATAGGTGGCGAGATCTCAGTTGCAAGTCATGTAAATAAAGGAAGTGAATTCACGATAGAATTTGAAGAACCGGAATAGTTAGCCCAGTAGTCAAAAGAAACGATAATTTAAAAGCTGGTCGTAAGGTGGTAAATATTATGAAGACCATTGGCCTGGACAAAGCAGAAGTTGAAAGCACAACTGCATTCCTCGACATCGCAGCTCAAAATCTTGACCGGGTAATCATAGACCTGAACCAAATATTGGCGCTGAAGCATAGTGCAGACCTGAAAAGGGAATTGATTAATTTTTCCACCCTGCTAAGCGAGGTGAAGCTTAGTATCGTTGACAGCAATAATGAAGCAAATGTCACAATCTCCGGCGATTTCACAGGCCTGGAAGAAATCACCTCTGTGAAGAGTTATCTCTACAGTATCTTCTTTAACCTGATCCTAAACAGCATCAAGTACCACCGGCCAGATGTTCCGCCGGTCATTGAAATCCGTAGCTTATCGGTAAACAATAAGATCCAGCTCATTTTTAAAGATAATGGACTCGGCATCGATCTTAAAAAATGCGGCGATAGTGTATTCAAGCTTTATAAACGCTTTCACAATCACGTAGAAGGAAAAGGCATGGGCTTATTCATGGTCAAAACACAGGTAGATCTGCTGGGAGGCAGAATTACTTTAACCAGCGAAGTAAATAAAGGAAGCGAATTCAGAATTGAATTTGAGGAAACTAAAGAAGCACATTAATACGCCTTAGTCCATGGTAACAAAGCTTTTCTAAAGCTGGCCTCAGCATCCTCTATGGCCACTCAAGTGTTTTTTACTTTTTTAATCATTTGATTAAAAGATTTGTTTAAATCAAATTTTTAATCCTACCTTTGTGGCGGAAAAATGAAAACAAAGCCCGAAATAGAGATCAATGCCTCCACCGAGGATAAGATAAAGGAAGCAGCCCGTCGTGTATTTACGCGCAAAGGATATGCCGCTACCCGCACACGGGATATAGCCGAAGAA
This sequence comes from Chitinophagaceae bacterium, assembly GCA_947476485.1. Classification (GTDB taxonomy): domain Bacteria; phylum Bacteroidota; class Bacteroidia; order Chitinophagales; family Chitinophagaceae; genus Nemorincola. The sequence goes on from CANJQU010000018.1 coordinate 37,534, forward strand.
TCAGGATTTAATCTTGCGCTCATCAATTATTATTTCAGGAGCAAAGAAAAGCTGTTTGACATCATCATGCTGGAACACCTGCAGCTTTTCCTTCACAGTGTAATGGGTATAGTAAACGACCACGGCACAACTTTACAAGAAAAAATTGAGCTGCTGATCAGTCATTACATTGATATGCTTGTGAAGAACCCTGACATCCCGCTTTTTGTACTCAATGAAATAAACGCGGACCCGGAGAAATTGATAAAGAAAGTAGGTGTGCGGGCAATGGAGCATAAAGATCTGGCGATAGCGCGGCAGTGGAAGGAACTCGCCGCGACAAAAAAAATATCATCCATTAACCCGATCCACTTTTTAATGAATACTGTATCACTAACCATATTTCCATTTGTCGGCAGCCCAATTATACGGCATAAGACCGGCCTGAGTATGGAGCAATTCAATGCGCTGATGGAAGAACGGAAAAAACTGATACCGTTATGGATAAAAGCGATGATCGAAACCAAGTAGGAGGACCATGAAGTACTCGACCGACGGAAATTATGAGCATTTTTAGTGAAAAATAAATAAGTATGTTTAAAAGGCTAACATCGATAATTGTTTTGCTCGCATCTTTTGAAAATATGAATGCACAAGTTGCATTCAGCTCGCTGGAGGATGTGTGGAAGTATGCGGATGCTCACAATATCACGATCAGAACGGCAACCTACGAACTCGACAAGGTACAATACGCAAAAAAGCAATCATACCTGGCATTTCTGCCTCAGGTAAGCCTTTCGGGATCATTTACAAATAACACATCGCTGCAGACCACGCTGATACCCGCAGCTATTTTTGGTGGTGCAGAAGGAGTTTATACCCCGGTGCAGTTTGGGCAGAAATATATCTATGCCGCAGGTGGCACCGCCCAATTGGACATACTCAACCTTCAGACCTGGTTTAATGTGCGGATGGCCAATGAAACAGAAGATCTGAACAGGGCTTCACTTGCAAATGCTAAAAAGACCACCTACCAGCAGATAGCTACCCAATACTATTCATTCCTGCTGAGCAAGGAGGCTGCAAGGCTGGCAAGCGCCAGCGCTGCTATCGCAGACTCTGTTTACCAATCGGTAAACAACAAATTCCAGGCCGGCACGGCCAACCAGGCAAACGTAGACATCGCAAAACTGAACAGTGAGCGAGCCCAGCAAACAAATATTACGGCGCAGTACCAAATGCAGACATCTAAGAACTCATTGAAGGGACTGCTTGATCTTTCCGTAACTGACTCGCTCACGATCGAGTCATCTTTGCAGGCAGCTACTACAACAGCGTCTGAAAATATATTTGCAGATGATCCGGCTATCCGGGTCGCCGGCTACCAAAGCAAACTAAGCCTGAGCCAGTACAAAGTGGCCAATGCAAATTTTCTTCCTACGCTAAGTGTTGCCTACAGCAACACTACCCAGCAGAATGACAATAAGTTCGAACCATTCCAGGGCGGACCTCAGTGGTATCCGGCAAGGTATTGGTCCATACGGGCATCCTGGAACATCTTCACAGGAGGCAGCCGGTGGCTTCAGTCACAGAAAAACAAGATCAACTATCGCGAAAGCCAGTTGCAGTTAGAAAACACACAAAAGCAATCAGGGATAAATGATGAAAACCTACGGCTATCCTACCTTAAAGCGCAGGCAATACTCACTAAGACGGAAAGTGTGATGCACCTTTCGTTCGACAACTACACACATATATCGAATAGGTACGAGACAGGACTGGCATCTATAGAAGAGCGACTCAATGCATTCAAAGATTACATCGACTACCAGAATCAGTACCTCAACAGTTTATCAGAAATGCTGGTGCAACTGTATCAAATAAAAATACGCCAACAATCATTGTAACATGAAAAGACAACTTATTTACGCGGCGCTACTGGCAATACTTACCGCCACAGCCTGCAAACCAAAATATGACGAGACCTCTCCGGTCGAAGCCCCGGTAACCGAGGCAGTGTTCGCTTCGGGCAGCATAGAACCAAAGGACGCCTACATACTGACCTCTCTCTCTGACGGCTTCATTGTAAAGAGCAACGTTACGGAAAATGATCTTGTTCATGATGGTCAGGTGCTGTTTCAACTGGACAACAGGCAGCAGAACACTCAGGTAAAAATAGCCCAGACAAATGTTGAATACGCCCGTATCAATGCATCAGGCAACTCCCCTGCCCTATTGCAGATAAAAGCACAAATGGACGCAGCACGAGTTAAAATGCAAACGGATTCGGTAAATCTGGGGCGTTACCGCCACCTGGTCGCAACCAACTCTGTCTCAAAAGCGGATGTAGATAATGCGCAGATGAATTACCAGGCATCCCTGAATTCATACCTGGCGCTAACAGAAAGTTACAAGGCCACAGCCGACAGAACGAAGCAAGACTTCGCTAACACACAATCTCAACTGCAAAACGCAGTGGCCGGAAATCAATACTACAATCTCGTGTCAGTAGGTGCAAGCAAGGTGTACCAGATATTCAAAAAACAGGGAGACCTGGTACGGCGGGGAGACCAGGTGGCACAACTGGGCAACCCGGATTCAATAGTTATTAACCTGGACATAGATGAAGGGAGTATAAGTAAAATACATCTCGACCAGCAGGTTCTGGTAGAGTTGAATACGGAAAAGAACAAGACATATGAAGCCCGCATCAGTAAAATATACCCGCACTTCAATGAGAAATCGCAGTCTTATAAAGTAGAAGCCCGGTTCCTGAAGGAAATGGCAGGGCTGATATCCGGCACACAATTACAGGCGAATATAATTACTAACAGGAAAGAAAAAACGCTGTTGATACCACACGTATATGTGCTCAACGGCAATAAGGTATTGACACAAAAAGACAAAAAGATCGACACTTTAACCATCACTACCGGCATTGTATCTGACGATTGGATAGAAGTACTGAGCGGACTGACAGTTAATAACAAAATAGTAAAGGAGAAAAACGCAGGCACTTCGGGTAACACTCCGTCGATACCGAAGTAACCCCCTCGCCCTAATGGGAAACCACTGAAGTAGCTAAGGAAAGGTTTGAGGTATTGAATAAGATTGGGCATTTGTTTTTTTCGGAATAAGGAAAATGTTTTCGGGGATTTTTATCACACATTCAAAATAAGAGGAAGCCCCTTTAGGGGTTTGGGGTATGAAAATAAGTGTAAATACAGAGATAGCTTTTACTTACCTGTCGGCCAGGAAGAAGCAAACGCTCATTGCCTCACTGGGCGTGATGTTTGGTATATCCATGTTCATTTTCATGCAGTCGCTCATGAAAGGCACAAACGACTATTTTGAAAAAATGTCGTTCAATAGCACCGCACATATCCGCCTCTTCAGCGAGAATAAAGTTGCCGACACACATATACTCACAAGCTACCTCTCAGATCCTTCCGTCAAAATACTTACAAATCCCAAACAACTGGTACAGACACAGGGCCTCACCAATCCTTACGGGCTGATAAAAGAGATACAGCGCAATCCTCAGATCGCAAATGTTACACCACAGGTTACTGCAGAAGTGATATACACAAGCGGAAGTGTACAGATAAATGGAAATGTAGCAGGTGTGAACATTGACCAGGAAGACAAGATGTTTGACCTGCAGAGCAATATGATCGCCGGAAACCTGCACGACCTTAATCGTGTAAATAACGGACTGCTTATCGGCAAGGGCGTAGCCAACAAACTCAGCCTGCATGTGGGAGATAATATCACAGTGACGTCAGGCTCAGGCAGTCCGACAACAATGAGGGTAGTGGGAATATTTGCAACAACTGTTAAGCAGATTGACGACACCAAGGCATATGCAAATATTGTACAGGCTCAAAACCTGCTGGGCAAAGACAGGAGCTACGTAACCGAAATAAAAATAAACCTGAAAGATTACAACAATGCTCCTGCTGTAGCCCGGGAACTGGAAACACTAACCGCCTACAAAGCTGAGGACTGGGTAAAAGCCAATGAGCAGCTAAAGGCTGCTTTTAAGATCAGGGCGATCATACTCAACTCCGTGATCGGAGTGATTTTGCTGGTGGCCGGTTTCGGAATATACAATATCCTCAACATGACCATTTACGAAAAGATAAAAGAGATAGCAATTCTGAAGGCTCAGGGTTTTTCGGGCCCTGCCGTTACCAGTATCTTTTTGCAGCAGGCTATCTACATTGGCTTGATGGGCGGCCTTGTAGGTGTTATCTGCGGGTTCGGTATCACCTTCATGGTATCAAGGATATATATTGGCGCCGGCACCCTAAAGTACCTGCCTATGTCATTTTATGTACCTCACTACCTGGAAGCTATTTGTTTCGGAATATTAACAACCGTTGCCGCCGGATTTTTCCCGGCGCGCAAAGCATCTAAAGTAGACCCTGTAACTATAATTCGCGGATAATGGAAGTAGCACTTAAGGCAACCGGGATCAACAAAGTTTTTCACGATGCAGTTAACCTGCAGGTACTGAAAAATGTATCGCTGGAAGTAAAAACAGGGGAGTTTGTTTCTATAGTAGGAAAGTCTGGCTGCGGCAAGTCTACCCTGCTCTACATACTTTCAACAATGGATACCAGCTACGAGGGCCAACTGGAAATAAACGAAACGAACGTGACCGGAAAATCGCTGAATGACCTCGCCCGCATCCGCAACGAATCCATTGGTTTTGTTTTCCAGTTTCACTACCTCCTGCCCGATTTTACCTGCCTGAAGAATGTGATGATACCCGCGCTCAGGCTGGGCAAGCTCTCCTATAAAGAAGCCGAAGCCAGGGCCTATGAAAAACTGAAAATGTTTGGCGTGGAGGATCAGGCGCTGAAGAAAGCAAACAAACTGTCTGGCGGTCAGCAACAGCGCGTGGCTATAGCCCGTGCGCTCATAAATGAACCAACCATAATAATGGGCGATGAGCCAACGGGTAACCTCGACTCTAAAAACACGGGTATTGTGTTCGATCTCTTTCAGAAACTTACAAAGGAGTTTGGGCAAACCATCATCACCGTCACCCACGATGAGGACTTCGCAAAACGCTCAGACCGTATTATTGAAATGGCCGATGGCGAGATTAAGAGTACTGGGCATTAATCCACGTAAACTAGCCTGCTACTTTCGTTCCCTCGTAAATCTCACGAAGCGATATAGCTACTCCGACCGATTGAAGGGTTAGGTCATCTTCTATCGCGCTTATTTCTCTTCGCCGCCAATCGCTACCATCATTAAAGTATGCTTCAACATTTATCCATTCAGGCTCCACAAGAATGTATTCCTTCAGGGTCGGGATATCTTTGTATAACTCGAATTTTGCGCCCTTGTTATATGCTCGCGTTGATGGGGAAAGCACTTCAATGATCACTGTAGGATTTAAGAAATTCTTGTCGTCGTCATTGCGGCTAATGAGTTCCCCGCAAACAATTGTAAGGTCCGGATACGTGAAAAGTGTGTTCTTTTCAATATGTATGCGCAGATCACTGCCAAATGGCCGGCAAGGCTTTCCCTTCAGTTTTTGCCCTAGTGCTATATGGAGGTTTGACGTCACAATATTATGTTGCGACCTTGCACCAGACATCGCAAATATTTCACCACGATAATACTCATGCTTTTCAGTAGCCGCATCCTCCATCTCTAAATACTCTTCGATGGTGTAACGTTTATCACCGTAGGCTACTGCAGGTTCATTTAGCTCCATATACCAAATTTAAGTACTTCTTTTTTATGGCACTACATTTTCTCCGGCAACTTAATCCCCATCAGGTTCATGGCATGCCTCAGTATTGACGCGGTCATTACGATGATCATCAGGCGCAATTGCTTTTTCTCCTCACTCTCTGCCTTTGATATGCTATGTGCATCATAAAAAGTATTGAACATCTGCGCAAGCTGGAACGAATAATTGCATATTGATGATGGGTTGAACTCACTTGCAGATTCTGAAAGTATCACCGGGTATTCCTCCAGCGCCAGCATAATCTTTTTTTCCAGCGGCAGCAATTCAGTGGTTTGCACAAATGACTGAAACTTCGTACAGTCAGGCGTTAACGACACCTTTTCCTTCCTTAGTATAGAGCATATCCGCGCATGCGCATATTGAATGAACGTTGCCGTATAACCATGCAGATCTATCGACTCCTTCGGGTCGAAGATCATCTTTTTCTTAGGATCTACACGCAACAGGTAAAACTTCAGCGCGCCCATTCCTATAGTGTCATATAGTTTCGTTAGTTCCTCCTGCGAGAAACCTTCTGTCTTACCACTCTGTTCGGTTTGCTCCCTCGATAGGTTTATCATCTCGCTCACCATATCGTCGGCGTCTACTACCGTACCTTCGCGGCTCTTCATCCTGCCGGTGGGCAACTCCACCATACCATAAGACAAGTGGTAGATACCATCAGCACAAGGCTCACCAAGCTTTTTCATGATCAGCTTCAGCACCTGTATATGATAGTTCTGCTCATCGGCTATAACATATACAGATTGATTGAGCTTAAATTCATCGTATTTCAGTTTCGCAGTACCCAGGTCCTGGGTCATGTATACCGAGGTACCATCGCCGCGCAGCAGCAGCTTCTCATCAAGTCCATCCTCCTTCAGGTCCACCCATACAGATCCATCCTCCTTTTTAAACAATACCTTCTTACGCAATCCCTCCTCCACTATCTTTTTGCCAAGCAGGTAGGTCTCGCTTTCATGATACACTTTATCGAATGATATGCCAAGCCGCTTGTATGACTCATCAAAACCCAGGTATACCCAGCCGTTCATCATCTCCCAAAGTTTCCGCACCTCTGTATCGCCCGCCTCCCATTTAACCAGCAGGTCCTGGGCATCTCTCATAATGGAGGATTCCTTTTCGGCCTTTTTTTCGTCCATGCCACGGGCCACCAGTTGCGCTATCTCCTGCTTATACTCATCGTTAAACTTTACATAGTAGTCCCCCACCAGGTGATCACCCTTGATCCCTGCTTTTTCAGGTGTCGCGCCATTTCCATACTTCATCCATGCGATCATTGACTTGCAGATATGAATGCCTCGGTCATTGATCAGGTTCGCTTTTACTACCTGGTTGCCATTTGCTTTTAGTATCTCCGCCATGGCAGCGCCAAGAAAAATGTTGCGCATGTGGCCAAAGTGCAGCGGCTTGTTTGTATTGGGTGACGAATACTCGATCATCACCCTGCGGTCTGTTTTGTTCCTTTCTCCATAATGTGTATCGGTGAAATGATTCAGTAAGAAATTCACCCACCAGGCATCTTTTACTGTCAGATTCAGGAAGCCACTCACTATTTCATAAGATGTAAATAATTCGGTTTTTGCTACCAGGTAATCCCCAAGCAGCTTGCCTATCACGTCTGGCTTCTGTTTCAGCAATTTTAAAAAAGGAAACAAAACGATAGTATAGTCACCGGAAAACTCAGGTTTCGTCTGGTTTACCCCGATCATAGAAATATCGGTGGCTACCTCCGGGTAAAGGTGTTTCAGTGCGTCGGCGGCGGCATGTTTTATCTGGCTGGCAAGCGTCATCTCTTATTTATTTATCAGCAAAAATAACCTTTCTCGCCTGCAAAAGCAGGATACGTCGCTTAAAGTATCTGGGCTGAGATATAAAATTCGTATATGTCAAATTATTTCTTGCCGCTAGACTATAACATTATCGGTTTAATCTCTAATTTTACCCCGTTATTAAAATTTCTGCACCCTGCGTGTTGAAATCTCAAATACTATCTTTATATTTAAATTCTTTAAAAAATAAACTTAACAGAAAAACAAATCATTTAACTCCATTATTATGAATGTTACCACTCGTTTTATTGTAATTGACGACGACGAATTTAACAACAAGATATGCTCTGTTACGCTGGAAAAAATAGCTAAAGATGCTGATGTCAAAACATTTCAGGATCCTGTTGTCGGCTTCGACCACATTGCGACCGCATATGCCGGGGCCGATAATGATACCTCTGCTATACTCTTCCTTGATATTAACATGCCGGTAATGAACGGTTGGGAATTTCTCGAACGTTTTGACCAGTTGGAGGAAGACACTAAGAAAAGGATCAAAATTTATATCCTGTCGTCTTCGGTAGATAAGAGGGACATTGAAAAAGCCAAAGCTGATAAAAATGTAGTTCACTACCTTATCAAGCCGCTTACAAAGGAAACAATTCGCCTGATTACCCACTCACAAAACAGGTAATCGCCTGCACTTTATATATCAATAAAAGGAACCTCATAGGGGTTCCTTTTATTTTTTCACAAGTTCAGTCCGATCAACAAGTTAACCCCCGGAAACAATATTTTTGCCACTTAAAACAGGAAAACAAATCATTAGTTATTAGGTTTGTAAATTAGGATCATAAAAGCAGGAAATTATTTGCTCTACAATGACAATGACCTGAAAATAGAAGACATGGGACTCGGCTGCGCTACAGACAAATTACCCCAAAGCCGCCACAATACGGAAAGAACTACTACCGTGCTCAACAACAACGTATACAACAACTGCACCGAAATAAAGGTATTTGAGGTAGGGACTACGCACTATTCTCCACCAGGGGACACAGCGTGACCAATGTCATGAACTATCTCACATCACTATTCAACAACCAGGCGATCATCTATCGCAACGAAGGTATCCCGATCGTGCTCAACTATGTTCAGGTCGACTCCGTGGCTGATGCATACCAGACCATCACCACCCCGAATTCCGGTTTATTCCTTACCAGGTTCGGATATATTCAGCATACCGCCATGCACAACAGTGATCTCGCTATCCTTGTTTCCACTGCACTTAACGGAGGCTACGGCGCACTCGGCGGTGTTGCCTGGGTGAAGCAAATGTGATCAACACAACCATTGGTACCGGTACGGGCACTATTACCGTAACACCGGTAAATGTTTGCGGAAGCGGCACTCCGTTCACGCTAAACTTTATTGTACCTACAGCAGCGCCCATCGCCACGTTCAGCGAGTCTGCACATGTTACTCCGGCCCACGTAAATGTAACGATGACCTACACCGGATCTGCACCCGGAGGAACTACCTACTCATGGACGTTTGCGGGCGGTGTGCCTGCCACATCTACAAGCCCCGGCCCTGTACTGGTACATTGGGATGCTCCAGGCACATACACAGTTACGCTCACCGTTGATAACGACGGTTGCACCGACACTTATTTAGATACAGTACACGTAACCTCTGGAGTAAGCATTAAGGCCGTAAAAGCGGAAACATTTACTGCAAGCATAGTTCCGAATCCTAATGAGGGTGCGTTCGACATTACATTTGACAAGGCTGTTTCTGCACCCGTAACCGTGAAACTATATGACATGCTGGGAAGCGTGGTTTACAGGAACGAGTTTAATACAGCCAATAACAACAAGCTTTCCGTATCAGTAAATGATTTGCCAAACGGTACTTATGCGGCAACCATATACTTAGACGGCACTATGATCACTAAGAAAATAACTATCACTCGCTAAATTACCATCGGGGTTCTGCAAACCCCATTCCAGGCTTAACACCAAAAAAGGGGGCTTTCCAGCCACCCTTTTGGTGTTATAAGAATTACTAAAAACCACCATTTTAGCCGGGTTTGACCACCGGAGTGGGTATGTTTTACCCCAAAATGGCCAATTATACCCCAATAATTTGCTGCTAAATCGTTAAATTCAATACCTTTAGCAAAATTTTTTATTCATGTATAAGTTTGGATTGGGCCTTTTTGTTGGAATATCTCTATTGGCAATAACAAATGTGAATGCGCAAAATTATACCTATTCCCGTGGACAAGAAGTAGTTAAAGAATCTGTCAATATGATGGAGCTTTCAAATTACGAAAAAACACATCCACCGGTGTTTGCACGGAAAGATGTTATGCAGGAAAATGACGATGCGATGGAGACGCACTGGGTAAAACCGGCAACAGATCCAGCATTAGACGGCTTTATCAACTGCGATATCATGCGTCTTAACTCAAACGGCGCCACTGAACGTACCTATTCTTCCTATATGCCCGCATCATCGGGCCCTACAGACACTTTCCAGGCAAAGCTTACCGATGGCACTTCAATTCCTCCCGATACTCATGGCGGTGTCGATGCCACTTATGCGGTTTGCGCCATCAACAGTTCTGTGAGCATTAAATTGAGGTCCACACATGCATCTGTTTCTACGGTGTCGCTTGCCACTTTCTGGGGATCAACATTATTGGGTTCCGGTGGCAGTCCGTTCGACCCACGGGTTCATTATGATCCATATACCGACCGGTGGATCATGGTAGCCGTTTCGGTTACTTCCGGTGCTTCGTCATACAGCAATTCCAGGATACTGATCGCGATTTCAGCAACAGGGAACCCAACGGGGACTTGGTATAAATATTCTGTACTTACCGATGCCAGTAACCTAACATGGCTGGATTTTCCGAACGTTGGGTTTAACAATAAGTGGGTTACCGTAGCAGGCAATTATTTTGGAAGTTCCATGAGTTCTGGCTCCTTTACCAATGCCGCAATATTTGTGTTTAATAAGGCTACAATGATGGCCGGCACAGGCGCTCCGTTCGTTAAAATTACAGATGGTGGGTCCGGTGGTGGTTTTTCCGATTGCCCTGCTGTTACTTACAGCGCAACCGAACCAAGCATGTTTGTGATGGATGTTTACAATCCGGGGGCTGGCCGGCTCAGGCTCAGAAAAATAACCGGTCCTGTCGGTTCACCTGTGCTTTCCGGAACGATTTTCACGCCTACAAGCTCGCAGCACTGGCAGTTTGGCGCTCCCACCGTTTCCGGTACTGATGATTTTGGACCGCAGGTAGGAACCACCCGTAAATTGCAGACTAACGATGACAGGCTGAATAATCTCACATTCAGGAACGGGAAATTGTGGTGTGCGCATAATGTATTTTTACCCGCAACAGGCACTGTGAATCGCGCCTCTATAATGTGGTGGCAGACCGACACCATTTCTGCTACAAACCAAAACGGACTAATAGACGGGGCTGCAGGCACTTTAATGTTTGGCTTTCCGTCCATCTCTGTTAACGCGAACAATGATGCACTTATGGGCTTCGCATACATGTCATCCGGTCTCCATCCCAGCGCGGCTTATGTATACCGCACCAGCTCCGATACAATATCGAAAATGAGGACTCCTTACGTTTACAGGCACGGTCAGGCAACATATTATGTAACATTTGGCGGCTCCAAAAACAGGTGGGGAGACTATTCAGCGACATGCGTTGATCCAATAAATAATCTCGATTTCTGGACCCTCCAGGAGAGTGTTGCCAGCACAAATAACTGGGACACGTGGTGGGCATATATACGTATGTGCAGCTACCTTGCAGCTCCTGCAGGCGGCACCGGCCCAACAACCGCCTGCCAGGGTACTGTTCAGACATTCTCAGTTGCCCCTGTTGCCGGCGCTACATCGTATGGCTGGACGATCACAGGAGGCTCAGGCTGGAGCGGAACCAGTACTACTAACTCGGCAAATATTACTGTTGGTACCGGTACCGCTGTAATATCAGTTTCAGGAGTTGATACCTGTGGTCCGGGAACTGCCTATACTTTTACAGTAGTTGCCACCCCGCTGCCAACCGTGTCTATAGCAGCAGTTGGTACAATTTGCATTAGTTCACCAAGCGCCACATTTACAACTACGGCCACCGGCAGCCCAACATCGTATAACTGGACTGTGACTGGTTCCGGATGGACCGGCTCCAGCAGTACTTCGACACTTACAACTACAGTAGGAACCGGCACCGGAACGATCGTGGTCAGCGGCACAAACGCCTGCGGCACCGGGCCTGCAGTTACACTCAACGTAACGCCGGGCAACCCACCTGCCGCAGCAACAACGATTACAATGCCTTCACCACTTTGCGCCGGCGGTACCGCTGTATTTACAACACCTGCAGTTTCCGGGGCCACCAGCTATACATGGACGGTTTCAGGAATTGGATGGAGCGGAACCAGCACTACAACTTCTGTAAACGTGACAGTTGGAAGCGGTACAGGTAC
>CANJQU010000019.1 GCA_947476485.1 Chitinophagaceae bacterium
AATTAAACAAATTATATAGGGTTTGTTATTACGGCTGTTAAAAAGTTAGCTTGAATTGATTAAATTTGCCAACTTTACTTTTAGAATTGAATTTTCGCCATGAGAATTGGTGATAAAAAATAAAAAACAGATAACATGAGAAAAAGTTTTTACCTGCCAGGCTTGCTTGCATTTTGCTTCACCCTATTTTCTGCTACGGTCAAGGCAGCTCCACCTATAGACACAGTATACATTGTCAGCAGCCCTGTTAATGATAGTGTGTTCCCGGGCTATACCGCTCATTTTTCAGTTACGGCAAAAGATACTCCCTCAGCTATTGCTATGAACTTTGCATGGCAGGAATCAACTGATGGCGGAGCGTCATGGAGTAATTATGAATTCATCGGGCCAACTACCGATACTACTACTACTATTTCCGTGACTCCGGCTATAGGATCTGCTGGCGGTAACTTATACAGGTGTATCGTTTTCAATATTAATGGCAGCGATACCTCGGATGCAGCTATGCTTGTTATTAACGCCGGAAATCCACCGCAGTTTACTGTAAATCCAGTTGACGACACTGTTTGTGCAACCGCGGCATCTGTACATTTTTCAGTAACCGCAGTTGATACTGCGGGTTCTTTACCTATATCATATACATGGTTTGAGTCAAATGGCGGTCCATGGGATTCTGTGATTCATGATTTTGATACAGCTCATATACATGGGTATACAACTGCTACTTTGACATTGACAGGCGGTGCAATTCTTACCCACAGCGGGTATATGTTTATGGCTGTAGCTGGCAACGACAGCGGAATGAATGCATCTACTGCTGCCACGCTCACCGTTGATATCCCTGAAGCCGGGACAATAACAGGCGCTATGGCGATATGCAGAGGTACAACGTCAACACTAAGTTCAGATGTTGCCGGTGGCGTATGGAGCAATCTTCATCCTGCTATTGATACGGTTGACAGTTTCGGAAATGTTTATGGCATAGCCCCTGGTAATGACACTATCATTTACACGATCCATAACACTTGCGGCGCTATCAGCACAGCAGCATTCATACATATCGATACTATATTGAGCAACTTACCGATCTCCGGTCCTGATGCAACCTGTGTAGGACATATCATTAACCTTACCAATCCTAATCCGGGTGGTGTTTGGAGTTCTACAGACACTTCGGTATATGTAAATTCAATTGGCATGGTTGAAGGGCTCTTTTCCGGCTTTGCCACTATCCATTATACACTCTCCAACGTTTGTAATACCGCCGATACAACTTATGACATTACAATAGATACCGTTTTGGATCATGGTACAGTTTCAGGCCCGTCCACATTATGTGCCGGCTCCTGGGTTAACTTTACTTCTTCAAACCCAGGTGGCATCTGGCTTAGCAGCAATTCGTCTATCGCTGTCGTTAGTGCTTCTGGCAATGTAACGGGAATATCGGAAGGTAATGCCGTAATATCTTACATTTTTTCAAACGCATGTGGCGCAAGCGTTGCTACAGACACCATTCATGTATCGCAGCTTGTCAGTCATATTATGGGTCTTGATAGTGTAGGCGTTGGTTTCACCCGCGCACTTACTGATAGTGTTCCTGGTGGCATATGGGTGAGCATGAACCCATCGATCGCTACTGTAGACAGCACTACCGGCCTCGTTACAGGTGTTGCAGCAGGTACCACCAGCATTGAGTATTCTACAACAAATGCGTGTGGTTTTTCTTCTGCTTCAATAGTTATGCATGTTGGAGTTACTAATGCCGGCGCTATACGTGGTCTTGACACGGTTTGTGTTGGTAATACAATTACTTTGACGGATAGTATCGCAGGTGGTATCTGGACAACAGCAAGCGACACCATCGCTACGGTTGATTCTTTCACTGGTGTAGTTACTGGTGTTGCCCGCGGACTGGGTCATATTACCTATACTGTTACAAATGGTTTTGGCTCTCGTTCAGTAACACGGAACGTATTCGTTAACAGCACGCCTGTTGACAGCCTGGTAGTACCGAGCATTTTTGCCCTCGGCGGCTCATATTACTTCTACGGTTACCCTGCGGGTGGCACATGGCATACCAGCAACACTATAGTGGGTAATTTCATAGGCAGTCCCGGTTTCTTTGTGATATACGGCAGTGGTATTGATACGATTACTTATTCTGCGCCTAACCGTTGCGGTCCACCAGTGGATACGTCATTTATTATTGTTGTTCCATTCGCAGTTGGTGTAAACCAGGTTGCAAACAATATATCAGTACTGAATGTATATCCTAACCCATCTACCGGTGACTTTACCGTTAACATTGCTTCCGGTGTCAACGAACAGGCTGTCGTTACAGTAACAAATATGGTTGGTGAAAAGGTAAAAGAGATCACCGTTACTACTAACCGCTCTGCTGAATTATCAATTGATCAGCCAGATGGTGTTTATTTCATTAGCACAACAACATCTACCGGCAAATATTCAGCTAAGATCACGATCACTAAATAAGGGTAGTATTAAAAAGGAATATCAGAGGGCTGGCACATCGCTGGCCCTCTTCTTTTTGTGCTGTGCAATATATTGCTAACTATTTTTAACGTCGATGCTGATCACGGGCAGGTAATTATGGTCAATAAACTATATTTTTGCGAGGCAAATCAAAAAACGATATACACATGAGTATGATTACTGACATTATCGCCCGCCAGGTATTAGACAGCCGTGGTAACCCAACAGTTGAAGTAGATGTGCATACAAGCGACGGCGCTATAGGCCGCGCAGCCGTGCCTAGTGGTGCCAGCACCGGCAAGCACGAGGCAATGGAGCTTAGAGACAACGACAAGAAGAGATACCAGGGAAAGGGCGTACTGAAAGCAGTAAGCAATGTGAATGACATCATAGCAGAAGACCTTTATGGCTGGGACGTAACAGACCAGCGCGGGCTTGATAAAGCAATGATAGATATAGATGGAACCGCAAACAAGAGCAAGCTGGGCGCTAATGCAATACTTGCTGTAAGCATGGCAGCAGCCAAAGCAGCAGCTCAAACGGTAGGCCTGCCGCTATACCGTTATATCGGCGGTGCAAATGCAAGAACACTGCCTGTGCCAATGATGAACATACTGAACGGTGGAGCACATGCTGATAATAAGATCGATTTCCAGGAGTTTATGGTAGTACCTGTCGGCGCACCCACTTTCAGCGAAGGGCTTCGCTGGGGTGTAGAGATATTCCATACTTTGAAAACAGTGCTGAAAGAAAAAGGATACAGTACTAACGTAGGTGACGAAGGCGGCTTTGCTCCTAATATCCAGAGCAACGAAGAAGCAATAGAAACAGTGCTGAAAGCAATAGAAAAAGCAGGTTACAAGCCTGGCTCACAGGTTAGTATTGCAATGGATGCAGCTAACAGTGAATTATGGGTTGAAAAGGATAAAAAATACCATTTCCACAAAAGCGATGGCAAGAAGATGAGCAGCGACGAACTGGTCGAGTACTGGGTGAAGTGGTGCAAAAAATACCCGATCATTAGTATTGAAGACGGAATGGCAGAAGACGACTGGAAGGGCTGGAAAAAGCTCACCGAAGCGCTTGGTGGCCAGGTACAGCTCGTAGGCGATGATCTGTTTGTAACAAATGTGACAAGGCTGGAAAAGGGAATTAAGGAACAGATAGCCAATGGATTGCTGGTAAAAGTGAACCAAATAGGAACACTCAGCGAAACTATCGATGCGGTTACAATGGCGCAGCACAATGGCTACAATACCATTATGAGTCATCGTAGCGGTGAAACCGAAGATTCCACCATTGCAGACCTTGCCGTAGCGCTCAATTGCGGCCAGATAAAGACAGGATCAGCAAGCCGCAGCGACCGTATGGCCAAATACAACCAACTGCTCAGGATTGAAGGGGAATTGGGTGATATTGCTTACTATCCCGGTAAGGCGCTGAAATTTGGAAAATAGTTCATACGCATGGGTAATACTTGTGCATATGTTGATAATTACGGGTTATCCCGCTTGCGAAGTTTTGTAATTTTCAGGTATGATGAAGAAGGTGCTTAAGATCGTGACGAACAAGTATTTTATCGCTTCGGTGATCTTTGTGTCATGGACGCTGTTCTTTGATCAGAACGACTGGTTCTCACTACAGCAGCGGCAAAAGGAACTGAATAGCGTAAAGGGCAATATTACCTATCTCAATAATGAAATAACGCGAATGAACACAGAACGAACTAACCTGCTAACCAATCCGCAGAAACTGGAGCAATATGCCCGCGAAAACTACAGGATGAAGCACGAAGGCGAAGATGTGTATGTGATAGACGATGTTTCTGAGAACAGGTCCAGAGCAAAATAGGATCAATTAATTTTCTGATCAGTTAGTTACCCCGGCTTTTTGGTCGGGGTTTTCTATGCTCCAATAGTCACCACTTCAGCCCCTATGCCCGCCAGTATGTTGCGCCCGTGATCGCGGGCTCATCTGCGGAGTCTCGACTAAAGAATAGTATTTTGTTATGCTCAGATAAAAAGAAATTGTGTTAAAGTGCGTGGGGAATTGCATTTTATGTCACAAATAGTAGCCACCTTTGATCTTCCATTAATTATTAAATGATAACCGTAATTGCAGGCACTAACCGTTCAGACAGCATGACGCTGCGGACAGCCAACCTTTACCATAAATTATTGTCTGAAAAGCATGAACAGGTTAGCCTGCTCTCGCTGGAGCATAAGAAGGTCTGGGAACGTGGTGCCGAGATGCATGCTCTGGAGAAGGAGTTTCTCATTCCCGCGGAAAAGTTTGTATTTATTATGCCGGAGTACAACGCCAGCTTCCCCGGAATATTGAAGCTGATGATGGACAACAGCGACATAAAAAAGTGCTGGTGGTATAAGAAGGCCGCATTGGTGGGGGTATCTGACGGAAGGGCCGGCAATCTTCGTGGCATTGAGCATATGACCTCTATTCTCCATTATATGAAGGTGCATGTGTTGTATAATAAAGTACTGCTGTCGCGGATAAACGAGGAGATAGACAGCGATGGAAATTTTATTAAGACCGATACAAAGGCGATGATAGCGCTCCAAATAGAAGAATTCCTGAAATTTTAAATCATGCACATGGCACTTAGGTTGATCATCATTCTCAGTATTATAGGGCTGGCAGAGTATTACAGCTTCATCGTAATACGCTCAGCGGTGCGCAATATGCCTCCGCCGTGGCGTTTAGGTATCACGATCCTTTACCTGGCGCTCACCACACTCAGCTGGCTCGGTCTCATTTTCATAAGAACGATCAACTGGGCTAATGTCCCACATCTGCTACGCAACGTATACGTAGCCTTTGTGTTGGGCTTTACTGTAGGTAAGATTTTGATATTGCTCGTGATGGTGATCGATGACATCCGGAGGTTGTTTACATGGCTGATCACTGCGATCGCGTACAACTCATCCGCTCCAGCAGACGGCACCAACAGCATCGAGCGTTCGCTGTTTTTGAAGCGTACCGCACTTGTGCTTGGAGGGCTTTCTCTGCTTGGCTTTACCTATGGCATACGAAACAGGTATAGCTACCGTGTCAGAAGGGTCAAGCTCACTTTAGCTGCGCTCCCGCAGGCTTTCAAAGGAATGAAGATCGTGCAGATATCCGATATTCATACCGGTAGCTTCGATAATCATAGCGCAGTCGCGCATGGTATACAGAGAGTAATGGACCAAAACCCCGACCTCATATTATTTACCGGAGACCTCGTAAACAACCATGCGGACGAAGTTGACGCTAAATACCAGGAAATATTTTCCCGTTTAAAGGCCCCCATGGGTGTATTTTCAACACTTGGAAATCACGACTATGGCGACTATGTGCATTGGCCTTCAAAGCAAGCACAGCGAGATAATCTTGAAACGTTGAAGGGCATACACGCATCCATGGGTTGGCGTTTGCTGATGAATGAGCACGTAGTGCTGGAGCGAGGCACAGATAAGATAGCCCTAATAGGCATAGAGAACTGGAGCGCCAAAGCCAACTTCCCCAAGTATGGCAATATGAGCAAGGCTTACGAAGGCCTTAAGGAAAAGAATATACCCGTCAAGATACTGATGTCTCACGATCCTTCACACTGGCATGCCCAGGTCATACCCGAATTTGGAGAGGTAGATCTCACACTTAGTGGCCACACCCACGGCATGCAGTTTGGTGTAGACAGCAAGTGGTTCAAATGGAGCCCTGTGCAGTACATGTACAATGAGTGGGCAGGCCTTTATACCGAGGGTAAACAACACCTCTATGTGAACCGTGGTTTTGGCTTCCTCGGCTATCCCGGCAGGCTGGGTGTAATGCCGGAGATAACCGTGTTTGAGCTGGGGTAAGCTTTCCGGACGTTTTATGGAATTATTAGTGTCATAGTGTCTTTTAATAAAACACACTATGGCTGAAATGAATTTGCCGCAGAAGGACCGCAGGATGCAGGCTCCGCGCATCGATCTTACACCGATGGTAGACCTCGGGTTTTTACTCATCACCTTTTTTATGTACACCACAACACTCGCCAGGCCGGCGACGATGGAAATAAAAATGCCCTCCCGTGAGCCAACCACAAGCCCAACAGAAGTTGCCGCCGAAAGCACACTCACACTCATCGCCACAGAAGATCATCACATCGTTTACTACGAAGGGCTATTAAGCGACCTCAGCCAGATGAAGCAATGTTCATTTACGCAGTTGAGAGCAGTACTCTTAGATAAGAAGAGCCGCGTGCTGTCGCTTCCCGCAACGTTTTCAGCTAACGCGCATAAGATGTATGTGATCCTGAAGCCCGGTGATGAAAGTACCTATGGAGACCTTGTGCAACTGCTTGATGAGATGAGCATAAACGAGATCCCCTTCTCCACCATCGTTGATCTGACTACCGAAGAAATAGAGTGGCTCCGGAAAAAATTCCAGCGCTGATTATGGAAAATGAATCTTCACGCTTCTTATAATAAACAGACTATCATGGAACCTGCAACACTATTAAATGCCGACTATCTCGACATTATTTTCGACAAGAGAAACAAGCTCTATGGCGGCTATGAGCTCCGCAGAAACTATGGCAACAGAATGAAAAGAGCCGGAGCCTTTGTATTGTTGGGCGCAGCCGCGCTGTTTAGTTTTTCATTCATTGGCCTGCACCGCGCAGCTACAGTTGTTGCCCGGCCGAATGAGAAACCAGTGGTTCTTTCGGAGATACCCCAAAAGCTTCCGCCGGAACCGCCCAAACCGCCATCCCCTCCGCTGCCCCCTCCGCCTCCGCCCGCGCCGCCGGCAAATACACAGATTCTTACACCACCTAAAATTGTAAACGATGGAGAGCCTATCGAAACCCGGATGACACCGATAGAGGATATGCACAACAAACAGCCGGGATTCTCGAATCACATTGGTGATTCTACTGGCATCGAACCCGTGATTGTCGGCGGTCCCGGCACCGGCTTGCTGCCGGGAAAAAGTACCAACACAAATCCACCGCCGCGTTGGGTAGACCAGATGCCTGCTTTCTATGGCGACATGGGTGTCTACCTCGGTGCCCACCTCCGGTATCCGGAGGCTGCCCGCGAGGCCGGCATAGAGGGCCAGGTAACTATAGAGTTTGTAGTAAATGAAGACGGTGCCGTGAGCAATGCAAGGGTGGTGCGTGGTATTGGAGGTGGTTGCGATGAAGAGGCGCTGCACATTGTGAGCGGTATGCCTAAGTGGAAACCCGGCAAACAAAATGGTATACCTGTAAAAGTGATCTTTGTGCTCCCCATCAAGTTTGTATTGAATTGAATAACGTGATGTTCTTTGTTCGGATGCCCTGCGCTAATGCCAAGGCATTCGTGCATATATTATTGCATTTTTTCTTACGTGAAACTTACAGACAAATTACTTAGTTTGCAGCCCTAAATCAGACTAATTATGCAGCAATCCGTATTAGAACAAATGCACAGTATGGGGCATGAGCAGGTAGTATTCTGCCAGGACCCGCATACGGGGCTCAACGCTATTATAGCTATACACAACACCACGCTCGGCCCTTCGCTTGGAGGTACCCGCTTGTGGAACTACGATAATCACGAACACGCACTCATAGACGCACTGCGCCTTAGCCGCGGTATGACGTATAAATCTGCCATCAGCGGCCTCAATCTTGGCGGCGGTAAGGCAGTATTGATAGGCGATGCACACAAACTGAAGAACGAGGCGTTTTGGCGCCGGTACGGCAAGTTTGTAAACAGCCTTAACGGAAAGTACATAACTGCCGAAGACGTGAATACCTCTTCTTCCGACATGGAGTACATAGGCATGGAAACCAAATTCGTTACCGGAAAGCCTGAGTACATGGGCGGCAGCGGCGATCCTTCACCGCTCACAGCCTATGGTGTGTATATGGGTATGAAAGCTGCTGCAAAAAAGGCGTGGGGCAGCGATGTGCTTACTGGTAAAAAAGTATTAGTGCAGGGTGCCGGGAACGTAGGGCAATACCTTATGGGGCATCTCGTAGAGGAGGGTGCTAAGGTACTTGTGTGTGATATACACGAAAACAAAGTGAAACAGGCCAAAGCCAAGTATCCTGCAATCGAAGTAATACCAAGTACAGATATTTTTGACCATGAGTTTGATATTTACGCACCATGTGCACTGGGCGCTACGGTAAACACAGACAGTATCAACAAAATGAAATGCCCGGTGATAGCCGGTGCTGCCAACAACCAGCTTGCCGATGAAAATGTGCATGGGCCGATGCTGGTAGAAAAGGGCATAATCTATGTGCCGGACTTCCTGATAAATGCAGGTGGTATCATCAATATCAGTATTGAGCTTGATGGCTATAACCATGCGCGCGCAATAAATACAGTGGGCAAGATTTACGACCGCACGCTCGATATATTCCACGTTGCAGAAAAAGACAAAGTGCATACCCAGCTCGCCGCTATGCGCATAGCCGAAAAGCGCCTGCAGGACATCGCTAATCTCCGCGTAGGCATTTAATACACCCGTAGATAGTATTCAACCTAATGATCATGTAGAGACGTTGCACCGCAACGTCTCTGCTATTTTAGGACACAGCCCTGCGGCAAACGGGAAAACCACAAACAAAAACCGGGCACAAACTGCGCCCGGTTCCTTTATGTAAATGTCATTTGGGATCAATGATCGAACTTCAACTGAAATGGATGCGCTACGGCATCTGTCTCGTGGCAGTTGAGGTGAATATCCTGCACATAGAATGTAACGTCTTTATAGTCCCAGGTTTTTATCAGGTCCTTTTGTTGTTGGGTAAACTCATTGCCATTGGCATGTATAGGCCCGTAAAAATCATGGCCCGGCGCCATTAGTGAAATCGTAAATCCCGATACCTTACAGCCCACCGAATCTGTCAGCAGCATCGGATTGGCCAATATGGTATCAAGGTAAGTGTAATAGCTGCGTACATTGCCCACCCACACATTTGGGTACTTACCCTCCGCCGGTGCGCTTTTTTTCTTTTGTGCAAAGGAGACACAAGCAGGCAACATCAAAAGAATGAACAACAGGCTCTTTTTCATGAAGTACTATTTCCTGTAAAATAAGTGAAGTTTTCGCTAAAGAGGTGTTATTATTGATCGTATTTCAACGATATCGTGGGCATCAGGTGCATAATGCCATCCTGTTTCACCTGTATATGTTCAAATCTTACATTTACATTCGGACCCCTTGTTTCCCTAAGGTGAGCTATAATGTCTGTTGTAAATAACGGCCCTGTGACATCAACAGGCCCCCATGTAGTGGCGCCGGCCGTAATAGAAAAAGTATAGCTCAATATATCGGCATCAGGCAAATTAGCTATCAGTTTAGCGCTCCTCACTATCCTGTCGCTGGTAGTGTATATCGGCGCAGCCGTTGTGCTGTTTGCGATATCCCCGACATTAACTGCAAGGCTCTGCGCAAATGTATTCGCGAAAGCGAACGAGAAAAGTACGGTAAGTACCAGGGTGATCTTTTTCATACGGTAGCTATTTTAGTATAAATGTAAATAAAGTTTTAGGTTTTATGATCTTATTGATCGTATTTCAACGCTATCGGATGTGAGGATCGTGTCAAACCGTCTTGTTTTACCTTTATCTCATCAAAAACCACGTTTACGTTTGGGCCCTTTGTTTCCTTCAGATGATTTACCATGTCTGTAGTAAATAAACCTCCTCTCACTTTGACAGGCCCCCACATGTTATCGCCTTTCATGATCGAAAAAGTGTAGCTCACTATCTCACAGTCCGCCCGTGCTACCAGTTTTCCTGCCCGTATGATTCTGTCGCGGGTAGTTTGTTCTACTGATATTTTACCATTTTTAAATGTTACGGGTATATCGCCAACCCTTACAACAGCCTCCTGCGCATGTGAACTTAGGACGCTAAACCCAAACAAAATAGCAAATATCAGCGCTACCCCTTTCATCATTTTTTTATGAAAGATAGATAAAAAGCATTACATATACTTGCCGGTATAGCTCTCTTTCACATTCTTCAGTCCTTCAGGCGGCCCTTCATACAGCAGGTATCCACCTCCCAGACCGCCTTCCGGTCCCAGGTCTATCACCCAGTCTGCACTCTTTATTACATCCGTATTATGCTCTATTACTATTATGGAATGCCCCTGTTCAATAAGTGCATCAAACGACCCTAGCAGCTTTTTAATATCGTGCATGTGTAGCCCCGTAGTAGGCTCATCAAAGATGAACAATACCTTTTCCTTCTGGTTACCCTTACCAAGGAAGGAAGCCAGCTTCACACGCTGCGCTTCACCGCCGCTCAGCGTGTCGCTGCTCTGCCCGAGCTTTATGTAGCCCAGTCCGACATCACTCAGCGGCTGTAGCGCACTTGCCAGCCGTTTCTCGTCCGCAAAGAATGCTATCGCCTCATCAACACTTAGTTCCAGTATATCATAAATACTCTTCCCCCGGTAAGTTACTTCAAGCACTTCTTCCTTAAAGCGCTTGCCTTTACACACTTCACACAACAGGTGCACATCCGCCAGGAACTGCATCTCTACTATTACTTCACCCTCGCCCTTGCAGGTATCGCACCGGCCCCCATCAGTATTGAACGAAAAGTGCTTTTCTACAAAACCCCGCATCTTGGCCACCGGCTGCTTGGCATATAGCTTCCGTATTTCGTCATACGCCTTTATATAAGTCACTGGATTACTCCTCGATGACTTTCCGATCGGGTTCTGATCCACATGCTCTATATGAGTAATGCTTTTCAGGTCGCCACTCAGATTTCTGAATAGGCCCGGTCTGTCTGCTCCTTCACCATAATGTTTCAGCAGGGCAGGGTAGAGGGTTTGTTTCACCAGTGTTGTCTTGCCACTGCCGCTCACGCCCGTTACCACACACAGCACATTCAGGGGAAAATCCACATCTACATTCTTCAGATTATTTTGGCGGCAGCCTTCTATCCGTATATGGCCGCGTGGTTTGCGTTGTATCGCGTGCGGTTCTATTTTCAGTTCCCCGCTCAGGTATTTGCCGGTCAGGCTTTTTTTATTCGCAGTCAGTTCTTTGTACGTACCAGTTGCCACAACCTCACCACCCAGGTGGCTTGCCAGCGGCCCCATATCTATAATGTAGTCTGCATGCCGCATCATCATATCGTCATGCTCCACCACTACTACGGTGTTGCCAAGGTCACGAAGCGTTTTAAGCACACCTATCAGCCGCTCCGTATCCCTGCTGTGCAGGCCTATGCTCGGCTCGTCAAGAATGTATAATGAGTCGGTAAGATTACTGCCCAGGAACTTGGTAAGCTGTATGCGCTGGCTCTCACCACCCGATAGAGTATTCGCAAGCCTGCTCAGCGACAAATATCCCAATCCCACATCCAGCAGCGTTTTCATGCGCTGGTTCACCTCGGTCATTATCCTTTTGGCAATGGCCGTATCGTTTTCGTTAAGTTTTATTTTCTGTAGCCATTCATAAAGCTCGTCTGCCGGCCTGAACATGAGGTCTGCTATGGTCGCGCCATTCACTTTCACATACATGGCGTCTTTCCTCAGTCGTGTCCCATTGCATGTCGGGCAGGTTGTTCGTCCGCGATACCTTGCCTGCATCACGCGGTATTGTACCTTGTACAGGTTTTGTTCCACCATCGTGAAGAAATCGCGGATACCGCTAACCTTGTCATTACCTTCCCACAGCAGCTTGTTTTCGGCTTCATTAAGGTCTCCCACCGGCTTGTGTATCGGGAAGTCATACCTCGCCGCAGCCTTCATAAATTCCTTCTGCCATTCCTGCATCTTCTCCCCGCGCCAGCACACCACCGCGCCCTCATACACACTTAGCCTCGGGTCCGGTATCACCAGTCCATCATCTATTCCGAGCACCTGCCCGAAACCTTCGCAGGTAGGGCATGCGCCAAACGGATTATTGAACGAGAACAGGTTGGGTGTTGGCTCATCAAAGATGATGCCATCTGCTTCAAAACGGTTGTTGAATGTGTGTGTTTTTTTGCCATCTACCTCCACCAGGCACTCTCCCTCGCTTTCGTAAAATGCGGTCTGTATACTATCCGCCAGGCGGTGCAGGTCATCTTCATCAAATTGTTCCTTCACTACTATGCGGTCTATCAGCAGATTTGCTTTAGCCTTGCCCACGGTCACAGTGCCTGCAAGCACATCCTCTATGCGTATCGGTTTGTCATCCACATCGGGTACATAGATCCTGCTAAAGCCCTTCTGCATCAATATATTCAGCTCCTCTTCTATAGTGCGCTTATATCGCATTACCAGCGGCACTATGAATTGCACCTTCGCGCCCACCGGAAGCGTCTTTACAAATTCCACCACATCGGTCACCGTATCTTTCTTCACCTCTTTTCCGCTTACAGGCGAATAGGTCTTACCTACTCGGGCAAACAGCAGCCTCAGATAATCGTATATCTCCGTCATGCTGCCTACCGTGCTACGCGGTGTGCGTGTGGTCACCTTTTGCTCTATAGCTATTGCCGGACATATACCATGTATGTAGTCCACATCAGGCTTGTCCATACGCATCAGGAACTGGCGTGCATATGCGCTCAGGCTCTCTGCATAGCGGCGCTGGCCTTCCGCAAACAGCGTATCCATGGTCAGCGACGATTTACCGCTGCCGCTCACACCGGTCACCACCACAAATTTGTTCCGCGGTATGGCTACATCTACATTCTTAAGATTGTGCATGCGCGCACCCTTAATAAAGATCACATCACTTCGGTGTGCCAACCTGCTATCGCCATTGGTATGGTGTTCAACTTCGGGTGCCGATATGCCTTCTATGTGTTTTGCTGCCTTGATCTTTGCAGCGGGTTCTTTTTTCTTAGCGTCTTTTACAACGGCCGTTTTCTTCTCTGCCATAAATTACTCTCTTAACCGCCGAAGCTTTAGCGAAGGAGGTCTTTAGCAAATTTACGGGTATAATCGTTTGGGAAAATATAAAATCGGAGTGCTGGTCCTTTCGTTTTACGACTTAGTATATTCTTAGTATATTTGTATAGTATGATATTTACGTTAGACATACAAAAGAAGGCCGCACCCATAATCAGGCAGACTCATAAAATCAGTTTATGGCCGAAGGCAGGCGCGGACCAAAGTATCAATGAGGATATTAATGACCTTATCCTCACTGTTGAAGGATTTGATAATCATGTCTTTGCCTTAAGTAAAGTTGAAGCTAAAGATTTGCTCACCGAAACCAATAAGGTTATCTCCGTATTTGTAGATATTGACGAGAATATAAATTCAATATCCGACGATAGTGCGCTTGTGGAAAAATTCAGATATGCCTTGAAGGCGCTATTTAAATTGAGGTCTTTACTTCATCTTGCATCAACAAAAGATGTAGTTGTTAAAAAGACTCCGGATAATATTAGGGAAGGATTGTCTGCTATCTCGAGAGCTGCTGTTTTGCATAATTTCTTAAAGCATACGCATTAAAAATGCCATATCAGCGCGGAGATATTGTGGAGGTCAATTTAGGTATGCCGCCCGATGGCAAGGTTCTGAATCATCCTGTAGTAATAATTTCCAATGACGATGTTTTTATTGACGACGACTGTTATCTTGTTGTCATGCTTACATCGCAGGAATACGGAGACAGGTACACATTTGAAATCACAGATGATATGCTTGCACAAGCCAGTAACAAATCTTATTCTGAAGCCCGCTGTCATTTGGTGACTTATGTTTTGCCATCACATATTGTATCAGCGAGAGTGCGCAACAAAATAAGGAGACAATATGTTGACGCCTTGGTATAGCACATGATTAACAGTGCTATGTACTGATTGGGAGTAGTCCTGTCATTAGCCGGAATACGACTATCCTTCTGCCTCAGCAACTGCTACTCCCAGGTCAAGGTACTTATTCTCATCATTCCGCACGCGCCAGTATTTGCGCTTGCTTTTCAGCGTATTCCCCTTGAATGTATTGGAATAGTCGTTGAATTCTTTCTCGATCGCAGCATGTGAAAACGGTTTTCCCATCAGCGACTGTATGGTGTGGCTGGTATCACGGCTCTCCCTTTTCTCATTTTCAAGGTGGGCAGACATAGAGTTTTTCTTGAACCCCAGGAAGCGGCCCGGCGCAAAATGGTTTTGTCCGTTCACCTTGTACACCAGCATAGAACGGCCTTTTTTCACGAGGTCACGTGCAAATTCCTTCTCCGCAACATTGTCGGAATTCAGGTATTGCTCCATGGTTTTAATGTTCTCGATGATCTGGTCTACGTTTTCTACAAAGTGCAGCATAGTGTAATTTTTATATGATTTACGGTGGATTTCCGGCAAACGGTAATCGTGCAAGGTAACCTTAATAATCCGGTTTGATTGAATTGTTTGATAAATGGGAGGTACTCCGCCAGCAACTAGGTATAAATACCCATTTTTCAGATTGGGTATTTGTACTCATTTATGAATGATATGTGCAGGATACTTTTACATCCTGACCAAGCCATTCACCAGATCAATTCACACAAAAGCGTTTTTATGAAAAGAACAATTTTTTCTCTGATTTGCACGGGTATTATCGCCGTCGTTCTTTTTGCGTCCTGTTCTAAGAACGGTAGTCAGCCACTTACGGATATTGAGCCTGCGGGTTTAGACGAAGTGTTTTCTAGCCTTTGTACTGCACCGCAGGTTTTTAATTTCCATGCAGGCACTGAGATAGTAATTTATGCCAATGAAGGAACCAAACTTCATTTCTATCCAAATTCCTTTAAGGATGCCGGCGGCAGCGTCATCACCTCGGGTATTGTCTGTGTGCGGCTGACGGAAATGTACAAAGCGGGCGCTATGATTGCCAATCGCGCTACTACTATGGCCGGCGGTCGGCTGTTGCAAAGCGGAGGCGAAGTCTATTTGACCGCTACTCAAAATGGTAAGCCCGTTTATGCCAACTCATATCGTTTGGGCTTCAGTCATAAATGCTCGTCCAATGTTCCCATGGCGCTTTTTTACGGGTCGACAAATAATCCGGCATCGATTGCAGTTTGGTCGCAAAGTGCTGTTGCACTCCAGGGCTCCGTAGTTGACGGAACCATTGCAGATTCTTATCCCCATACTGCGCCACTTTTTATTTTCGATTCGGTTACAAATTTCACCTGGACCAATTGTGGTTCGTTTTATCCGTTCGATTCAGCAAAAACAAGCGTGAGCGTCGTTCTACCAGATGGTTCGTTTAATGAATCAAATACACAGATGTATCTTGTTTTGCCCGATATTAAACAAAAAGAAAACGCTACCGGAAAATTTATTTCAGTAATGAGCAATCTCGAGCAAGGACCCGACGCAGGTACCTACGACCAGGCTACAAATACTATGAATCTTGTCAGTCATCACCAGGTGAATACCGTACCACGCGGCGCAGCATATCAGTTGGTAGTGATAGCCAACAAAAATGGCACCTGGTATTACTTTCAGCAGGATGGAACTATACCGCACGATGGCCTCGTAGCCACCGCATCCATGCAGCAACTTTCTGTACGCGAAATAAAAAATAAATTGGCCGGGCTGTAAACGTTTGAAATTAGATTCGACTTAACGACTCGGGAATTCACGCTAAATAAAGGGATTAATTATCGTTAAACGTTTTTCAATCGTCTGATTGTGTTGCAAATCTTCTGAGTACAGAAATTTGCAGTCGCTTTCAAGTGCAGCAGATATAACAAGGCTGTCGTAAAATGAAAAACCGTATCGTTCCGCGATTCCGCACGCCTGAACAATTGTATCTTCAGTATTGATGTGAAGGATATTATTTTGGCAACATTCCTCAATACCAACTGCGGCGTCGGCAAAGCTAAACTCGAATTTACGGGTAACCGTATTGGTCACTTCCTGTAGAATTTGAGTACTGATTACTGAGTTATTTTCAGCTATCAGTTGGCGGGCTATCAATTGTTTGGCAGGTTCACTATTAGAATAGCCATAAATTAAGATGTTGCTATCCAAAAATATTTTATCGCTCATTGGCCTCATCGCGATCAAATTTATATCCCTTCGTATCTATAGAAAGTGCGGAAAAAGTCACTTTCTTATTACCAGCCTCTTTTTTTTCAAGGCCTTCCTTTATAGTAAAAGCGATCACTTCCATTTCTTTCCCTATGTAATTTTCAGGTACAGAAAGGTGGACATTAACCTCGGTTTTTTCGGGTATGATCGTAGTCCGTATCATCGGCGTATGATTTAATACAAAGATACGTCTTTCTGAATTGCCTACTCGCACATCCTAAAATCCTGCCATCTTAAAAATCTTAGTCAAGACCATAAAACGCCACCAACTCCTTCCCTTCACTATTCCTCATGCCCCGGTACATCCCGGCAGAGTTGAAGCAGAAATCATAATTGCCTTTCGCATCTACAGCTATTAGGCCGCCTTCGCCGCCTATCTTCACCAGTTTGTCCTTGATCACTTTGGCGCAGGCGTCCTGCAACGATAGGTTTTTATATTCCATAAGGCAGGAAATATCATGCGCTACTACGGCTCGCAAAAAAGGCTCTCCATGTCCTGTGCACGATATTGCGCAGGTTGCATTGTTGGCATAGGTGCCGGCACCAATTATCGGGCTGTCCCCTATACGGCCAAAACGTTTGTTGGTCATTCCACCTGTCGATGTGCCGGCGGCTATGTTGCCATACTGGTCACAGGCTACAGCTCCTACTGTGCCAAATTTCTCGCCTGCATTAGGTATCCCATGACCTTTGAGATTGTCGGCCTTGTGGTCCAGTTGTGTATAATTAGTGTGCCGTATTTCCAGCCACTGGTCGTATCTCGATTCGTTGAAAAAATATTCATCCGGCGCCATCTCTATGCCCTGGCTCAGTGCAAACTCTCCCGCACCGCTGCCACTCAGGAATACATGGCCCGAATGCAGCATCACTTCCTTGGCTAGTACTATCGGATTCTTGATGTTCCGAACACCGGCTACTGCACCCGCTGCAACATTGCTCCCATCCATCAGGGCAGCATCCATTTCATTCAGTCCTTTCTTTGTAAACACAGACCCCCTTCCGGCATTGAAGAGCGGATTATCCTCCATTGCCGCAATAGCAGCCACCACGGCATCCAGCGCTGCGCCGCCTTTGTGCAAAATATCATAGCCCCTATCCAGGGCTTCTTTCAGCGCATCTGCATAATCTGCTTCCTGTTCTTTGTTCATTATTGCAGGTGTTATGTTTCCTGCGCCGCCGTGTATCAGTAAAGTAAAAGACATGCTTTGGTCGTTAATTGTAAAAATATTGTGTGGTTATTAGGTCGAGACGCAATGTTTTGTCTCGATATACGTAATGTCAAATCCCTGACTTTTCAACCTCTCTTATCAACTTATCACTTACTACTCCAAATACACCCCCGTGATCTTCTTCCCCTTTGTTTCCACTTCTATATGATCTTGTATGGTAGTGGCTACTGTATGCCCCACAATATCAGATGATATTGGGAACGACTTATGCTTACGGTCCACCAGCACCGCAACCATTATTTTCTTCAGGTCGTAAGAAAGAAGCGCATGCAGCGAATAGATGATTGTCTTGCCCGAGTTGATCACATCATCGCAAAGCACCACGGTTTTCCCGTTCAGGTTCACATCTATTTCGAGTGCGTGATTGATCGGGTTCTTCTTATTGATATTCAGGGCTATTGTTTCTATTTTCAGCGGGCTTATCTCTTTCAGTATGGCAGACAAATTGTCGGCAAGTATCTTCCCTCCGTTTTCTATCCCTATCATTATAATTTCCTGCTCGTCACTGTTGAGCTCCCATATCTCGTAGGCCATGCGGCGCAGCTTGTACGAGATACGCTCCTGGTTGAGTATGAGCACCTGTTTTTTCTTCATAAAGAATTTAATTTGTTCTGATGGCTACTACCGGGTCCAGCTTCGATGCCGACCTTGCAGGTATAAAGCCTGATAAAACACCGACCAATATAGAAACAAAAATACCAATAAAGAAGTTAGTTAACGAAAGCACCACATCGAATTCGAAAGCGTAGGTAAGAATAAAGCTCACCAGCACCACGATCAGTATGCCTACAGCTCCGCCTATCAGGCACAACACAACTGCTTCCAGCAGGAACTCCCATAATATGGATGCCTTTCTTGCGCCGATCGCCTTTTTCAGCCCAATGATCTTTGTCCGTTCCTTTACAGTTACAAACATGATATTAGCAATGCCAAACGCACCCACCAGCAGCGAGAGTCCACCGATGAACCACCCCACAATGTCTATGGTGCCAAAGACCATGTTCAGTCTTTGCGACACCTGGCTGAGCTGGTTTATCGCAAAGTTGTTGGCCTGTCCGGGTCTCACTTTCCGCACACGTCGCAGCACTCCTTCCACTTCATACTTTACTTCGTCTATATTTTTGCCAGGTGCTGCTTTTACGGCCAGCAAGGGGTCATAATTGAGTGAGCGCGTGTCCACCAGCGAGGCCGCCATGTAATATGGAAATATGGCCGAATTGTCGAAGTCGAAGCCTGCCATATTATCACCCACTTTCTTCATGATACCCACGACAATAAATTTTCGGCCGAAGAAGCTCACGCTTTTCCCCAGCGGACTGATGCTCCCCACAAAAAGGCTTCGATACACCTCATTTCCTAATACCACTGAGTTTGAGCCACCGTCCAGTTCCGTGGTATTCAGGTACCGCCCCTGTGCTATTTCTATATTCTGTATTTTGTCAAAGCCATTGAGTACTGCGTAGCCTGCTACTCCACTGGCCTCATTATCATTGTGCTTCAGCGTCATGCGGCGGGTGTTCAGGCACAAGGTTGTTATTCCTGCATCACTCACCTGGCTCTCTATAGCCTTTACCTCTGCAGGTGTCATGCCCGGCCGGCGCCAGTATTCCCACCACTTGTATTCTCCGCCATCATCCATCCAGGGCCAGCGGCCAATGTACAGCACATCATTACCCAATGTCGACATTTCCTTTTGTATATTATTCTTCAGGCTGTCCAGAACCGTCAGCACTGCTATGATACAGAATATCCCGATCGTGATACCAAGCAGCGAAAGAAAAGTGCGCAGTTTATTTGCCCGAAGCTCCTGGAAGGCCTGTACGATACTCGTACCTATTATCTGCGAAATATTATTCATCGGTTTAGCAAATTTAGCGGTTATACTCGACAAGGTGCAAATGAGCGTAGCTTTTTGGAAAAAGATAAATAGATAATTTTGGTGAAAACGCAATTTTTCGAGCACGATTATTGAAAATAATGGGTCGTAAATAACTTATGCTACTTAACCCTCTCCTTCGGAGAAGGCCGGGAGAGGTCTTTTTTTGTTATTTTTGCGCCAACCAAACCTTGCACTATTGCGCGCCGCTACGTCATTTCTGTTAAAGAATAAAGCGCTCAACTATCCTCTTTTCAGGAATTACCTGCTGCTCCGTTTCGCCATTATCATGGCGCTGAATATGCAGGCTACTATTCTTAGCTATTATGTCTACAAACTCACTCACGACAAACTAGCCCTTGGCATGCTCGGTCTGTGGGAGGTCATACCGGCCATCGGATTTTCTTTGTTCTCCGGCCATTTTGTAGACCTTAAGGAGAAGCGGACGCTGCTGTTGCAATGCACCATCGGCTACCTGCTCCTTTCCGTTTTCTTCGTATTGCTTGCCTGGCCACGATTGCAATCAGGCATTTCGTCACGGGGTATATTATGGCTCATATACGCAGGTATATTTATCGGCGGTGCGCTCAGGGCGTTCCTGAGTCCTGCTTCTTTCGCGCTCATGGGTAAGCTGGTCCCGCGTGAACTGTATCCCAACGCCACAACATGGAGTAGTACCTCCTGGCAGATAGGGGCGGTCGTAGGCCCGCTGCTGGGTGGCTTTATGATAGCTATTGGCGGTTTTTTTGTCAGCCTCATTAGTGTTGGGGTAATTGAGCTGGTCTCATTGTTTGCATTGCTGCGTATACCAAAACAGGAACTGGCGGTCAGAAAGGAAAAGGAACCCATTATGAAGAGCCTTGGCGAGGGCATCAGGTTTGTCTTCAATACCCAGATCATACTTGCTGCGCTTTCGCTCGATATGTTTGCGGTATTATTCGGTGGTGCCGTGGCCTTGTTGCCGGTCTTTGCCGATGATATTTTAAAAGTAGGCGAGGTTGGCTATGGCTGGATGCGTGCGGCGCCCGGCATAGGGTCGGTTATCACCCTGTTTATGCTGTCTGTTATGCCATTGGGCAAAAAGCCGGGAGTAAAGTTGTTGATCTGCATCGCAGGATTCGGTGTCACAACTATTATCTTCGGTTACTGCGGCGTTCTTGGAGGCAGCTCGTCTTTGTTCTCAATTGCAGGCTTCGGTATTTCATGGGGTTTTATCATTGCTTTTACCATGCTCCTCGCCGGCGGCATGTTCGATGCTGTGAGTGTCGTCATTCGCGGCACTATTCTGCAGCTCTATACCCCGGATGCTATGCGGGGTAGGGTGGCGGCAGTGAATACCATGTTCATTAGCTCATCTAATGAACTTGGCGCTATGGAAAGCGGCATTACGGCACGCTGGATGGGTACAGTTCCCGCCGTCGTTGTAGGTGGCTGTCTTACACTGGTAGTGGTGGGCATCACATGGCTCACTGCACCTATGCTCCGGAAACTGGATATTCAGGCCGATGCTCACAAAAGATAGAGTTGCTCTTAATTTTCCTGGCACATGGTCCATTAGTTTTTGCAATTTTCTGCTAAAGAAAGATTACATACATACGTTGCTTCACCCTCTCCTTCGGAGAGGGCCAGGGAGAGGCCTGTAAATAAATTAATCATGGAATTAGAAACTTTCAGTTCCTTTGCAGATTATTTGTACGATTTTTGCTATCTTACGTAATTAATTAAGTGCAAGGGAAAGAATGAAAAGGCTGCTGCTCATACTTATTGGCTTTATTTGTGTTGTGGGTGCCTGGGGGTGTTATAAAGACATCAAGCGCCAGAAACGCACAGATATACTTATAAATCATACCTGGTACCTGAAAAGCCAGTCTGTCGGCGCATTGGTTCAGGACGACTCCTGCTATCTTTCCGAAGTCCTGACTTTTAGGAAGGACAGCATGGGTAATCACCATTATAATATTCTCTGTGATCCTAATGGCCGCCGTGATCTTGCTTTTAAGTGGACCATCCCCGGTCAGTGGCAGTATATGTACTTTTACAATGTTGGTGGCAAAAAAGACTCCAATTTCGTCTACCGCATCTGGATCAATCACGACGACACGCTCAAGATCGGCACCGTCCTCAATGGTGTTTCGATCATTTCGGTCTATACTTCCTTTCAATAGTTGGCGATATTATTAATATCAAACACCCGCTTATTGCCATTTCACCCCTGATTTGCATTAAATTCCGTAAATTTAATGTGTTTTAGTCCCCTCACCCAACCATTTCCCGGATGATACGGTCTATTATAATGTTAAGCATTAATAACAAACATACTTGTCTATCGCTTTGGCATATACTTTAACTGGCCATGCAAGTGAGTTAGAACAGCTCATTCAGGGTTGTATTCGCAACGAAAGAAGTGCGCAGGAGAAGTTATACCGTTTATTTTACCCCAAAATGATGGCATTGGTAAAGCGGTACATAGACCATGAGATGCAGGCGGAAGAGATATTGAACAACGGATATTTAAGGGCTTTTCAGAAAATAAAGCAATATAATTTCCAGGGTTCCTTCGAAGGATGGTTAAGAAAGATCGTGTTTCATGCGGTGGCTGACTATGTGAAGCAAAACACAAGATATTCGGATAAGATACTACTGGTAGAAAAGGATGAGTTAGTACATAAGGACCATGCAGATAAGATGTATTACGATCAGCTTATTCAATTGGTGCAGGCGCTACCCGATGCAACACGAACCGTTTTTAATATGTATGTGATGGAAGGCTTCACACACAAAGAAATAGGAACCATACTCGGTATTAGCGAGGGAACATCAAAGTGGCATTTGTCTGAGGGGCGAAGAGTACTTAAAGAAAGAATTGAAAAAATGGAATTGCATTTAAAAGCATAATATATAATGTGGGGTTGAACATTTTCAATCCGGAGAGTTTAGGAGTAAAACATTTTTAAAACAAAAAATTTATCCACATGGATAAAAATTTCATTAGCATCGATGACCTGGTAAGGCAGCGATTTAGCGGAGAGGAAGAAAAAGATCGCCCGGCGGGTTGGTTGCAAATGCGCGATCTGCTCGATAAAGAGATGCCGCGCGATCGGGGTGGGTTCTTATATTGGCGTCGTACGTTCGGCGTTGCGGGCTTACTCTTGTTAGCCACATCAATAGGTGTGGGTAGCTACCTGTATGGCACCAGGGGACTTAACGGCGCCGGCAACGGGGCAAATTCCGATGCTGTTGCGGCTAATACACTGATCACTGATAACACAAACAGGAGCAGCTCGAACTCAAGCACGATAACAGGTAATAAGGAAACTTCGATTGCAGCCGTGAATACTGCGGCAAATGCTAACCATTCTAAAACAAAAAATTCCAACGATCTTAAAACTGCCGCTGCAGACATAGTTGCCAACAGCACTACCTCAAATACTAATTCAGTTGAAAACAAAGTAGCTCCTAAACCAGTACAGGGTAACGCTCTGGCAGGCGGCGCACCACAAAACACCACAAAAGCTACGACCGGCAATGAAGTAAACACTACTACTAACAATGCTAATGAATTAACCGCTGCAAACAACAAAAAGATAAATACGGGTCATGCTGAGGCGGTTCAACATAAAACTACTGCTGAAAATGTAGCGGGTCTTCAACCTGCGGCACATGCTGACAAACCCGTCCTCGCATCTGCACAAAAGAATGTAGCAGCTAAAGAACATTCCGACAAGGCAGAGAAGAGAAGGCAATTCCTCGCCAATGTGATCGCTGCAAATGAGCAACATAAAAAAGCAGCAGAAAAGAAACTGCTTGCGTCAAACACAGACGGTAACAAGCATACACAAAGTAAAGCGTCGCATACCACTGGTTCTGGCGATATCAACACGATCACAGAAGACCAACCCAAAGAGCTGGCTTCAGGCGGTAATGCTCAGAAAAACACTTCACATAACAGCCGGAAAGCAACTTCTGGAAAGGAAATAGGTGTTAAGAATATTGCTGCGATCAAACCAGCGGGCAATCACAAAACTGCCACCGGGAAGAATGATCAGGTTACTGCAAACAAACTTGCATTAAGCAGCAGCACTAGTACTGGCAAAACTACCAGCACTAAGAGCACCACAGGTATAACCGCAGAAAAGGTCATAGAAGCAAACGATAAGCCGCTTGCAGGCAATAGCAGCAAGCATTCTGCCCCTAAAACTGGGACACCGGTGCAAACTTCCGGCAACAGTACGGGCCACATGCCTGCAGACAAAAATAAGTCTGGCGCTTCGCGTAATGGAGCTCAGCAAGGTATAGCAGCAATAGATGCTAAGGAAGATGCAAGCCCGGCACGTGAGAAAAGATCATTTGAAAGGGTGTTGGTTAATGAGCGTTTTGTGAGTTCAAAGCCCGCAGATGGCTATTTCAAACTCGATACTATTTCAATTGAGCAGCTTACAAGGGAAGTTGCAGGCGATAATGGATCCAATAGTCGCAACAGGCACAACCCTGCTGAGCCGGGTAAAGAAGAAAGTACAGACGCTAACGAGAACAGTAACTCAGCGGTTGCAGCCAATACAGCGATCGTTCCGGCAGCATCTTCTTCTGCTACTGCCAAAAACGGTCTTGGCAAGCAGAACCAGTCGTCTAAGGGCAGTGGAGAATCAACGCTGGAGAAGCTGAACGCTACTTTCAACGATGTTAAGTATCATGTTTCCGGCACCCAGTTCTCACCAGGCCTTACTGGCGGTATCAACGCTACCTTCTTTGGTCCTAATAGCTTTAAAGGCTTCCAGTTTGGTGTTACCGGCAACTTCAGCTTTGGCGATAATGTAGCAGCTATGGCAGAGGTGAAATACTTCCACCGGATCAACAACAACTACTCCCTGAACGACAATTACTATACCTATACCCAGGTTGGAAATGGCCAGTTTAGCAAGCAGCAGGAAACTAACGCTTATAGCTTCTCTACTTTACACAGTATAGAAATGCCGGTCTCTATCAGGTATACAAAGAGCCATTTCAACTTTTATGCAGGAGGTAACTTTGTATACAGCTTCTCAATAAATACCGGCGCGTCTACGCTGCAGAACACGGCAGCTCCTACACTGGTTTCCGCTCAGGGCAACGATAATGCTCCTAGGCTCCAGCAGGACGCCTTTAATTCAAGGTTCGGTGTTGGCTATCTCATGGGCTTGTCTTACGAGGTTTATCCTAACCTTTCTTTGGATTTCCGTAGTGTGCAGACCGTTTGGGACAACGCACCATCGCAGGGCAGCAAGATAGTATCCGGCCAGCTTTACAAGAGCCCGTCATTCCAGGTATCTATCGGGTATCGCCTGGGTGGCAATAAGAAGAAGGACTAACAAAAAAACAAATGATATATGCCCACGGCTGCGGCCGTGGGCGCTACAAGACCAAAGCCGCGGTTTGACCTCATACCTCGCAAAGTCTGCTAAAGACCGCAAAGGCACCTGCTTTTGTGGAAAGAAGAACCTGGGTGTGCGCTCGGGTTTTTTCGTTTTTGCTCCGGCTGCAAATGAAAGAATACACGGATGCAGCTCACCCTCATATTTCGGGAGCATGCCCAAAGACATAGCAAAGCAATTCTTGTGGTTGATGAGGTTGGTTCCCGCTAGGCGGCTTTCTTCAGGCTATGTTTAGCATCTGATTTCAGCTCTGGATATCCCTTGAAGGCGACGGAGGCAAATGGTCCCGCCCCCCGGAAAGAAATGCGCTAAGAAGGGCGATAATAAAAATGCTACTTATTGCCGATGATCCGTATCTCCACGCGCCGGTTTCGTTCCATATCCTCTTGGGAATATTCCATAACTACTACCGGGCGGCTCCTGCCAAACCCCTTATAGGTAAGGCGTTGCGGTTCTATGCCCCGGTTTACAAGGTAGTTGTATATTTCGCGTGCCCGGTTCACAGAAAGATGTGCTTCTCCGGTTTCTATATCTAAAGCATCAGGCGCATTTCTGCTGATACAGCACACATGCCCCTCAATACTGATCTTCAGTTTAGGGTTTGCGTTCAGCACGGCAAACAGTCGCTCCAGCGTTCCGTTCGACTCCGGGTTTATCGTATGCCGGTCGGGGGGGAAGTATACATCCCGCAATAAAAAGACCGATCCCGAATCGAGCCGGTTAAGCTCGCTGACATTTGTGATCGGTTTCTTTTTAACACTGTCTTTTCGCGTAGTCCCCGTCCCTTTTTTTCTGGTCCTGTTATTCACCACTATATCCACCCGCCTGTCGGTCGGGAAGCCTCCTTTACCTTTAACGGTACGGTCTATTTCACCTTTTCCTTCACATAGCGTTATGTCACTGGGATTAATGCCGTTCTGCACAAGATATTCTTTCACATTAGCTGCCCGTTTAATGGACAGGTCACGATTGTGGCTTTCGTTGCCCAGGAAATCTGCATAGCCCACGATCATCACAAGGCTCCCGCTGATGATCTTGTCGTTATAAATGAGCAGGTCTATTTTTTTCTCCATTTCACTGCTCAGCGCCGGCACGTTCAGGTCAAAATACAACTTGAATGTATCCACGCCCTTTTGTCCGAAAACAGGCGTCAGCACTATCGAAAACAATATCGTTAACAGTGTTTTATACATACAGGCTTATACTGACGGAGCCTTGCCCCGCCTATTATTGCTGTAAGTTATGAATTATTCACTATAAGTAAAAGCAAAACGCTTTATCATGGCAAATAAGAATATAGCCCGGTTCGTAAGAGATTTTCAGGAACTTAAGTTTCCGTGATCGGTCGGCTTATATTGTTGGCTTCTTCTTTCTAACCGCCACATATCCAAACAATGTAAACGGAAGGTAAACGAGTAGATTAGTTACAGAAAACCACACAGGTTGTTTTGGAAAAGCGATCACGTTGAACAGGCCGCCGAGAGTCAATATCACCCCCGCTATTACGGCTGGCCGTATCGTTGTTCTGCCTATAACCCGCGTTGCGGCAATGCCGGCCGCGAAAGACGAAATAGCGTAGTTGACCAGTAGCAGTAGAAACGCATTCCGGGGCATATTGGCAACAGCTTTTGCCAGGGCGTCCGTATTTTTCTCAATACCAGGTGGCAGCGGATATATGCTCCCGATAAGGTTTTCTCCCATTTTTATCATTATCATGCCGGTGATGCAGCCGACAACTACCGGAAGTATATACTTTGTCGCTTTCATGCTTAGTTCTCGGGTTCTGTAATTGTGCGCGCTTCCCTGCAATCTTTATTTCAAGGTCATGAAAAAATTTTCCTTGGCAGGTTGGCGCAGCAGGCTATGTAAATTTATCGAAAATATTTTCTTTACGGTTTTCATAATATCCCCATAGTCACCCGGTTTTTGTACATACAGATTGGCTCCCAGTTTAAAAGTTGTGTCAACCTGGTCGGCAAATGCAGACGTGGAGTAAATAATGACTGGGATGTTTTTCCATTTTTCTGTAGTCTTCAGCACGCCAAGACACTCAAATCCGTTGCGGCAGGGCATGTTCAGATCCAGGAAGATCAGGTCAGGCAGTTCCGCTGGCGATGCTTCGAGTATGTTGACCAGGTCGGCTCCGTCCAATGCTCTCGATATAGTTACCTGCGGTGCAAAAGAGTGGATAGCTTCGGCAAAGAAATCATAGTCATCATCATCATCATCTGCCAGTATTATGCTAAATGATCTGCTGCTCATGATCTTGCCCATGAGGCTGGGGTCATTGGCGTTTGACGATGCAATATTTTTTTTATCAGTGACCATTTTAATTGTTGCTTCAACTGGCGGAAGATATCGTTTAATTGTTTATGTGCTGATCGAAATTTGCTTGTGATAACGGAAGTATAATAA
Source organism: Chitinophagaceae bacterium (assembly GCA_947476485.1). Taxonomy (GTDB): domain Bacteria; phylum Bacteroidota; class Bacteroidia; order Chitinophagales; family Chitinophagaceae; genus Nemorincola. The sequence goes on from CANJQU010000019.1 coordinate 27,449, forward strand.
TAAATGATGTGCCACGATTGGGCTGACTTTCTACTGTTATGATACCATTATGATTTTCTGCTATTTTCTTGCAAATAGCTAATCCTATGCCCGTTCCCTCATATGTGGCGCTCAACCGCTGGAAAGCCTCAAAAATGCGTGCTGCAAACTGGGGGTCAAACCCTATGCCGTTGTCAGATATAGTGATGCGCACAAATTTTTCGTAATCCCACCGTTTGCTGTCTTTCCAGCCTGTAAATTTATAATGCGCTTTTATATGGCCGGCTACGGCTATTGCAGCGCCGTTGATTATTTCAGCACGTATATTTATTTCCGGGTCGGTATCTTCCTTTTTAAACTTGATCGCATTACCGATTATGTTCTGGAATAGCTGTCCCATTTGGGTGTCATTGGCCTCTATCACCGGCAGTTTATCGGCATTTATTTTCGCCCGGCTGGCCTCTACCATTACTTCCATATCCCCCAGCACAGATTTCAAAACTGTATTCAGGTCAGTACTGGCAAAAAGGAACATCGAGTCGGCCGAGGAAATGCGGGAAAAGCTCAAGACATCTTCTATGAGCTTCTGCATCCTTGCTGCCGCACTCACTATCTTTTCCATATAAAGCTTTTCCTTATCAGGAGAAAGATTTTCGGGGTCCTGCAGTCGTGAAATAAAGGTTCTTATTTTCCTCAGTGGCTCTTGCAGGTCATGCGAGGCAACATAGGCAAACTTCTGTAGTTCATCATTTTTGGTTTCAAGTGCGGCAGATTTTATAAGCAGCTCTTGCTCGGTGTTTTTTTGCTCGGTCACATCTTGCCCTGTCCCTATTATTTTGGTCACTTCACCATGTTCGCGCGTCACTACTTCTCCCTTTATCAGTAATGTTTTTATTTGTCCCCCGGTGTTTATCCGGTGGTAGAATTCCGTGAATTTCCGTTCCTTGATCGCCTGCTTTATAAGTGTGTCCACATTGGCCCTGTCCTCGGGGTGCACATACCCCAGGAAGCGGTCATACGATATGCACGCTTGTTCAAGTCCGAAAATTGCGAATAGATTGTCAGAGAAGGTAAATCCGTTTGTATCTGCATCCCATTCCCAATGCCCCATTTTGGCTATTTCCTGTGCTTCATTCAGTAGCCTGATCTTTATCTTCAGGTCGTCTTCTGCGCGCTTCCTTTGCTCCACTTCCATTTCAAGTTCTTCGGCGGTTTTAAGCGAGAACGCAACCGGCAGCAATTTGATAAGGTAATAGACAGTTGTCCAACTGATCAAACCGGTAATAAAACGAGCCAGCGCATTGAAACGATACACTGGATACCAGAATGAGACGGCGTCCAGCAAGTGCGTAAACCCGCATGCAAGAATGAAGGCTGCAAACAAAAAATAGACTTTATGGAACCGGGCATTTGTGCGGGATACTATGTAGCGCACTATGATGACAGGCATTGCGAAATACGCCGAGAATATAAGCAGGTCGCTGATGATATACAGCCATCCGTGAAATTCTGTCCATTTGCCGCAATGCCATCTGGGTGGCCATGAAGATGTATCAAGTAAGTTTGTAAAAAAATCTATGACTTGCTGCATGGGGTATGAAAAGCAATAGTGAAATTACTCAATTAATCTATTTTCCGGTGTGTTTTTGAAGCTGTAGTTCCAAATAAAATTCCGGACAATAACGTCGTTACAACATTTATGCCACGCATTTCTGCCCATCTTGTAACTTTATGACAATCATTCTTGTTTTTTCACACATTCATACTTTATACCAGCGTGGTACATAAAATACTAAATGATAAACCCACAAAGCTGTTTGTGGTGATCGCATGCTTTTTTGTTGCTAACGCGCTTATTGCCGAATGTATCGGTGGCAAATTGTTTTCGCTGGAGCGCGTATTCGGGATCACTCCGCATCCGTTCACGCTGCTTGGGGAGTCAGGTCTCACTTTCACGCTTACTTGTGGTGTGCTGTTGTGGCCGCTTGAGTTTGTAATGACCGATATCGTCAATGAATACTTTGGGCCCAAAGCCATAAAGAGGATCTCATACATAGCTGTAGCCCTGATCAGCTATGCATTCATCATGTTTTACCTGGCTATACGCGTACCCGCAGAAACTTCATTCTGGACCGGAAGCCAGAAGGATGCAGGCATACCGGATATGCAGGTGGCTTTTTCAGGTATTTTCGGTCAGGGTATGTGGATCATTGTTGGCAGCCTCACGGCCTTTCTCGTAAGCCAGGTCGTGGATGTATGGATATTCCACAAAATAAAAAGGGCTACCGGCGAAAAGCACGTATGGCTGCGGGCCACAGGCTCCACGCTCGTTTCACAAATGGTGGATAGCTTTATAGTTTTGTTCATTGCTTTCAAGATTGGCAAAGACTGGTCTTATCAGCGGGTACTTGCCATAGGCCTGGTCAATTATGCCTACAAGTTCACAATGGCCGTGATACTTACACCGCTCATCTATATCATTGAAAAAGGCATTTCGCGTTATCTTGGCCATGAAACTACCGTGCAAATGAAAAATGCCGCAATGGGCAAAGTGAATGAGTAGTAGTTGAACAATCCCAAAGGGCCTTACATATGGTCCGCAAGACACTAAGCAGCTTAATCTCGTTCACCCACTTATTTGGAGTTCACGCCATTAAAGGAGCGAAGCTCGTGGGGTGAGGTTAAAAGGGTATGGCGCACCAAACGGCGCGCCATACCCTTTTAAGTACTAATTACTAAAGAGCTGCTTTATAGCGTGCTGCTACTGCATCCCAATTGATGACGTTCCATATTTCTTTTAGGTAGTCTGGGCGCCTGTTCTGGTATTTCAGGTAATAAGCATGTTCCCATACATCTATTCCCAATATTGGCGAGCCAGTTACTTCGGCTACATCCATCAGCGGATTGTCCTGGTTGGGTGTAGAACTTACTAATAGTTTACCGTCATTTACCAGCAGCCATGCCCAGCCGCTCCCAAAACGGGTTGTCCCTGCCGTATTCATCTTTTCTTTCAATCCGTCCAGTGAACCAAACGCTTCATTGATCGCTGTGGCAAGATCACCGGTTGGCTGTGATCCTCCGGCACCGAGTATGCTCCAGAACAGGCTGTGGTTATAATGTCCGCCGCCATTATTGCGCACTGCCGGTGGAAAAGCCGAGATATTGGCCATAAGTTCTTCAAGTGTTTTGTTTTCGGCATCTGTGCCTGCCAGCGCTTTGTTTAGGTTGTCTACATAAGCCTGGTGGTGTTTGCCATGGTGTATCTGCATCGTTTGCGCATCTATGTGCGGCTCCAGTGCGTCGAATGCATATGGTAATGCAGGAAGTGAAAATGCCATAATTTCTTAGTTTAAGTGTTTGTGAGTTGTTTTTTGTGTTTCAAAGATAGAGCAATCAAAAGTCAAAACTTGAGTATTGAAAATAAGAAATTGAGATAGGCCTATAAATTGATCCTTTGCCATCCGGGAGAAATTTCCGTCGGCACAACGGCCGATAGCTAAGCATTTGAGGCTCCATCCTTTAACCAAAAAGCTTCAAAAAATGCAAACGATAAGTTAATAGCGGTGTTTGATAAGTCATTTTTGTATCCAAAAATTATTTTTGGGGTAAATAGAAGAAATTTTGTGTGTGAATTGTTTTGTTGTGAACGAAAACAAATTATCTTTATCCCCGTGTTGAAAATGCTGGCTCGTTCTCGTTTGAATGAGCAGTGCATTTTAACCATTTTTTGATGTACCAAAGTAGCTTTATCCAGTAAAAACAAACGCAAAATCTGTATTATGAAAAGACACTTACCCCTTTATTTACGCTCCCTCCTGTTATCCGGGCTTTTTTTGCTGACAGGCTTTGGCGCCTTTGCCAGCCACATTGTTGGTATGGACCTCAACTACCAGTCGCTGGGTGGTAACGTTTACAGAGTTACGCTTGTTGCCTACGGAGACTGTGCGTCAGGTGGGCCGTTTACATCACTGGCTACTGCTAGCCCGCAGATTTGTATCTACAATGGCGGTACATCATTTGCGACCATTTCACTGGCGGTCGATCCCACTAACTCAGGTACGCTCGCATCTCCCGTTTGTACTGCGGATACAGGTCTTACTACCTGTTCGGGCGGTACGATCATCGGCATCAAGAAATACACCTATACGGGTACGGTAACGCTCAGCGGACCATCTCACGTATGGCGTTTTATATTTGACGGTAACATGGGCGCCGCTACGGCTGCCGGTAGGTTATCCGGAATTACAAACGTCGTTAATCCGGACAACGGCCTTACGGTTCTTGTCGATACACTGGATAATACTTATCATAACAATACAAGCCCTGTTTTACCAGTTGTTCCTACTCCTTACTATTGTCTGAACAATACAGATCATTATAACCCTGCTGCAAGTGATGCAGAAGGCGACAGCTTACGCTTTTACCTTAGCCCGGGTTTACAGGTTGGTACTACAGCGGCAAACTGTGCTGCTGCTTCAGCCGCGGGTAATGTTACCTATGTTACAGGCTACTCAGCTACGTCTCCTCTTGCTACCTCTGCAGGCACATTCGTATTTAGTGCCGCTACCGGCGATATTAGTTTTGTTCCAAACGTCGTACAGAGGTCTCTTGTTGTTTATAACATAAGGGAGTATCGCAACGATACGTTCATGGGCAGCAGCCAGCGTGAAATGACATTCCTTGTGCAGACATGTGTCAATACTCCTCCTAATGGCGGCGGTGGTATTACAAGTTCTACAGGCGGCGGGGTTATCGTTGATAGCTTGAATTATCACATTTGTACCAACAGCGGTGCTTTCACATTAACAGTTAACCCAAGGGAATCTTTACCAACTGCTAATATTACAGTAACATCATTCGGTCTGCCGGCTGGCGCCACAATGACCTATACCGGCAATGGCACACCTACCCCTTCAGCTACTTTCCATTGGACTTCAACCGGAATACCTGCGGGAATATACACCTTCTACCTTGTTTATACCGATGACAACTGCCCTATCGCAGGACAGACCACACAGGCATTCAACATCACCATTAACTCATTAGGTGTTATCACCGGCGTTGCCAATGTTTGCCCTAACGATACAACTCAGTTATTTAATAGTACATCTGGTGGTTTCTGGTCAAGCAGCAATCCAGGAGTTGCGACTGTTGGATCTGCTACTGGTATCGTTACCGGTGTTACATCAGGCACAGCTACTATCTCTTATTCAGTAGGTACTTGCTTTGTCACTCGTATCGTTACCGTTAATCCTGCTCCCGGTCCGATCCTCGGTGCCACGCATGTATGTATCGGCCAGACAATAACATTAAGTGACACGCCTGCAGGTGGTACCTGGTCAAGTGCAAACTCTGCAATTGCAACAGTTACTGCCGGTGGTGTAGTAACCGGTGTTACAGCGGGTGGCGTTACTACCATTACTTATACTCAGGGCGCTTTTGGTTGCTTTGCAACAATTGTTGACTCCGTACTGGCTTCTCCGGGCACAATATCCGGCAACCTTGCTATCTGTCCCGGTCAGACTACTTCATTGTCAAATGCGACAGGTGGTGGCGGCACATGGACCAGCAGCAACACAGGTGTTGCTACAGTCTTATTGACTTCTGGCCTGGTTACGGGTGTAGCTTCAGGAACAGCGGTTATCACATTTACAGCAGGCACTGGCTGTACTGCTACAGCTATTGTTACCGTTAATAATGCAGTTGGTCCGATCACGCCATCCCCGGTTGTTCTTTGCCTCGGAGGCTTGATCACATTGACCGACACTCCTCCGGGCGGTGTTTGGAGCAGCAGCAACACTGGCGTAGCAACTATTACTTCTACTGGAGTATTGACCAGTGTAGGCATAGGTACAACAACCATTTCTTATACAAATGCAGGCTGTTCTGCTACAACAGTCGCTACAGTAAATTCAGCGCCGGCACCAATTACGCCTGCCACATCAATAATATGTGTTGGCAACACGGTTAACCTCACCGATCCAACCACCGGTGGTGTGTGGAGCAGTGGTAACACAGCTGTTGCCACAGTCGGCGGCACTGGTATCGTTACCGGTACAGGCGCCGGCATCGCTACTATCTCTTATGCGATTGGTACTTGCGTTGTTACAGCTACTGTCAGCGTTTCTCCGGCAGTTGCAGCAATAACACCTACACCTGTTGTTATTTGCCTGGGCGGTACTGTTACCCTGGCTGACGCTACTCCCGGTGGCACATGGAGCAGCACCAATACTGGCGTTGCAACAATAAGCGGCGGCGGTGTTGTTACTTCGGTAGGTGTTGGTACTACTACTATTTCTTATACAACAGCGGGATGTGCTGCAACAACTATAGTTACAGTAAACAATGCTCCTTCGCCGATCACTCCGGCTGGCGCTGCGGTTTGTACCGGCGCTACAGTTAACCTTACTGATGCAACTTCGGGTGGTGTATGGAGCGCAAGCAATGGCAATGCAAACGTTGGCGGCACAGGTATCGTTACCGGTGTGGCTGCAGGTACTGTTACTATATCATACTCAATAGGCACTTGTATCGTTACTGCAATAGTGACCGTTAATGCTGGCGCTGCTGCAATTTCTCCTTCATCATTGACACTGTGTATCGGTAATACCGCAACAGTGAGTGATGCAGTAGGCGGCGGTGTTTGGAGCAGCAGCAACGGTAATGCTACTGTTTCTGCCGGTGGTTTGGTAACAGCTGTTTCTTCAGGTACTTCAATTATTTCTTATACTATCGGAAGCTGTTCTGCTACGATCACTGCTGTTGTTTCAGCAAGCCCATCTGCAATTTCTCCTGCTACCGCTACAGTTTGTGCCGGCAGCAGCATCACAATGTCAAACGCAGTAGGCGGTGGCGTGTGGAGCAGCAGTAATGGAAATGTTACAGTTATTGCTGGTGTCGTAACGGGTGTCACTGCGGGTACGTCTACAGTATCTTACGTGATCGGAACCTGTTTCGCTACGGCTACAGTTACTGTTTTCCCTGCACCTGATACAGGTGTGATCACAGCTCCGGCAACAGCTATCTGCCCTGGTTCTTCTGTTCAGATGAGCGATCCGGTTGCAGGCGGTGTGTGGAGCTCAAGCAACACTAACGCTACTGTTTCTGCTACAGGTCTTGTTACCGGTGTATCCATCGGCACAAGTGTTATTTCTTATACAGTTACAACAGGCTGTGGCGCGGTTTCCGCAACACTTGTTGTTACTGTGACCACAACAGCAGGTTCCGGAACCATCCTTGGCCCGGCTACAGTTTGTGTGGGTTCTTTCAATATCTATCTTGCCGGTACCCCCGGTGGTACATGGAGCCTTACTAATGCCAACGCGGTAATATCGCCTGTTGGTGTTGTAACCGCAATTACAGCAGGTCCTGAGACGGTTGTTTATACTGTTCCCGGAGCTTGTGCTTCATCTACTTTCAATATCACCATTGTTCCGGCTGTTGTTGGTGCAGGCACTATCTTAGGCCCTACAAGCATTTGTATTGGTTCTACGGTTACTTTGTCTAACCCCACCGCTCCGGGCGGAGTTTGGTCAATGACAAACGGTCACGCTACCATCAATCCAACTACTGGCCTGGTAACTGCTGTTTCTCCCGGTTTGGATACGGTTCGTTATGTATTGAGTACTGCATGCGGTACTTACACTGCAACTTCAACGATGAATGTGAATTCTTCAGCAACTCCATCACCGATCAGCGGTCCGCACGTTGTTTGTGTGGGCAGCGTCATCACACTTACCGATGCTGACCTCGGTGGCGCATGGAGCAGCAGCAATGCTCGTGCTACAGTTACTCCCGGCGCAGGTAATGTTACCGGTGTTTCACCAGGTCTCGACACTATTAAATACACAGTGGTAAATGGTTGTGGCCTCGGCTCTACAACTCATATAGTAACCGTTATGCCAACACCGGGCGCAGGTACGATTTTGGGCCCATCCAGTGTTTGCATCGGCGGCACTATCGTTCTTACAGACCTTACTTCAGGTGGTACCTGGAGCGCAACAAATGGTAGCGGCACGGTTAGCGCTATCGGTCATTTTACAGGTGTAAGCACCGGTATTGACACAGTATTGTATACGATCACGGCTGCTTGCGGCTCTGTAAGTGCAATTAAGGTTGTTACAGTCAATGCTGTTGGCGATGCAGGCATTATCCTGGGTCTCGACAGTGTTTGTGTTGGTTCTTCGATCACTTTACTCGACTTTACGCCAGGTGGTGTATGGAGCGCAGGTAATGGCCATGCTACTGTTACAGGTGGTGTAGTTACTGGTATCTCCAATGGCACGGTGCCGATCTCTTACACGGTGGTAACTTCATGCGGTTCCGGCTCTGCCGTGAAGATCGTGAACGTTATGGCTCCGGGTGGTGATCCGGGTATCATCCAGGGTATTGACGCGGTTTGCGTTGGTTCTGCTATCACACTCACAGATACTTTTGCATCTGGCGGCATATGGGCTACCAGCAATGACAATGCCATCCTCCTCGGCCCTGGCATCGTTGCAGGTGTTACCCCTGGTATCGACTCAATATTCTACGTAGTAACCAATATGTGCGGAACCAACGAAGCGCGCAAGATCATTACTATCAATCCAAGTCCTGTTGTTCCGGCGATCACTGGTCCTACGGCACAGTGTACCGGTACAAACATTACACTCGCAAATTCATTCGGTGGTGGTGTTTGGTCCAGCAGTGATGTGACGATTGCTAGCGTTAACCTTTCTACCGGTATCGTTACCGGCATCGGTTCTGGTATTGCAACCATAAGCTACACTGTTACGAATTCATTTGGCTGTCCTGGCACTGCGGTATCTCCGGATACGGTTAGTGATGCCATCAGCGTAACTCCGATCATAGGCAGCGGCTCTATGTGCTTCGGCGGTCTTAACGTATTGATCGATACAACCGCAGGTGGTGTTTGGAGCAGCAGCGATGCGAGCATTGCAGATGTTGATGCTTCCGGAAATGTTACTGGCCTGGCCGCTGGTGTTGCGATCATCAGCTACACAGTGACTGGTCCTTGCAACACAGCTTCTGCTACACTTGCAGTTACCGTTAATCCATTACCGGCTATTTCACCTATCTCTGGTACCGGCAACGTTTGCCTTGGTGGTACAACAACTGTATCTGATGCAGTTACAGGCGGTGTGTGGAGCAGCAGCGATACAACAGTGCTTACAATTGATCCGGTAACCGGAGTGATCACTGGCGTAACTGCCGGCACTGCCAACGTTATCTATACAGTTACCAGCGGCACTGGTTGCTCATCAGCAACTGCCGTTACGTTTACCGTAAATACACCTCCGGTTATGGCGCCTATCACAGGTATTACCAACCAGTGTGTGGGTGGCACTTCACTTCTTGCTAACGCTACAGGCGGCGGCGTATGGAGCAGCAGCGATGTTACCATTGCTACTGTGGACGCAGGCGGTACAGTTACGGGTATTGCAGAAGGTATTGTTACCATCAGCTACTCTACTACCGGTGGTACCGGGTGTATTGGCGCAGCTACCGTATCTGATACAGTTAGCGTATTGCCGGTACCAACGCCGATCACCGGCACAATGAACGTTTGCGAAGGTGCAACTACTGCGCTTACTAACGCAACAGCAGGTGGTGCTTGGAGCAGCAATGATGTTACAATAGCTACTGTTGATCCTGTTACCGGTGTTGTTACCGGTGTGCTTGCAGGTACAGACTTTATCTTCTATACTGTTACTAATGCTTGCGGCTCTGTGATCGACTCAGCAACGATCACTGTTGATGCAGCTCCGGTTGTAGGTCCGATCTTAGCTAGCTTCTCTTCGGTTTGTATCGGAACAACAATTACACTTTCTGATGCTACACCGGGTGGTGTTTGGAGCAGCAGCGATACCAGCATTGCAACCATCAATGCTTCAGGCGTTGTTACAGGTATCGCCAATGGCACAGTTACAATTACTTATTCTGTGACCAGCGGTGGCTGCTCAGGAATTGCGATCTATACCCTGAACGTTTCAACAAGTTCAATGGGTGTAGCCGTCGTTCCTGCCAGTGCAACACTTTGCCATGGCAACAATGTGAACATGCACGTTACTGCGATCATACCAGGTATGACCTACCAGTGGTTGCTGAACGGCACTATCATACCAGGCGCTACAAACTCAGGTTACATTGCAGACAGCGCAGGCACTTATACGCTCGAGGTTAACAATGGTACCTGCAGCATGACGATCAGCGGTTGCGTAGTATCTAACGAGCCAAACCCGGTTATCGGATTTAACAGCCCGAATATATTGTATACTGGTTCGTTCTTCGCTTATCAGTGGTACAAGAATGGCGTTGCGATCTCTGGTGCTAACAGCAGCACTTACTACGAGACATCACCAGGTTTCTACACCGTAGTTGTTACAGATATGAATGGTTGCTCTGATACAGCTTCTGGCTATACTGTCTCTGGCGGTAGCGGTGGTGTTCATGTTGGTACAGTTGGCAACAACGGCAACATCAGGATATTCCCTAACCCTGCTACTTCAGTACTGACTATCGATGCACCAATGAATGTTAACGTATCGATCCTGAGTGTGGACGGCAAGACGCTGATCGCTCAGAAATCAGCTAACAGCATCGACATCAGCCAGCTGGCAAACGGCATGTACCTGATCATGATCTACAACGAAAATGACATGTTGCTCATGACTTCTAAATTCGTGAAGTCAGAACAATAAGCATTAAAATAATCAGATCAATAACGCCCGAAGCTTACGCTTTGGGCGTTGTTGTTTTAGGGACGGTTAGATTATTTCTTGTTACAATGAACCGCTATCATTTTTATTAAAAAGCCAAATTGAAAGGCGCTTACCGGGTAAACAATGTGCTGCGCACAAGGACTTTGCAAATGACAAATTGCACGTAACTCACGCAACTTCACCCTCTCCTTCGGAGAGGGCAGGGGAGAGGTCTCATGCGCCTGATTCACCTAACCGTTTTTGGCAGCCAGGCCTGCCCTGCGCAACGCCGAAGGGCGGAAGGAAGACTGAAGATAGCACTTGGCTAAATAGCATTTTTGATAACGGCTTATCTCACTTCCAAAATGCAAGCTTCTTGCTTTTGTTGCGATGTCAATCTGGGCTAATTGGCGGAATGAAATAATGAAGAATACCGGCTTTGATCTTAACTGGGAACAGGACAATTATGGCAACAATAGCCCGCGATTTCAATCGTGGGATTAGGAATGAGCAGCTAATGACAAACCGTTTCTAACGCTTTAAATACGCACATTGGGGTATCGTATCAACTTCAACCTATCACTTATCAACCTATCACTTATCAACTTATCACTTATCACCTATCACTTATCAACTTATCACTTATCACTTATCACTTATCAACTTATCACTTATCACTTATCACTTATCACTTATCAACCTATCTCTTATCACATTTCCCCGCTTGCTTCCTGATCCTCTCCTCTTCGCCCTTGGTAGCGATCTCTTTGGTTAAAGCAGTTTCGTAATATTTCTTCGCCTGCACTTTGTTTCCGTGCCTGAATTCATAATCACCCGCGAGTTCGTAAGCAACATAGAACTCAGGATTATCAGCTATAAGCCGCGCCACATCTACCGTTTTTCCATCTGCGATCTCCTGCTTTATCCTCCGGAAATCAACGAACTGCTGAAATTCCGGGGTCTGCAGGAATGGATCAGCAGCAATATTCAGCGCACTATCGCAAACCTCGGTATTGTGCTGTAGCCCCTTCATTGCAAAGATCTTATTCAGGTCATAGCAAACATATTCACCCAGTTGCCAGGGAGATGTAGAAACCCATACCAGCCGTTTCTGAGGCTCAAAAACCACCGAATGATGAGCGATCAATTGGTTTACCGCCTTTTCATTTCCCATGCCTATATTCTGCCCGTGCAGGCCGGCGCGGTCACGGAGTATGTCTACCGTCTTTTGCACCGTATTAGGGCCGCGTTGCTGCAACAGCTCGTTAAGCCGCTCAGATCGGTATTCAGAGGCGCTTTCCTTCACCCATTGCTTGTTTGAAGCCAGTTGTTTCAGCTCTTCACCCTGGAAATGATTGGTACACGTAATGAAATTGTCCTTAGGTGCATACATATCCATGCTATCCGGCGTCTTTTCGATCACCACAGCCCGATTGTCATTGGCCGACCCGATAAGGAACGATTCCGACACGAACATTTTCCGCTTCTTTGCGATAGCATACGCCTCATCTATGTTCTTGGCATACTGCAACACTTCCCGCGCCACCAGCGATACCGGTGTAGCAGCACCTGACGGCCAGGTGGTCTTATCGGCATTGATGGTCACAGTAAGCCCCTGGTCGTTCATACCAGAGACAACACCAGTAAAGCCCGCCCACGTGATCATCATAAAGCGGTAGCCTGCAGATGGGTGATAGAATGCCACTAATTTATCCTCCGCAAATTTATCGCCCATATAGAAGTCGAAGTTGCGGCCTACGATCATCGTGCTGTCCGCTGAATGGTCATTCCATGTGGCGAACGATGTGCAGCCCACCAGTGCAATGCTTTGCAGCGCATGGCCTATATCGTGCGCCCCATGGTAGTTCAGCAGGCGCTCGTACTTGGTGCCTATATAACCATAATCGTCCGATGCAGAGAAGGATATGCCGTAGATCTCGTCCTTAAATTCTTCGGAGACATTCTTTGCCAGGTTACGGTTGAACACACCGATGAAGTACCGGAGGAATTGCCGGTATCTATAGGAAGGGATGATCCGTTTGATCTGGTCAGTAAAATTATCCTCCTGCCGTTTTACCAGCTCGCTGGTGAGCTTGCCGTATATCACACCCCGCTCAAAGGGTTCGCCCTCCACATACAGCTCATACAACCCCGACTTGCTTTTGCGGAACCAGTTATTGCCTATTACATAGCAGTTGCTGTCCAGTTGCGTGCGTTGCAGCTTCAGCGCATCCTCATTCGTTACCTTTGGCGGATCTATACGCGATACACTTACCGCATATATCGAGAAGATGATCAGCAACACAACTACCGTAATGACCGTATACTTTACCGTCCGCCACAAAACCAGCAATATATATCGCAGTATACGCCACAGCCTGCCACCGCTTCTTTCCTGTTCCAAAAAATATATGAATATTAGGGCGCAAAGGTACGGAATCTAATATTGCATCAATTTTACCGGACATATTGGCCACAATTCAAATCTTCGCATTGACGCAATTACTGTATTTACTTAAAAGAAGCCCAAAGGGCTTAAATATGAATAGCCACCGGTGAAACCGGTGGTAAAATGAACGAAACGCCACAACCCCAACGGGGTTGAATGTGATGTGTAGTGCGATGACTGGAAATGCACCCGACATAATCTGGCAGCGGGTGTGGCACATTTTCAAAATGGCCACACCTGTGCGTAGGTGACCCGGACGCTCACTGGCGCGAGTTTGAGGTATAGCCCTGTGCATAGCCAACTCGTGTCTGAATAGTTTAGCCAGTTTGTAACTGGCGTTCTACAATAACGAAACATAACATTCTCGTGTATCAAATTAATCACCATAATCAAAAAAATCATAGTTCAGACAACCTCGCGCATACAGTAGATCAGTTAACCCCGACTAATCTGAGGTTCAAATATTCTCGCGCATCAAATTAATCACGTCAATCAAATAAATCATAGTTCAGACAATTTTGTGGGAATCTCAAACCCTTACCCATCCTGCATCCCACCCAGGATATCCACAATTTGCCCGCCATATTATCCAAATACAAACACCCGATTCTACCTTTGTATCGAAAAACATTTTTTAACCAAACCCTTGCCACTAAAGAGTAATAACATTTGAACAGAAGAATCGGCAGCAACGGACTTTGTGCCTCTGCGCCTTAGCGGTTAAACATACCGCGCGCCGGACCTAAGTTTAAATGAGAGAACCCCCTTCTGGGGGCAGGGGGTTAACCTTTACCTTATGATCACCGAACAACAAGCCAATGCCAAAAGCCTCTATTTTCAGACAAACCTTAGCGTAACCCAGATCGCGGAAGTACTCAAACTATCGCGCCGCACCCTCCATTACTGGATACGCACAAAAAACTGGGATCGTATCAAGCAAAGCGCCGCCATTATGCCCACAATGGTTGCCGAAAGTTGCACCCTCATGATCGCCCGCCTTTCAGAGAACATCCTCTCTGAAGACCGCATGATGAAGCCCTGCACCCACATCGAGGCTAACACAATGTATAAGCTTGCCCTTACCGCAGGCAAGATGAGAACCCGCGCCACACTCAGCGAAAATCTCGAAATGCTCGGCTTCTTTATGGATCACGTGAACAAACAATCTCCCGAAATGGCAACAGCTTTTGTGCCCTTTGTAGAGAGTTATATCTCATCCCGTGCTGCCATCAACATCAATCAGCTCACCCCCGAACATTTCAACGAGCTAGGCTTCATTCCCCGAACCGAAAAAGACAACACCGAAACAAAACTCGACCTCCAGGACATCATGGAGTGGTCCCTAAAAGATGCCTCTACAGCCGATATCGAGCAGTTCCGCTCAATGCAGGATCCGGTCCCTGATAATCCACCGGCAGATTATTTTGAAGCTCCCAAATATGCACCATCGCAAGCAAGCGAGCCGCTTCCATCCGCTCCGGTTGCATGCTCGGCAAACCCCGAACCTGTGTCAGCGGATGGGACACCGGGTAAACAATTTTCTACACACAAGCAATTCCCAAATAATACATCGGACGTAACTCACGCTACTTCACCCGCTCCTTCGGAGGGGGCCGGGGAGAGGTCCGTCACTCCTACTGATTCCGAGCACGCAGCCAACCTCGATCGCGAAAAGCTCGCATTCGAAGCCAGCCTCGAAAAATTCCGCGACGCCACTGGCCAGGTCAACTACGAAAAATATATCAACAACTTCCTCGCCAACAATCCCATCACTCCAAAACTAGACACCCAGGCAAAATTCCTCAAACACCAAAAGGCGCTCGATAAACTAAACAACAACGACACCAACAAAGCAGCATAAGGGAACCTGCTCGTTTACACATTTTGTAACTCGCGAGTCGCTGCGTAACACCTCCCCTCCTTTTTTCAAGGAGGGGCATGCCTGAAAACATAGCGAAGCGATGTTTTCAGGCTGGGGTGGTTAACTCGCGCATCGTCAAACGCGAATAGGGTAGCCCGCTCTGGGGCAAACTCCACAAAAGCAAGACTGATGTTACAAAGCGGTAGCCCCTGACGGGGCACGGTGTGGAACACTTTCAAAGTGTGCCACACCTAAACTGGATCATCGGCAATATTCATGTGTGCAACAACTGAGCAATAAGTGAGCAATGATTTAAACACAACCAATTGATCCTCAACAAAAGCGTTGAAAAAATAGAAACTTGCACAGAGAAGATCAAGCGAATCCTTTAACCTGCCTGCCTGCCGGCAGGTCATGCAAATCAAGGTTCAGAAGTTATCTCCCGCAGCAGCTCTCCAATATTCAGCAGCTCACCGCAGGTGATCAGCGCGCTGATGGTGACGCCAAGTATACCATGCAGGTTCAGGTTCTGACCCGTGAGGAATAAGTTTGGCACACGTGTGCGTGGAGCGATAAACGTGTTGAATGAGTTGCGATAGTCCTTGAGAATGCCGTACATACTGCCATCTGCAGAACCCTGGTAGTCGCGGTAAGAAAGGGGAGTAGCGACGTAGTAAGACTGAATGCAGTTGCGTATATTCGGAAACCGTTTCTCAACGATATCGAGAAGTTGTTCGGCCTTTTCATTTTTGAAAGCTTCATAGTCATCACCCCGTTCTTGTGGCAGTGAGTCGGTGTTAAAAGTGTCTTTCCACTTGCTCACATCCTCATATCGCATGTAGGTCATGATCGTGAGGCTGTCGGTATACTGCTCGCTTTTTGAGGTGGCATTGGCAAACAGCGCATAGGTAAGTGGCCAGTTGTCGTTGGTATAGTTCACGCCTTCCCATGCGTCCTGTGTTTCGTGGTGGTAGTAGTTGTAGTTGAGGTATGGGAAGGTGTCTTTTTTAAGTACGATGTTCAAAAGAAAAGTACCGATAGTATTATCCAGGTTTTGCAGGCGGGTACGGTATACATTGCGCAGGGCTTCGCTCTCCGTAAGCTCCATGGTCTGGGCAGGATGCAGGTTGGAGATGAAGTGTTTTGCTGTGATCTTTTTGCCATGCTCCAGCAACGCATATTCTATCGCGCCCTTGCCTGCGAGCTGCACTATTTTTGAGTTGCGGTGTATCTCGCCGCCAAGGGCATGTATCTTTTTGCCAAGTAGTTTGGCTATCTGGGAGCCGCCATCCACGCACTTCCACGAGCTTTCTATAAAGCTGTTGGTGATGAGTGCATGAATATAAAAGGGCGTTGTGTCGGCCACCCCTGCATAGAGCAGATTGTTGCCAGCAAGTACCTGCTGCAGCTTTTTATTTGCTGTAATGGTGCTTAGGAATGTAGACGTATCTATGTTCAGTATCTCGGCTTTCTCAGTGTAGTCGCCGGTGCGCAGATTGTATAGCGGGAACTTGGCGCAGACCTCTTTTATTTTGTCACAGTATTTGTCAAGTGCGGCTTCTTCACCCGGAAAATCTGCGAGTAGTTGCCTCTTGAAATTATCATAACCCTGCGCCAGTTTGTAGGTCTTTTGTTCATCATCAAACCCAATAACATCAAATGCATCAGCATCCATTTGTTTGAGCTTCAAACTATCGAATATGCCAAGGTATCTGAAAATAGTATTAATATTTTGCCCATCACCGAGGCCGCCTATATAGTGTACTCCCGTGTCTATGATGGTCTTGTCGCGGGCGTAGGTTTGCAGGCATCCGCCTATCTGTCGGTTCTTTTCGAAGATCCCTACCTTGTAGCCATGCATGCCCAGCACGGCCCCGCATACAAGGCCGCCCAGGCCACTGCCCACTATAGCTACATCATAGTCATACATGAGTTGAAACAGCTGGTTTTTTAATGACGAATATCACATTTGATGTAAACCGGGTATTATCTATCTGCTCCATGGTAGCGCCGTTTGCTAACACTACTGTTCGCAGATGTGAGGAGGACAGGAAAGATAGTGGCTTATCGGAGGTCTTGTTAAACCCGATGGCCTTTGTGGAGAAGAATTCTGTAAGTGCCGTACCTTTCTGCCGGTCTTTGAGGTCGGCATCGCCGTCTCTTACTATGAGTACACCATTGTCGGCAAGATTGTCGATGCACTTTTTTACCAGTGTTTCCTGTTCGTCGGGCTGCAGGTAGTGCAGCACATCGGCAATGATGAAAGCATCGTGTTTATCGAACGGATAGTTAACGATATCTGCGCAGATAAAGTTGAGTGAATCGTTTCTAAGGTAGGCGTTATTAGCGGTGGCTATTTTTTCTTCATCGTGGTCGATACCGGTTATTTGCCGGCCCTTTGAAAGGAACTGGAGCATGTAAGACATGAAGCCATAACCGCAGCCGATATCCAGTATGCGGCCATGCATGGGTACAAGCTCATGGAACTGTGTGTAGTTTTTCTCGAGTCTTACTTTGATGCGGTGATACCACTCCAATACCGGGCCTTTGTAGACATAGTTGTAGTAGAGCTGCTCTTTGTAATAAGCCGGTGTTTCTGTTTCGCGGCGTAGCTTTTCATACTCTTGCTTGAAGTAACGGCTGATGTTCTTTGTCCGGTCGGCATAGTTATCGCCCCAGGTATTGTCTGTAGCTTTTATACGCGGCAGGTATTTTACTGTAATGAGGCCATCCTTCAACAGGAAGTCGCCCTTGGTCATAGTGTATGCAGTACCATGAATGAGTACAGGCAATACATCAAGGCCAAGTTGCTCTGCCAGGTAAAAGGCTCCTTTGTGGAAGCGTTTGATCTGTGCATCAGGGGTGCGGGTGCCTTCGGGGTATACGACTATAGAGTACCCCTGCGCTACTTTGTCTCTGAGTCGGTCAACGCTGCCCTCCACACCATCGGCAACAGGGTAGTAGTCTGCAAGCCGCACCACACCACCAAACACCGGGGAGCGCCACACCCATTGATTGGTGAGTAAGATCACCTTGGGGTTCATGGACGTAGATACCAGTATATCCAGGAATGACTGATGGTTGCTGATCGCAACAACAGGCGTGTCGAAGTGTTCATTCAGTGGGTTGATATAGCGCTTGGTCACATTGGTCATGATGTGCAGCACCGACCAAGTGAACTTGGATAGGATGACATGATAGAGATATTTACCTTTTGCTTTATTAAAGGGATTGATGCGGATCAGTAAGATGCCGATGCCGGTCATTACAAAGCTGCCGAGCGCGAAGTAGGTAAGCGAGAAGACCGACTTCGCCCAACTGGTGAGCGTCCACGGCGGTCGCCCTTTTTTCACTCGATTAGTGATCAGCCAGTTGAAAAAGAAAGGTATCAATACCTGTGAGGTGAGCACCACGCAACCGATACCTACCATAGAGATAACAGCTATGGACCGTAACGCGGGATGCTTTGCGAATATGAGTATGCCAAGCCCCGATGTTGTAGTTATGGCAGACAGGAAGATGGATGATTTGAACGAGGATAGATGCTTCTTCCCGGTTTTGTATTGCTGCAGCAAACCATCCATAATGAAGATGCTGTAGTCGTCGCCCAGCCCGAAGATGAAGGTGGAGAGGATAATGTTTACAATGTTGAACTTGATGCCGAAGATGCCCATGATGCCCAGTATCCAGACCCAACTGATGAGCATGGGAATGAACGTAATGAGCGTAAGCTCTATGCGGCCATAGGAAAGTAGCAGCGCAATGAACACCAGCAATGATGTCATCCAGGCGATGTTGTTGAACTCATTGTTGATCTCTCCAACTAGGCTGTTAGTAGCGTACTGTTTGTCGAGCACGGTAATGCCTTGCTGGCCATCAAGGGCTTTGTAGACGGTGTTTTTTTGTGAAGGGTCTGCTTTCAATATGGTCACCACCGATACCTTGCCATGTTTCTCTATTATGTAGTTGTTTAGCGCGCCAGACTGCATTACATCGAGCTGCTGCGAAGGTGTCACTTTGTAGGCTTTATTCAGTAGTCCTTTAAAGGCATCGAAGGCGGTGGCGCTGAAATGAAAGGCCGCGCCTTCGTGTTGCAGGGATGATAGCAACTGCTGCTTTCTGTCTGCGGTCCAGTAAGCGTTCCATTTATCTATGCGCGCCTGCTGTTCTTTTTCAGATAGCAACAATCCGCCGACGCCTGAGATCTTTTTAACGGTGCCCTTTTGCAGCAACTGTTGAAGCGATGGCTGTATCCGTTCGCTGTTCTGAAGGGCTTCTTCGAGGGTATTTCCCTCGGCAACGAGGTATACCGAACTGGCGATAAATGAATTGATCGCATTGAACTTTCGTTCCGACTCCTTCAGCTCTGGAGACATAAAGTTCATATGCATCATATCGTTCTCGAACGATACATTTTTCGCAGTAAAGAGAAATACGACTGTGAGCGCGAATACAGCGCCGACAATGTACTTGTTTCGCTCAGGTTTGTATTCGGCTATCTTATCTATCCAACTGGGCGGTACATGCTCGTGTTCATGCTTTTGAACTGCTTTTTTGTTGCCTTCTATCCAGTGTGGCAGGAAGATAAGTGAACATAATGCAGCTCCCACAAGGCTGAAGGCCGCGAAGAGGCCCATGTCATTGAGTAGGGGAGATGGCACCAGCATGAGGCACAGAAAGCCGCCGATGGTGGTAAAGCTACCAATGGTCATAGGAGCAGCAACATCCTTGATCACCTCGCGCATATCGGGCAGGTGGCGATAATGATTGAAGACGTGCATGGAGTAGTTGACCGCGATACCAAGCACTATTGAGCCGGCGCCCAGGGCCACAACAGAGATGTGACCTTTGATAAAGTAAATCACTGCCAGCGAAAAGAGCCCGCCAAAGATGACAGGCGTCATGATGACCAGAGGAGCTCGTTTCTTGCGGAAGTAGAAGCCGATAAACAGGATGAGCAGCAGAACAGTGATGCCCTGGGTTAGCATGGTGTCCCTGCGTAGTTGCACAGCATTGCCGGCAGACACGGCAGTAGCACCGAAGTAAGATGCATCGGTTTTTGGATATTGCTTTTGCAGGCCATCAATTAATTCATTCAGGCCTTTAAGGAATAGGGTGTTCTTTCCTGTGGCGTTAGGTGGATTTGCCGGAGTGATGAACAGCATCAGGTGACGGTGGTCCCTGGTCATCACATAACCGTCGTAGAGCTCAAACTGTTCATCTACCTGCAGGCGTTGCAGCTTCTTTATTCCCAGCCAGGATATGCCGGCGGGGTCATTCTGGATAACGCTTTTCAACGCCATGCCTTCAGGGGAGATCAGTTTGTTGTAGTCCCAGGTGAGTTGTTGTTTTACTTTTTCGGTTGAGGCCAGGGAGTCGATGCTGGTATAATCCTGGTCGGTGAGATAAACAGGCAGGTCATCCTGGATAGCGCCCATCATATTCATCATGGAGCTATCGTTCGGGCGCCCGTCGATCTTCTTTATGTATGCAGATAATGTGCCCTGGGCTTTTTCGATAAATGTATCGGCAAACACGGTGAGCTCATCCGGTGAAGGTGCTGCTGTCGTGTCTTTCTGAGATACGATGATCGTCAGCTTATCAGAGAACCGGGAGTCTTCAAATACCTGTTGTTGCTTGTCCAGTTTTCTTTCGTGAGGCAGAATGCGGCTTATATCTTCTTCGATCTTTATACGGGAGGCAAAGAAACCAAGGAGCAAAAACGAGCAGATGGCGGCTATCCACATCCTGCCCTTGTTGCGTTCGAAATAGTTGTATATAGATATAAATAAACGCTCCATTTGTTATTAGCTACCCCCCACCCAATATAATATTATTTTCCTGCTTGCCGGGCTTTACTTTTTACTTTTCCGGCAGACTCTAAAATAAAATAAGTGATCACATATGCTGCGATGCCAGCTATCACTGCGAGCGTCATGCTGCCATATATGTATTGCTCTATATTCAGTTTCCAGGCTTCCATGGTTATGTGCCTGCTGAACATCATATACACGGCATTGCTCCCTACCCAAAACCGGCCGAGCAGGAAGCTAAGGAAGACGATAAGGGGTATCATAGGTGGTATGCTGATGTTAGATGCGATGAGCGTAAGCGCCTTGTTTAACCGAAAGAGTGCAGCCAGCGCCAGTGCTACCGCCATTTGGAAGCCCCAGATCGGCACTATGCCCATGAATACTCCAAAACCTATAGATGCGGCTTTCTTCGTGTTAGACTCATCTTTATTGTAGAGGTGTTTGCGCAATGAGCCTTTTATGTTCTCAAATTTTGAAATATGGATAATGAAATCACGAGGCTTAATGTACAGGATCGCAATTAAAAACAAAATAGTGTTGAGTACGCTGATACGTGAAAAGTCAGGGCCGGGCCGGAAGTGCGATATCCGTTTTTCCGGTGGTGGATAATAGACATTTACGGTTAT
>CANJQU010000020.1 GCA_947476485.1 Chitinophagaceae bacterium
ATTACAACGTTCAACCATACGGAAAGCCAATACCCTTTACGCTCATTAGCCGACAAGGTGAAGAACTCCATAATTACTACGCACAAATCCTCTACCGCTGGTATCAGGAAAAAATGTGAAGCAGGTGGTTTTTATTGTACGCATAATGCAACGTTTCCGATAGATATACCCCTGTATTGCATTTTGGCATCAACACGCCCTGGGGACACGGTACTTGATATTTGTACGGGCACATCCGTAACTGGTGAAGCCGCAGTACAAACCGGGCGCAAGTTTATTGGCTACGATACCAACAACCAGTATATCAACGTATCAAAAGTAAGGCTGGAAAAATACATTACCGAGTAACACAATTTAGATACAGTGATGATACTAGTCAGGGTAAAACCTGATCTACAACATTGGATGGAAATTCCACACACGGTCAGATGAAATTGGAGGCAAAATAAACCACTATATTTATCAGGTGAAATTGCACAGCACGACACTCGCTTTAATGATACTTGTATTGTCAGTTCAACAGGCATGCGTGGCCACCGAAACAGATAGTGGCAGTTGTTGTGCATATGAGCGTTGTTGCGAAGAAACAGTATAGCACCAAAATACTCCTGTTGAGGAGCGTCGCAATGGCTGCACCAACGGGTGTAATCCTTCCGGGTGTGCAGTTGTTGTGCAAGGCCCTGGATGTTTACGCCGGTTGCGAAAACCTGGCAGGTTACAGACAATCAAACCCCATTATCAGTGCTGATAATCCTTTTAGCAAGTACTTTGATTTGTCGTCGGTCTGTGGGCCAACACGACGTCGGAAATTATACTTCGGCATCAGATTTCGCCTCAAATAAACGCGGCGGCAGTCAAGGTATATCCGAACGCAAAAATCATCTTACTTTTGACCTATACCAGCCATTCGCTGCATAGCTGAGCGTATTGAACGACAATAATCTGACATCGAAATGAGAACAACATCTCTATTATTAATTTTTTGCTTCTTTATAAGTTGGGGTACCTTGGCGCAAGTTCGTGACCAGGAAAAATTAATTGATTCACTGCGAAAAGAAATTCAGAGCGACAGAGAGGATTCCAACAAAGTCCATGTTCTTATCCAGTTGTCGCTGATCTATCGCGACAGTGATCCGAAAGAAGGATTAAAATATGGTCAACTTGCAACGCAGCTCGCTGAGAAAATAACATGGGAGCCAGGAATAGCGGCCGGATACAATACGCTGGGCGTTAACTACAAGTCTCTGTCGGACTATCCAAATGCGCTGGACAACTACCTTAAATCCCTGAAAATAAACGAAGCGCTAAACAACAAAGTAAATATTGCGAGAAACACGGCGAATATAGGTAATGTGTATCGTGAATTGAAAAATTATAAAATGGCACTGGAGTATTTCAACAGATCGCTCAAAGCCAATGAAGATCTGAACAGAAAGTTTGGAATCACCAATAACCTCAGCGATATGGCCATAGTCCATTCCGAAATGAAAAACAATGGACTCGCGCTGGAATACCTTAACCGCGCCCTGGCAATTTCGGAAGAAATAAATGACCGGGAGGGTGTAGCTATAATTTTGGGTAACATAGGCAACGTATACAGCTCCACGCGGAGCTATGATAAGGGCATTGAATTTTTCAATAGGTCTCTGGCGCTCAATGACTCATTGGGAAGAAAGATAGGCGTTGCAGTAAACTATACCAACCTTGCAAACATATATTACGAAGTTGCGACAGACACGACCGGCAAGGCTTGGGACAGCAAGATAATTCCGGCCGATAAAAATGCAAACCTTGACAGAGCCATCCTGAATCACACTAAAGCAATCGTGATCTTTTCCGAGCTGTCAGCGCAGGAAGACTTATCTGCTGCATACAAAAGCTTATCTGAAACATACTTTAAAAAGAAAGACTATAAAAATGCCATGGAAGCATATACACGTTATACTTCGTTAAAGGATTCCATCTATTCGAATGATAACAAAGTGAAGCTTGCCAATCTCACCGCTCAAAGAGCGGAACTGGAAAAACAACAGCAAATTAAACTAACGGCTGTGAGCCAAAAAAAGAGGCGTGAAGAGACCATTTTGTTTGCTGTTGCAATTGCATTGCTCTCCGTGTTTACTGCCTTTGTAATAAAAGAAAGACGTAAGTCGGATAAACTGTTGCTAAACATTTTGCCTGAGAAGGTGGCAAAAGAATTGAAAGAAAAAGGCAGTGCGGCAGCAAAGCAATTTGATGGCGTCTCTGTTATATTCACCGATTTTGTAGGGTTTAGCTCTGCTGCGGAACTTATGACTCCACAATATCTTGTAAATGAGTTGCACACCTGCTTTAAGGCTTTTGACGAGATCATATCGAAGTATGGCATCGAGAAGATAAAAACCATAGGTGATGCATACATGGCCGCTTCCGGCTTGCCAGTTCCGGACCCTCAGCACGCAATAAAAACTGTGAAGGCCGCTATGGAAATTGCCACCTACATCGCCCGGCGCAGGCATCAGCTTGGGAATGCTGCATTCGATATCCGCATCGGCGTTCATAGCGGAAATGTGGTGGCAGGCATAGTGGGTGTAAAGAAATTCGCGTATGACATATGGGGCGATACCGTGAACATAGCCGCACGCCTGGAAGAAGCAAGCGAACCAGGGAAAATAAACATTTCGCAGGCAACTTACCACCTACTCGAGGGCCGGTTCTCATGTAATTACCGTGGTGAGATCGAAGCAAAAAACAAGGGTAAGATGGCTATGTATTTTGTTGATAAAGAAATATAAGTGAAACAACCCGTTTTCGGACAACAGGCAGATCTGTTTGCAGACACCT
This sequence comes from Chitinophagaceae bacterium, assembly GCA_947476485.1. Taxonomy (GTDB): domain Bacteria; phylum Bacteroidota; class Bacteroidia; order Chitinophagales; family Chitinophagaceae; genus Nemorincola. Next base: position 2,824 of record CANJQU010000020.1, read on the forward strand.
TTCACATACGGGCGCTGAAAATATTTTAACGCACGGTATAACGGCGTTGGTACTCTCGAAAACGTTATTATCTTTATTTGGTTATAATTATCTTCACAAAGCAAATTAATCTCCTAATTCTTAAAACCACATACATGTTCAGTAGCATTTTTGGAAAGAAGACCGTAAGCAGTCCCACGCTCACCCATGTCACTATAGAGGGTATCCCTATCAGTATAACCGGTATGGAAGCCACATTCCCGGGAACGAATATAGTGGTTAAGAAAGGTGCGGTAGCATATCCGGCCGACAAAGGAAATTACCTCGCAAAGGTGTTGGGACATCTTGCTGAAATCAAGAGAAGCGCACCCGGCCTTGCACTTTTCCAGGCGCTCGCATTGACCGGAAAAAAACAGAACGTCATTTACGGCGGTCCAAATGTGAACCAATGTGCCGGATCTCCGATGGGCTATTACAAGCTTCGCAAATTTCACGCCATACAACCACCAGTAGATTTTGCCCGCGAATTACGGGAAACTATAGAGCGTTCAGGTAAGGGTAAGCCCTGGATAGCCGCTAAACTTGCAGCAACAAACCTTCCTCACTGGAACGGCCACGCTACGCCACTGTTTACAGCGGCACCTCCTGCAATACCAGGCAGGGCGGTAAATCCACTTGCTATGGGCGCAGGCGGCGGCGCGATCGTTGAAAAGATCAACACTTGGTGCTCCGGCGCGGCCCACCCGTCCAACAGCGAAATGGATATACTGGCACTCGTGCTTGAACCATGGATGACACCAGGCCCCGGTGTAGGCTCAAGGATCAACTATGATCCTGATAAATTTGTTGCGAACGGCCATGCAAGACCACCATGGGTAGCTCTTTTCCACGAATTGATGCACGGCTATTATAACGCACTCGGCACGCAGATGGGCGTAGAAGAGAGCAGCGATGAGAACCTTGGGGGACGCCTGTTTGAGCTAATGGCTGTGGGATTGCCACCATTCCATACCCGCGCGCTTTCTGAAAATGTATATCGCGGAGCCAGTGGAACAGCTCTGAGGATCGCTTATCCATAGCATGCAATTTTGTTCAATAAAAAATTGGAGCCTCGCGAAAGCGGGGCTTTCTTAATTTCAAGGGATCATCCGATGTGCATTGCTATTTCCTTGTGTAGTGTCCCATAATTTTCCCCTGGGCAAGTATGTGACCACGCATAGCGCGTTGAAGCAACATCTTGTCTGCATTTCCAGGCAGGTTTAGATCAGTATCGAGCGCATAGACATAGAAGAAGTATCGATGCGTACCGTCTGGCGGGCAAGGCGCATAGTAACCAGTTCTGCCGGCGCCATTTTTCCCGCTTATTCCTGGCTTGCTATTTTCTTTGATGCTGTTGACTGCATCCATATTCCAAACAACCCAGTGCATGAACGTACCATTCGGGGCATCCGGATCTTCAGCTATCATTGCTAGGGTGACCGTATTTTCAGGCAACCGCTCTATTTCAAAAGGAGGATTTATTCCCTCACCATCACAAGTATATTTTTCCGGGATCGCGCCTTCATTGTTGTAGGCCGGGCTGGTGATAACTAATTTCTGCGTTTCCATTTCCATTCATTTTCGCCTGGAGGAATATTCCTTCCTTTTCTCTCAGCAGATATTTCACCATATGCTACAGACTTTCATTTCTGCGACATGATGAAAAACTAAAGGAATATATAATAAAAGCATGCCGTGGCCTACACCAGTCGGTAGGTTGCAAATGCTTGATGAAAAATCAAGCCCGGCGGAGAACCGGGCCGGGGCTTGATTTAACTGAATTTAAACAGATGTGGAGGCAGGATGATATATACCCTGCAGTGGACAAATATCCTAATTGAATTTTAATGCTGCTGTTGCTTATACTTCGCCTGCATTTCTTTAATGTACTGCTGCCTTTCTTCCGGCGTCATTTTCTTTAGCGCCTCCATGTCCATACTTCCAAAAACCGGAGTGCGTGCAGTTTTTGTATATCCGCCCAGGCTGAACAGCGACTCATCAAGGCTTTTCTTTTCTGCTTTTACCAGGTCCATTTGTATGTTTTCACCAGCACCATTCACCAGCATACGCACGACAAAACCCTCAGCGCCCTTGGCCTTCATTGCTTCAAACAACTTTGATCCGGTGAGGTACTGGTTCCTGACCGACGTATAATTGGCCCAACCAACTACATCCTTTGAAAGCCACATTTCGGTTTCATGCTTGGAGCTTTTATAACGCACTTTTACATGAATACTGTTGTAATTATTTACCATTTCTTTTCCTACCACGGTCACTTCATAGTCCCCTTCACCCTCTTTCTGAACTGATTTGCCATCGCTTGACATCTCTGAATAGGTCTTGTCTTTTTCATTGATCGTGTAGATCATGTGAAGGGCATTGCTAAGCACCAGGGTGACCGTATTGATGGGTGCAGGTAAGGACGGACTTATCATACTCATTTCCGAGCGTGTATTCCCGTCTGATGAATAAGTCTTGCTCGTGCCGGAAAACTTACCGCCGGAAAGCTTGAATTCAATGTATACGCCTTCTTTAGCAATGGCATTTGCTGCAATAATGATGAGCGCAGCAGCGAATAGTAACTTCTTTTTCATGGTACTGTGTTGAAGATCTGAAATATGTAAAACAAAGGTACAAATTAGATCATCAAATGTATTGTGAGTATTGCTCCTTAATATCCCAGGCAACCTGATCATCAAACAATAACGCCGCTATCCACCCGCTAATAGTCGCTTTCTTCCCCTTTTTATTATCTTGCCAGGAGTATTTTCGCGTATCAAACTACTGTATGCCATACGATAACGTAGATAGCTATATCGCTGACCAGCCTGCAGCTGTAAGGGAATTGCTGGAACAAATTCGTGCGACCATTAAAAAGGCTGCACCAAAAGCAGAAGAAATGATCAGCTATGGAATGCCCGCTTTCAAACTAAGCGGTATGCTGGTTTGGTATGCCGCCCACACACGGCACATTGGCTTTTACCCCAAGGGATCGGGCATAGAAGAATTCAGCAATGATCTGTCCAGCTACAAGGTTTCAAAAGGAACCGTTCAGTTCCCGTTCGACAAGCCGCTACCACTGGCGCTGATAGCGAAAATAGTAAAATTCAGGGTAGCGCAGAACGTTGCCAAAGCAGGCTTGAAAAAGAAGAAATAACAAGAGCTGCTGAACGATTTCGATTGCCGGGTTTTCACCCACGGCATGAGTTTCGTAAATAATATTTATTCATCACAAATAAATAAGCCATTATGCAAAAGATAACTACATTCTTATGGTTCAACAATAATGCCGAAGAGGCTGTAAATTTTTATACTTCTGTCTTCAAGGATTCAAAAATAGGATCTGTGAGCCGCTACGGCGATGCCGGGCCGGGACCAAAAGGCTCAGTAATGGTAGCCACGTTTACCCTGTTTGGCCAGGAATTCATAGCTCTGAACGGCGGGCCGATATTCAAATTTACAGAAGCTATATCGCTTGTAGTGAACTGTGAAAACCAGGACGAAGTAGACTACTACTGGGAAAAGCTAACAGAAGGCGGTGAAGAAAGTATGTGCTCCTGGCTTAAGGACAAATATGGTCTCTCATGGCAGATAGTGCCAACAGCCTTGCCAGGGCTCATAGCAGGATCGGATCCTGTAAAATCAAAAAGAGCGATGGAGGCCATGATGAAAATGAGAAAAATAGATATTGCAACTCTGCAAAAAGCATATGACGGAGCATTGTAAACAACCACTCTTTTAAGTTTCGCATTTGTATCTTTGCTTCACCAGCAATGAGCGAGACAGGCCACCGTTATTTTATCATCAATAAGCCATACAATATGGTTTCCCAGTTTGTGAGCTCGCATAATGTGGGCCTGCTTGGAGATCTGGACTTTCAGTTCCCTGAAGGCATTCATGCTATCGGGAGATTGGACAATCTGTCTGAGGGCTTGCTGATACTTACGACCAATAAACGGGTGACAAAATTATTGTTCCAAGGGTTGATGCCGCACAGACGTACGTACCTGGTAAAGGTAAGAGACCAAGTGACTGACGAAAGTGTGCAATTACTCAGGACGGGTGTAAGTATCCGCATAAGGGGTGGTGAGTACTGGACAACTACGCCTTGCGAGGTTGATATTGTAGAAAGACCGGCTGATCTGTTCTCTCTCAAGAGAGAGCAAAAAGAATATGGCCCCCATACGTGGCTTACTATTACACTGACGGAAGGTAAGTTTCACCAGGTGCGCAAAATGACTGAAGCTCTGCGACACAGATGTGTTCGTCTCATAAGGCTGTCGATAGAAGACCTGGAACTGGGCAACCTGCAACCGGGATGCGTGCGCGAGATCGAAGAGGAAACCTTTTTTGAGTTGCTGAAGATCAACAACTGGCGGGTACTACAGAATTAATAAACATCCGGCAACAAAAAAGCCTCTTCATAAGAGGCTCCTTTCGCGTTTCGATAGGGTTTAGGTTGCGTCAAAAAAGGTATAGATTTCTTTAGTTACTTAGTTAGTTTATATCCGAGTGTTAAACGGAAGTAAGGCATTGATAGTGGCGCGTTGGTATTAACTCCGGCTTCGTAGTTTGGTTTTACCATAGCCTGCTGCACAAGTGCATCAAACAGCCAGCGTTTTTTGTACTCGTAGCTGAAGCCCAGCATATAACCGAGGCGAAGTATAGTACCTTGCTGAGAAGGATACAGTGGTCCTCCATATTGCGATATCGGGGTACCGGGAAGCTTTAGATTGGCGGTAATGGGTAAAGTATCATTACCCGTTACGCTGGCAGGCAAAAAGGTCATTGTATTGAAATTGCCATTGTATTTGTTTGTATTCTCCCTGATACTGGTGTATTTACTAAAGACAGCATTTGCACCACCATACACAGAGACGCCTTTGCCAATATTGTATTTCAACAACAGGGGCAATTCTGCCTCTACGTAGGTCCCACCCACACTATACGATTTGACAATGGAATCATAAGTAAGACGATATTTTCTCAACATGAATTGGGTAATTACACTGGAGGTTCCTACATAAGCTATAAGATAAACTGCGCCGCTGGCTGTCTGCGTATATGTTCCATTGCCTGCATCATAATAAGAACTTGTCTCTCCTACACTCATCTTGCTCACGTTGGATATTTTTAGAGATGGTTGTGTAAGTACTGAGAACTTATCGGAGAGATTATATTGCACGTATGGTTCGATCACCAGCTTGTTTGCTGCCCTTGCATTAAATCCTGTTTCAAAACCACCTTTTACACCTGCTTCAAATTTTTTAGAGAAGAAATGGTGTTTGGCAGTACTGTCAGCTGGTTCGATCTTTGCTTCCGCACCAGCGGCTTTTGATTTATCAACTTCGTTATCGTTTTTGAAAGTACCCGGAATTAATTCGTTGGAGTTAGCAGTTAATGATTCTTTTGCTTCAAAATTGCTCACTTTCAGATTGTCGATCATCACACTTTCATCCTCCACGCTACGTTTAGGTATACTGCTGCTGTATGTATGCACCGGCGGAACTATAGCCGGAGTTGGTGTCTTGCCTGAGTTAGCGCCCGTTTTTCTTGAAGCTTCCTTTTTAGGCGACTTAGCCTCCCTGGTTGCAACTGGCTTATCAACCGTAGTCATAGCCACATCATCCTGCTTAACTTCTTTGGGCTGCAATGTTGTTTTCTGTACTGGGGTTTTGCGCTCTGCAACCTTTTTCACAGCCACAATTTTTTCGCTGTTGTTATCCTCTTTTGCTCCAGCCCCTGTTTTACCTTTCTCATTTACTGATGTTGCAACCACGGTTGCCGGCACAGGTGATGGAGTGCGTTTAGCGACCTTTGTTTTGCGCTCCGCTTTTTTCGCTGGTTTGACCGCTATAGGTTGCTTTGCAGCAATTACAGGAGCTTCCTCCTTTGCGACTGGCGTTTTTATTGTCTTTACACTCTTTCCAGCGGCGTATTGATTCACCGGAGCTTTTGGCTCTGCAGGAGTCTTTGTTTTTGCTACAACTGGAGTTTTCGGCTCGCTGCTGTGATTTGCGGGACGAGTAACTCTTGTTTCAGTTTTTGCAACTTCTGTTTTTGTCGCTTTAACCACTTTAGTTTTTGGCGTTTCGTCTTCCCTGGATTTAAGCTCACCGATCTTTTCAGTATTCGTTGCTACCGGATTTGTAGCGACAACCGGGGCCGATTGTGATTTATTATTTTGATCTGCATATGCTTTATTTCGATGCGTTGATTTAGGAGCATTAGCGGCAACAGGCAATGAAGTTGCGGTTGGGGTAACAACGGCAGGTGCTGTTTTTTTCGTGGCAGTCTTTTCGCTGATCTCAGTTTTTGCAGGAACTAATGCTGCCGGTGTGGGGGCAGATGTGGTTGCGCCGGCAACTTTCTTGTCTGTCGCAGTCTGGTCGGCTGCCATATTTTGCCCCGAGGCCGGCTTGTCATTCTGCCGGGCCGCATTTACACTAGCCAGCCCATGTTCGGGCTGCTGAGGTGCTACAACAGCACTGTGACGCTTACCATGTCTCTTTGTGTTTACCGCAGCAACAGATGCCGTTGCATCAGGTGTTTGATTTGAAGCTACAGAACTGGTTGCGATGTGTTTTGGCGTCTTTGTTGTTGCAACAACTGTTTCTTGACGTTTTGTGCGGCTCACACGTGAATTCTGCGCTATGCCAGTGTTTGTGCGCTTCGCTACCTGCGCATGGTGCACAGTACGAGCAGCATGATGTGCTGATGGTTCGGTCTCTGCGCTGGCATCATCAAGATCTATATCATAGTGTGCGTTCGCAACAGAGGCAGCTGCCGACTTACTTACCGCAGTATAATTGCCATAACTGTTTTCATGCGCGGTTTCCGTTGGATCCGTTTCAGCAACACGAATGTTGTGCTGGCTACGCGATTTGGTAATATATAAATTAGTACTCGCCACCGGAACATCATAATTTTGTTTGCGGTTACTGGTTCCGCCCACTATATATTGATCATCGTCAGTGTCTGCATAAAGATCATCGTTAGTTGGCCTGGACCCGGGTACAGTCTTGTTCTCCCTGCTATATTGAGCTGTATGAATTTTACTGTTAGTGATGTGTTTCGATCTACGGCTCCTGTTATTATTTGTATTGTAAGCAAGTATATTCATTGATGTGTGCTGGCCTTTCTTAGTGTGCCCGGCTACTGGCATTTCACTATTAATAGCAGTTGTGGCTGGCTGGTTTGCATTATCAGCTCCGGAGGTTGCCGGCGTGGTTGCTTTTGTGCCCGCGATCGCGGCTGTTTTAGCCGGAAGCGAACGACCGCCCATCATCCATGCAATAGACGAGCCGAGCAATACGACAAAGGCAACTATGCTGAAATACCATAGCCAACGATACGGGTACACCCGTCGTTTATCATCTCCCTGCAACCTTTTCTCAAGCGCGTCCCATACCATGGGAGGCGGAGTCTCGGTGTAGCCACCAAGCTCTTCCTTGAAAAGGTCATCAATGTTGTTAAAGTTCTTTTCCATCGTTATTCGATTACTACAGAATAAAATTTAATTTTTCTTTCAATCTCCTCCTGGCATCGTTAAGATACCATCTGCTGTTACTCTCCGTCAGGTTTAATAGTGCTGCTATTTCTTTATGCGAATAATTCTCGAACACATACAGATTAAAAACCACCCGCTGTGCATCCGGTATTGTTTGTATTACATTCAACAACTCTTTGTGTGAAATTTTCTCTACCGATTCACTGTTTATGAAGGCATCATCTTCCTGCACTTCTTTGCTGGACTTGTTGTCTTTGATATTCTTACGCAGATAGTCCGTTACTGTGTTCACCACGATCCGCCTGATCCATCCTTCGAACACGCCCTGGAAAGAATACTGATCCAGCTTGGTGAGTATTTTATAAAATGAATCATTAAGCACTTCCTGCGCGGCAAACTCATCGGCGTATAAATACCGTTTGATCACACCATATGCGGCGGGTGCATAGAGGTCATATAACTTCTTCTGCGCACTTGGGGACTTGGCAATACAATCCCGTATCAGTATACTGAGCTCACCTACCGGTAAACTCTTTTCTGAAACAGAAACTTTGCTGCGTATGTCCATTACTTCCGGCAACGTATTATATTAGTTTAATTCATCTTTCAGCCAAATAAACCTTCGGTTGCAATTTGATTGACGAGACTGGAGCGAGAAACGTTAGGAACGGGCAAATATTTTCCTAAATTACTAACATTTGCTCTAAATTCTTCGTCTATTAGAGCAGAGAGAGGTACTAGAATTATATACATTACGCTTTATATTTATTTAATTTTTAGAAAATTAATACGCAAACCTAGTTAGTGATGTAATTGTTTACTTATTTTGTTGAACCGCTTTCCGAAAATAGTTTTTGCTATGAAAAGAATAATACCCTGTATAGTCCTCACCATATTTACTCTGGCAGCGAATGCCCAACCCAATTATATGACAGAGGGTTTCAATGGGTCCTGTTCGGTAGTTTCGGGCTTTCCATCAGACTGGTCGTATTTCAACCCGATAGCGGCAACAATTCCAGACGGTCAGTGGACTTGTGCTCCTGGAAATGGGAGATGGGGAACAAATGGTATTGGCTGCACCAATGTATGGGGCACTCCTCCCAGTTATCATCTAGACACCTCATACCTCGTTTCTCCCGGAATGGATCTGTCCGACTATCCCGGCGACATCTACCTGCATTTCGACACTAAAACAACGAAAATAAATCTTGGCGGCAAGGTGTCGATGTTCATCTCATCTGATAGCATGGTATTCGACACCCTTGGCGGAGGTACTTTTTTAGATATTACCAGCACGCTGAGTCCTACTTTCGGGAACGACGACTCTGCCGATTGGGTGACACACGTTGCAAACCTGACACCCTTCAAATCCCTGACACCGCTATATGTTGCTTTCAGGTATACTGCTGATAACAGCACTGGCAGCATTTGGTATCTCGATAACATCTTTACCACCACTTTCCCGGTTAATGTGACCAGGATTGATAAGAATGTACTCGCACTTAAGGTCATTGGCAACAGTACCTCTTCCCATATCACTTTGGCGTCAAGAGCAGCGCCACCCGGCATGTATCACATCAGCATCTACGATATGCAGGGCAGGGAAATACATAGGGAAGATGTGACGCTGATAGACAGTGAAGCAACTAATACCATCAATGGGTTGAACCTATTACCGGGCATGTACCTGGTAAAGATGAGCAATGGTGCTGCCTATGGCACAGTTAAGACTGTTGTTCATTAGTATCACTCCGAATCGCCATCTTCGACATCGGCATCATCTACGTGCAACTTATGGAAGAACCGGTGAGCTGCAGGCGCGAGCAAAAAGCCAACATTGGTAATGAAAGCAACCCCGCTAAAAAGCGCGTAAGCCGAAGAAAATATCTTTCCCCCGAAATTCTTCACTTCTGCCACAGGCCCCATGCCGCTTAATATCATCGATGCATTATGTACCGCATCTATCCACGGTATTTGCGCAACATAATGATAACCAAGAATGCCGATGCCAAGACAAAGTGATAAAATTACCACAGCTACAAAAAGGCTTTTTAATATCCTTTTATAAAAGACCCGTAAAGGGGCAACCGGCTGAAATTTATTTTCATACATAATAGTCGTCAGTTTTGATCGAAGTAAGCCGGTAAAATAGACAACACGCAATGGTCAATATATGCAACCTATACCCGGCTAAGTTAATGACACTTGAAATGTTCAAAAGGCTCTTTACAGGAAAGGCATTTGTATAGCGCTTTGCACGAGGTAGGACCGAACTGGCTTACAAGCTCTGTCTCGTCTGAGCCACAACGGGGACAAGCTACACAGTCTTCTTCAAACAACCCTAGTGGCTGAAAAGCCTTCCTGTTTGGGGGCGCTATACCGTAGGCTTTCAATTTTGCTTTTCCTTCCTCCGTCATCCAGTCTGTTGTCCATGCCGGGCTTAACTGCGGTTCAATCACCACTTTACGGATACCGCGACTCACCAATGCCATACGGATACCCAGGGATATAACATCCATAGCCGGGCAACCGCTGTAGGTAGGCGTAATATATACTGTCGCCACCGTTTCACTCCCCGCTCCGCTTACTTCTACTTTACGCACTATTCCAAGGTCCAGTATCGTAAGCGCCGGCACCTCAGGATCAGTGACGCTCGAAAGCCACTCATAAATCTGTTCTTTACTCACTGCTCCCATGGTTATTGCTTCGCTGTCTTAAATACATGATTATTCACCATTATAGTACCATCTGTTGCGTTGGAAATTACCAGCGCATCCGCAGGACACAACAACAGTTCATCCATTGCTACATAGCTACGATTTTGCTTATCATGTAAGATACACTTTATATACCGGCAACCTGATGGCATATTAAAATATCTCGATGCCCGGAACCACATACCATGGCTATCTACGCTTTCATTTGCAGATATCTGTATGGGCCTTATCAATTTACCCGCCTCGCTATAACACTCCAGGACCAACTGCGGTGACTTGTAATCTTCTTTTGCAAGAAGGAACCAACAAGAAAATTCATAAGGTACACTATCCCTGGTTTCATGTACCGGTATAGTTGCAATAAGGCTGCTGTCCTGTTTCAGATAATCTCCAGCACCAGTTCCGGCAAGATGCTCATTTGCAGCGCCTTTGTCAAAATGATCAATATACCGCGTGTCGTTGGTGGTCAGAAATGTGTCAGCGGACCTCATAAAAGGTATGATCCGCTTCACGCTGTCCGATTGCCTTCTGTCATTAGCCGCCAGTCGTTCAGGGTATAAGGCATATACCTTTCCATCGGAGAAATCACCGATAAGATCAGAGGATCCAAGCAGATAATCCTGATCTATTGCCAATAAATCTTTGTTCATTGAAAACAATAGAAAAGGCTTGTTGCTTTTGATATCGCGCAATATTGACTTATCCGAAAAGGGTCCGGCTATAACCTTCACCTGCTTTTGCGCCACCGACCATGAAGACCGGGACATCATCACATTTATCATGGGCAAGTGCAATTGTAATCCCGCTCTTGTCCCGAGGGTGTTAAGCCAGCCAGGATCTCCGATCCATAATTTCTCGGTGCCGATATGAAAAAAAGGCAGCAACAAAATCGCCTGAAAATCTTCCCTTTTAAAATGTTTTTCTTTCAAAAAAGACTCCCAGTTCTGTTCATGCTTTGAGTACATCACGTCATAGTGATAGGCAGCTTCCCGAGATAAATGCCGCGAAAAACGGATATACCCGCGCGCTTCATAAACCCATATGCACAAGGCCAGGATAAGCAATGAATATCCATAGAATACTTTTTTACCCGCTATTAACCGTTTGGACAACGCATGAATGACCACAGCGCTGTAAATGGTAATGACATAATAAAATATCCAGGCAAACCGGCCCAGTGTCCTGAACTGTTTGAACACCGAAAAATAATCCATCAACCATTCCATGTTCCAGATAAATGGTATCCCCATGCTGAGAATAAGGACGACAAACGCTATAAACAGCCATATCGGCGAGAATACTTCGGGTGTGATATCGTCACCCCCCTTTTTCCTGAGCTTGCTTATTCCGAAAAAGAGCATTGATAACACTATCGTTACCGCGGATACAATACCTATATACGCGAACCCTTCACCTCCGGTACTCACCCTGGAAACCAGCCTCATATCTATAGCCCGGCGCCATGCCGGAGAATAATAGGAGGTAAATAGCTTGTGTGGGGTGGTATACATTGACCTGTCAGCAAAGGGAGTCTGCGGCCGGTCGGTGGTTGGATCCGTGCATTTCATTATTACTGTTACCAACAGAAAAACCGCTATTGCGCTGACAAAAAGGGGTAAGGTATGTTTTACTTTGTCGCGCCACGCCTGCTTTATGAAAATAAAATACCCCAGGCTGTAGCACATTACCCATACCAGGATCACTGCCATGTAGTATGGATGTAAAAACGCCGTAACAACACCCATAACAAAAACATAAGCACAATAACGGAAGCTGCGCTGCTGATGATACAATATTGTCCAGTAAAACAACATAGGGATGATGCAAGTATAACCCAGTGCATAATGCCCTTCCAGGCAAAGGATCTGAGGGCAGATAATGACAATAGCGGCTGCAAACACAATTGATGGTGCCGGCGACACTTTGAAGTGAGTAAGTATGCGGTAAACAAAAACAATGGCCAATACATAACTGAGGCCGATGAGCCGCCACAATACGGTCAGAGCCTGGCCGGTGGTCACATTTTTTGCAGATGCGAATAAGACTGATAATAAGGGCTGACCATCGGTGTAAACGATGTGCTCACCGTAAGGGTAATTCATCCCATCGAACCAGTAATTCCGGTGAGTAGCAGAGCCGAACAACGAATGATACAGGTAGGTAAAATTATTCTTGGCGCCATCGCCACCAATATCCGGGAGTATGTGCGCAGGTTCTATTACAATATAGGACAACGTATATATGGTAGCGACGACCGCAAATATTATTGCTGCCACTAACCAAACGTTGCGTTCTAATCTATTCATTATTTAAAAAGCAACTTGACAAAATTGAGCATTTCAGGCAATAAAATACGAAAATTCATTTTCCGGAAATGGACATTTTCGTTGAGCGCAACCGGCACAGGCACCACACGGTATTTTTTGCTTTTATAGCAGTTGCGCACAAATTCCAGGTCGAACAAGTACCTGTCTATAGTTGTTTGCAAAAACAGTGGGGCCACGACCCGCTTGAAACCTTTTAAGCCGCATTGAGTATCCGTGATCGGCATGGAAAGAAAAACCCGTACCACAAACCTTAGCCAGCGGGAGATAATCCGCCTGACAAATGGTACATGCGAATAGTAAGCATCATTTTTCACACCTACGGCAACATCGCATTCATCACGCTTCAGCCGATCACAAAGATCACCCATGCTTGCGGCGGTATAAGGAAAATCGACATCGGTATAAATAATGATATTCCCTGCTGCCTTAGCAACGCCCTGCCTGATCGCATATCCCTTACCCCTGTTCTCCGCATACTCCACCACCGTGAGCCGGGAGATATTCTGCTTCAGAGCTTGCAATGATTGACCGGTAACATTCATACTCTTACCATCCAGCACGACCACCAGCTCCAATGTTTCAGGAATGCTCTCTGCAAAGGCAGCGTAGTGCTCACAAACAATTTTATCCCAGTCTGGCGGTGGATTGTAACAAGGTAAGACTAGGGATATGATCATCCGTGGGGTAGTATTGAATTGTATAACGGAAAACTAAGCGTAAAATTTTACCATTCCATTCCAGGATATGCACGCTGCATGAACTGCAGCTCAGCCAGTATATATCCCAGATGCTCGGAATGACGTCCTTCCCTGCCGCCCTGCTGCATCCACGCATCTGCCGGAATGTCTATCGCCGCTTCCTCAAGTACCGCCCTTACGCGCGCCATCCATAGCGGCTTGATCGCGGCAAGGTCAACCCCTATGCCTTCGCCCACCATTGACGTATCTGTTTCATTCATGATGAACATTTCGCCGGTATACATCCAAAGTTCGTTAACCGCCTTTTGCATACGTGCGTGGCTTTCATCTGTACCATCACCAAGACGCACTACCCATTCACTACTCCAGCGGAGGTGGTAGGTAACCTCTTTCAACGATTTTTCGGCTATTGCAGCAATGCTTGCGTCCTTACTCTTTTCGAGTGCAGTGAAGAAAAAGTAATTGAAAGTATCATAAAAAAACGAGCGTGCCACAGTATATGCCCAGTCGATATTAGGCTGCTCCAAAAGAAGCTCGTTGCGAAAATCCCATCCATCACGCAGATAGGCCAGATCATCTTCGTCAATGCTTGCTCCGGAGCTGATGATGTTCTGTATCGAAACGGATGTAAATACATTGGTTTTCTGATCAGCTGGCAGCTGATTGAATTGTTCAGCAGCATACTGATAGAGGCTACGAGCACGGCCGAGGTGATCCAGGGCGGTGTTGGTAAGTGCAATATCCTGTTCGAGCACCGGTCCATGCCCGCACCATTCGCCGAGGCGATGTCCAAGTATCAGTCCGCCATCGGCGAGCCGTAATGTATAGTCTAAAAGGGATTTCTTATTGCTCATTAAAAGAACTTTTGCCTACATGTATTTTACCTCATCAGGCAGGTTATAGAAAGTGGGGTGACGATATATTTTATCGTTTGCAGGATCGTAGAGAGAATCTGCTTCATCGGGGTCGGAGGCATGAATATTACTGCTTTCTACTACCCATATGCTTACGCCTTCCATGCGGCGAGTGTATACATCGCGGGCATTTTCAATAGCCATTTGTGCATCTGCGGCATGCAGGCTGCCTGCGTGTTTGTGGTCAAGGCCAGCTTTGCTGCGGATAAACACCTCCCATAAAGGCCATTCACTTTTGTTGGTATTACTCATTCTTGTTGTTTATTTTTCGATACAAATAGTCTTAACTGCGCACTTGTTCCTCGTGAGTCAACCACCCCGAATTGGAGCAAGCTCCAATCATCTTACCATCGGTCGTGCCCTAGCGGGCACCGGAAAAACAGGAGGGGAGTTGTAACGCCCTCTTATTTCCGTACTTATATTTATAACTTTAAGCCGCCTTTGCCGCTGCTTTACGTGCTTTCCTTTTTTCGGCATGAGCCATTGCTGCATCACGCACCCACTTGCCATCTTCCCACGCTTTTTTGCGGGTCTCGAGGCGCTGTTTATTGCATGGGCCGTTTCCTTTTACTACGTTCCAGAACTCTTCCCAATTGATGGCGCCAAAATCAAAATGTCCACGCTCCTCGTTCCATTTCAAATCTTTGTCCGGAACCGTGAGACCGAGCACTTTAGCCTGCTCAACGGTCACATCCACAAACTTCTGACGGAGCTCATCATTGGTGAGGCGTTTAATGCGCCATCTTACACTTTGTTCGGTATGCGGGCTTTCGGCATCCGGCGGGCCAAACATCATGAGTGACGGCCACCACCAACGGTTGAACGCATCCTGCGCAAGTTTCCTTTGTATGTCCGTTCCTTTTGATAAAGTAAGCATGATCTCAAAGCCCTGGCGCTGATGAAAGCTTTCTTCTTTACATACTCGAACCATGGCCCTTGCATAGGGACCATATGACGTGCGGCACAACGGCACCTGGTTCATAATGGCTGCACCATCAACCAGCCAACCAATGGCGCCCATATCGGCCCAGGTAAGCGTGGGGTAATTGAATATAGAGGAGTACTTGGCTTTACCAGTGTGTAACTGATCATATAGGGTATCGCGGGTAACACCGAGTGTTTCTGCTGCACTATATAAGTACAGGCCATGGCCGGCTTCGTCCTGCACCTTTGCCAGCAACACTGCTTTGCGGCGAAGGCTCGGTGCGCGTGTTATCCAGTTGCCCTCTGGCAGCATGCCTACGATCTCGCTGTGGGCGTGTTGTGATATCTGCCTGATCAATGTTTTACGGTAATCATCGGGCATCCAGTCTTTGGGTTCTATGGTCACTTCCCTATCTATTAGACTGTCAAAATGCTCCTGAAATGAGTGCACTGTCATGTATACTGAATTTTTCAACTGTAAATATACGATTTTCTGCGCACTGGTCTAATATTGCGAGGAAGAAGCGTATGAATATTCTATTTAAAATACAGCAGTTGCTGTATATAGCATGATACCACCTTTCTTAATTTTATGAAATAATCGCATATAAAACAAGCCCACGGGAATATTATAGTGCCGGCTTTGCCATAAATTTGATAACGGCCTTAGCAGGAAACAAAGAAATAATAGTGATAACTTTTGTCTATCTAAACACTTTAATAAAATACTCATGAAACAACTTGCTATTTATAGTTTGATCCTTATGATGCTGGTACTTACCGGATGCCCCGTACTTACGAAAAACAGCATTGATGATGGTAGTTATGATGTTCCGAAGTGGATGGCCGGGAAGTGGCAGGCGTTTGATAAGGAAGGGAAGGCCAAAGACATTTATTTTTTGGAGAAAGGTGAAAAGAAAGGTAATATGAAATGTTATGACGATGATGGGAACGGTAAAGCTGACCAAGGTAAAATGCATCAAGTGATCCTAAGCACTGTAGGCAGCAGAACGTTTTTATGCTATTACACTCCTGAGGATGACGTATCTGATGAAGGTTATTATCTATTTGAATTGCGCAAAGTGAGCAACAAAGAATTCCAACTTGCCGGGATTAAGGAGCATGCAATTGACTATCACGCGACCCAGGCAGCTATTGTAAAATACCTGGAACAGAATAAGGACAATGATGGCATCTTTGATCCGGCTGAAGTGAGTACTTATAAAAAGCTCTAGTGTCTGAAGTATGATTTTTATGATCAAATGATCTTCATGATCTCAGTGTAACCTTTGGAATTGCCCACTCTCGTAAAAAAAATACTTTTGCACATTTTATTGTTGATAATCAAGCAAGTAAGAAAAAATAATTGCTCATTTATTGCTCATTTATTGCTCATTTATTGCTCAAAAGTTGCTCAAAAGTTGCTCATTTCCTGCTCACTTCTGAATCGCGGGTTCATGGATTGCAGATCGTAAGATTTGACTCGATGAGGATAGAAAAAATGCTTATTCTATCACAAAGGTAATAAGCAAAATAACACGCTCCAACACCTTTTAGTTATAGGGGAATCGGTTTGATTTATAGTGGTCATAACCCTTGCGCCGGTGGGAGAGCCGTTAATTGTCTTGAGTGTGGCTTTCGATACCTTCGGCATCGTATTATCAATGCGGGTTATTTACTATAGATATGCGATCCCTTCGGGATCGGTACACTTGATTCAGAAGCCCGAAGGGGGTGAAGTAAAAATGGCATAGGTGGTAAAATGATCTACATCCCCGGGAGTTTTGATGCGTTTTTGAAACTGGATTTTGTATTTATGTCCACCCTTCGGGTTTGTAAATTTTAATGCGATCGCACCGGGTATATCTGTCGTTTCAACCCAAAACTCCCATTATTTTTGTACCTTTCCGGCGGTATGAGCAATCATACCATTTTTATTGCATAATGGCTTCAGCAATAGTTGTTTATTTCAGCAGTCATGGTACGCAGTTTGGCTACGCTCACTGTGACAGGGCTCACCATGAACTATCCATTTAGCTATTGCCGGGCAGTAAATAAATATACTATATGTTTGCATATTTAGAGGGAAACCTAACGTATAAGTCGCCGTCGGTGCTGTATATGGATGTACATGGCGTGGGGTATGAGCTACAGATCACGCTACAGACCTATGCGGTGATACAACCATTGATCAACTGCCGCCTTTATACTCACCTCCAGGTAAGGGAAGATGCGTGGGTATTGTATGGCTTTGCCGATGAAGAAGAGCGTCACACCTTCCGGCAGTTGCTTAATATAAACGGGGTGGGCGCTGCCACTGCGCGCATCATATTATCCTCTCTTAATACGGGTGAACTGGAGCGAGCTGTATCGGGCGAGGACAACAAAACGCTGGAGCGGGTGAAGGGAATAGGAGGAAAGACTGCCCAACGGATCATATTAGAACTAAAAGGCAAGCTACAGAAACCGAAAAATACATCTGCATCAGCGCCTGTGGTGCACAATACAATGCAGGAAGATGCGTTAATAGCCTTGGTAAATCTTGGCATAAACCGGAATGTGGCCGAAAGCGCTATAAAGAAAATAGATAATGCGTCCTCATTAACAGTTGAAGAACTTATCAAACAGGCGTTGAGGGCATTGTGAGCCCTCTCCCCTCGAGCTTCGGTCCTTCACTGGCGTGAACTCCGGAAGGAGAGGGTGAAGTAGAATGAGTTACCTGCTGAGCAAGAGTCAAAAATATGACGACTAAAGCAAAGTGGGATGGATTTGAATGGGTAAAAACAAAGGATGCAAAGGAATAAAATAAGCTACTTATTTTATTCCTTTGTTTACTATAAAGGAAACGAACATTGAAGGGTAGGAGTAATTTTGGATACAAGCTTGTTGTGATCATTGCACTGGGATTCGTGATTGCGAATGCCGGAGCAAGGGGCTTCCGTACCTATTACGATTATTTTGACCCAGCGGATACTCCGACCACTAAAAAACCGGTTATCGTTCCGATAAAAGACATCAATGATTCCCTGCACTTTCCGCTGCACGACAAGACCGGTGAGCCTGTGACGGACTACCGCCGCCCGAAGAGCATTGACCTGGCCGATCCGAAAAACGAGCGTTCAAATATTGTGTATGACGCGGACTCTAACCGGTATTATTTCAATGACCAGATAGGCCGTGAGTTCATGCGCAACCCCACCTACCTGACGCTGGATGAATACACTAAGTACCAGGGCAAGCGGGACGAAGACGCGTATTGGGCACGCAGACTGGACGCGCTAATGTTGTTCAATAAAACCCCCGAGCTGCCGCAGATGTATAAAGAGGGTCTGTTTGACCGCATCTTCGGAAGCAATACCATATCGGTAAAACCACAGGGCAACGTGGACGTGACCTTTGGCGGAAACTGGCAGAACATCAAGAACCCCACGCTTACCCAGCGCGCGCAGAAGTATGGTGTGTTCGACTTTGATATGCAGATGAACATCAACCTGCTGGCACAGGTGGGCGATAAACTGAAGCTTAACATCAGCAACAACACCAAGGCAACCTTCGACTACCAAAATGTGCAGAAACTGGATTACAGCGGCAAGGAAGATGAGATGCTCAAAAAGATAGAAGCGGGAAACGTGAGCTTTCCGCTTAAGAGCAACCTGATCAGCGGCGTGCAATCGCTATTTGGATTGAAAACACAACTGCAGTTTGGCAAGCTGTGGGTGACCGCTGTGCTATCTCAACAGAAATCGCAACGCAAGAGCCTTACTGTGCAAGGCGGAGCGCAGGCACAACAGATAGCCATAAAGGCAAACAACTATGAGGAAAATAAAGACTTCCTGCTGGCGCAATACTTTCGTGACAATTACAATAAAGCACTTGCCGATTTTCCTATCATCAATTCGCAGATCACTATCAGCAAAGTGGAAGTCTGGGTTACGAACCGCAACGGTACAGTAAATGGCGTTCGCGATGTGCTTTGCTTTATGGACCTTGGCGAGGGTGACCCCTACCTGAACCAAATGGCGAATCCGAACAGTGGTATCCGCGGCGGACTACCAGATAACAGGGCAAACAGGCTATATACAGAAATGGTGCAGAGCCCGAACGGCCGCCTGCAGCGCGCTGCCACAAACGCAGCAGTAGCCCTGGGACTAACGCAGGGGCAGGATTTTGAAAGAACTACGGCGCGCCAACTTGCGGCTACAGAGTTCACGTTCAATCCACAGCTTGGTTATATCATGCTGAATACGCAGCTAAACTCAGACGATGTGCTTGGCGTAGCTTTCCGTTATACATATAAGGGCAAGGTATACCAGGTAGGTGAGTTTGCTGCAGACCTGCCACCAGATACCACCAATCCAAAAGTATTGTTCCTGAAGCTTATGAAGGGCACTTCTTCCCGCCCTACCCTGCCTGTGTGGAAGCTGATGATGAAGAATATCTATGCACTGGGCGGTTTCGGCGTGTCGAAAGAGAACTTCACTTTCAATATCCTGTACCAGGATCCGGGCGGCGGAGAACGCCGGTACATGCCTGAAGGTCCCGATGAAGGAGTTCCATTCCTTTCGCTGCTGAACCTGGACCGGCTGAACACACAGGGCGAGCGATCGCCAGATGGGGTGTTTGACTTTATGGAAGGCATCACTATAAATACCCAGCAGGGAAAGATCATATTCCCGGTGCTTGAACCTTTTGGCAAAGACCTGCTGCGTGCAGTGACCGATTCCACAAAAAGCAATTCTCCTGATCCGGTGCTGCGTCGTAAATACATCTACCAGGTACTCTATGACTCCACAAAAACAGTGGCACAACAGCAGCAGTCGACGGACCGGTATATCATGCGGGGCACCTACAAATCATCTTCATCATCGGAGATATTCCTGGGCGGCTTTAATATTCCCCCGGGCTCCGTATCTGTAACCGCAGGCGGGACACGACTTATAGAAAACCAGGACTACACTGTAGATTACGGACTGGGCAGGTTGAAAATAATAAATACGGGTATCCTTAACTCAGGGGTGCCTATTAACATACAATATGAAGACAATGCCACATTCGGTTTTCAACAGCAGAACTTCATGGCTGCGCGGCTGGACTACTATGTAAATAAAAACCTGACCCTGGGCGGCACCATCATGCGGCTGAACGAGCGACCATTTACGCAGCAGGTTTCCTTTGGTGATGACCCTATCAAGAACACCGTAATGGGCCTGGATGCAAACTACCAAACGGAAGTGCCAGCGGTGACACGCGCACTGGACAAACTACCTATATACGCTACGACCGCGCCCTCGTTCCTGAACAGTAACATGGAGGTGGCCGCAATACTACCCGGCCATCCAAAGCAAATAGACGCACTGGATCCGGAAGGCTCAATTTATATAGATAATTTTGAAGGTACCAGCAGTGCATATGACCTTAAATTTCCAGCACAGGCCTGGTCGCTGGCATCGACGCCTTTTGGAGCAGTTGACCGGAATGCAAGAGTGCTGTATCCGGAAGCGCAACTTGACGACCAGCTAGCAAACAGCCTGAACAGGGCACGCATAGACTGGTACACGATAGAGCCTACACTTGTAGACCCCGGATCGACGGTGCCGTCATACGTAGCCAAAGACCCAAACCAGCATTACATAAGGATGATCAGGCAACAGGATGTATTCCCTAACCTTTCCGCCCCCCCGTTGCAGAATGCGCTACCTACTTTCGACATAGGTTTTTATCCGAACCAAAGAGGCCCTTACAACTTTGATGTGAATGCGAACGCCTACTCATCGGGTGTGAACCTTGATGGCACACTGGCCAACCCGAGCACAAGATGGGGCGGACTTACCCGACCAATAGATAATACAGACTTCGAAGCATCTAATGTAGAATACATCCAGTTCTGGGTAATGGACCCTTTTATCAATAACCCAACAGCAGCAGGTGGATCGCTGTACTTCAATCTTGGTGATGTGTCAGAAGACATTCTTAAAGACTCGAGAATGTTCTTTGAGAATGGGATTCCCTCCCCATTTGACGGGACGAAGCTGGATACCACTGTGTGGGGCTATCTGCCAAAGTTTGCACAACAAATAACACGGGCATTCGACAATGACAACACAGCCCGCACGCTACAGGATGTGGGATATGACGGTCTGCCGGATACCTCTTCCGTGCCCGGTCAACTGACAGAGCAAAAGAAATTCTCCGCTTTCCTTACATCGCTGAGATTGAAACTAGGCCCTGCGAACCCAGCATACCAGCAAGTGCTTGGCGATCCATCGAATGATGACTATCACTACTTCCGGGGAAGTGATTTTGATACTGTAAATAATAACAATGGCCTGGGCGTGCTGGAGCGATACAAGCGCTACAACAGCCCACAGGGAAACTCACCGATCACAGATCCCAGGGCCTCTTATGCCACCTCTTCAACTACCCTGCCAGAATCTGAAGATATAAACAGGGATAATACCCTGAATGAAGGAGAGAGCTATTTCCAGTATCGAATAGATATGACCCCGGGCATGCAGGTAGGGTCTAATAACATTATCAATGTGCAAAACAGCTTTGTGAAACTGCCTAATGGAAATACGGACTCCGAGCGCTGGTACCAGTTCAAGATACCGATCGAGAATTATGATCACAAAGTTGGCGGCAAAGGAGACTTCAGGTCTATCCGTTTCCTGCGCATGTTCATGAGCGGATGGAGGGACAGCGCTATACTGCGCTTTGCCACACTCGAGCTGGGCCGTAACCAATGGCGCAACTACAATTATTCCCTGACGACACCGGGTGAGGCAATGCCACAACAGAACCAAGGACTGACAGACTTCACTGTGACATCGGTAAGTATAGAAGAGAACGGCTCCCGTTATCCGACACCATATGTGATACCGCCGGGGGTAAGCCGGCAGTTGACAACTGTTTCGGCTGGCCAGACCATACAACTTAATGAAAGGGCGCTCTCGCTGAAAACATGTGCACTTCAGGACGGTGATGCGAGGGCTGTTTATAAGGAGGTGAATGTGGATATGCGCCAGTTTACCTATCTACGTATGTTCATTCACGCGGAAACCGTAGTGGGCCAGCCAGAAGTGAGAAATGCAGATGTAGCTGCATTCATCCGTATAGGCAGCGACTTTACCAACAACTATTACGAGTACCGCATGCCGCTTACCGTGACACGGCCAGGAACGAGCTCAGCAGACCTTGTGTGGCCAGGCACAAACGAGATGAACATCGTTTTGCAGGACCTCGTGGAAGCTAAGAAAGAACGCGATGCACGGGGTTGGGCCTCCTATGTGCCTTATTACAGCACGGACTCCAGGGGCAATACGATCGTTGTTGTTGGAAATCCGAATATCGGCGGGGCAAAAAATATAATGCTGGGTATGCTGAACCCTAAGAAGACCAATACCACACAGGGCGATGATGGCCTGCCCAAATGTGCGGAAATATGGTTTGACGAATTGAGGATGGCGGGCATCAATGACCAGGCCGGTTATGCAGCAGCCGGCAAGGTTGCGGTGCAACTTGCTGATCTTGGAAATGTGAACCTGTCGGGCAGTATGCACACGGCAGGCTATGGCAATATAGACCAGAAGATCGGGCAGCGGTCACAGGACAATTATACTCAGTATAATACATCTACCAATCTTCAACTTGGCAAACTGATGCCAAAGAGCTGGGGTGTGCAGTTGCCTTTCTTCGCCGGATATACACAGAATGTAAGCAACCCAAAATATGACCCGAATGATGCGGATGTGCTGATAGACGATGAAATGAGCCGGGCAAGAAATGTTGCTGCACGCGACTCCATCAAGAGAGCAACACAGGATTTCACATCGATCAAGAGCTTTAACTTTACCAACGTAAAGATAATGGGTAATACAGCCGCAGGTACACCCAGCAAGCCACGCAAGATATGGAGCATTAAGAATTTCGACTTCAGCTATTCTTACAACGACCAGGTGAAACATAACCCTACTATAGCCATGGACGACCTGAAGACACAAAGGTTCGGAATGGGGTATACGTATGCCATTAAGTCGAAACCAATAGAACCATTCAAGCGGTTCATCCGTTCAAAATCGAAATGGTTCTCCCTGGTGAAGGATTTCAATTTTAATCCATTGCCGTCCACATTGACGATGCGCAATGACCTGACACGGATAAATGAGGAAACCCAGGTGCGGAACATAAATGACGGCAGCGGCTATGTGATACCGCCTACATTTTATAAGATATTCAACTGGAACCGCGCATACACCCTGCGTTGGGAGCTGGCAAAGTCTTTGTCCTTTGATTATTCGGCTACCAACATATCGCGTATTGATGAACCTTATGGCCGCCTCAATACAAAGGAGAAAAAAGATTCACTCTGGGGCCGGATCAAAACATTCGGGCATACCACTTCATATATACAGACCTTTAACAGCTCGTATAATGTGCCACTCGCCAAGCTACCGATGACCGACTGGATAACAATGCGCCTGGGATATAGCGCCAACTACTCGTGGACAGGCGCTCCGCCGATCGCGTATGACCTGGGCAATACTATTGGCAATACACACACCAAAACAGTAACCGGGGAGTTAAACCTGACACAACTGTATAATAAAAACCGGTGGCTGAAAGCACTGAATACAAAGTCGCCTTCGAAAGGCGGTGGCAGTAAAGACATCAGCAGCCCGCAGGGAGATAATTCCAAGAACCTGAAAGACCTGAGACAAACAAAAGGCGGCCCGGGCGGCGGCAGCAAAGACGTGAGCCTGGATGAAAGCGGAAACGATGCGGGCGGGAAAGGCAGCAGTGGAAAAGGTGGCGGCGGTAAGGGTGGTGGCAGCACAGACAACTCAGGTGGCAACCTGGACCAACAGGGCGGAGGAAATAGCGGAGGGAACAGCACCGGCGGCGGCAACTCGAATAATGCAGGCGGTAACACAGGTGGCAATGCCGGCGGTAATACCGGCGGGAGCGGTGGCGCGGGCAGTAAAGGTGGCAGCGCTACAAACGGAAACAATGGCAGCACAGGCCCTGGTGGTAATACCGGGACTGCGGGAGGAGGAAAAAACGGCGGTGGCAAGAACGGGGGGAACCAGGGAGGAGGAAAAGCAGACAGCACTAATAATGGAAACAACGGGGGCAACACAAGTTCCGGCGGAGGTATCCTCTCGGGTATCAACACCGCAAACCTGACGGATGCACAGCTAGACTCGCTGGTGCGGGTGCAAAAAGAACAGGATGCTGCGAAGAGAGCTGCGGAAAAAGCAAAGAAGAAAGCCGCCAAGAAAGCAAAGCGCAAACTGAGGCGCAGCAAGATACCTGAGCTATCGGCCACTGAACAGGTGATCGGTCACCTGCTGACGATGGTAAACAGGGTAACGCTGAACTATACTGAGACGGGCGGCACCATTTTACCCGGATATATGGACAGCACACGCTTCATGGGTGTGAACAATTATTCAAGCGCGCCGGGCTTTAATTTTGTGTATGGATACCAGCCCAATTACAGCTGGCTGGCTGCACAGGCTGCGGCAGGCAGGCTGACGAGGGATTCCCTGTTCAATGCACAATTCCAGCAGACCTATTCGCGGAATATCAACGCGACCGCTACAATACAGCCGCAAAAAGATTTCAGGGTTGATGTGACACTGACACAGACATTCAGCAAATCGCACAGTGAGCTGTATGCAGATACACTCGGAGCAAACGGCCCTGGTGAATTTCATCACTTTAACCCTTATGAGACGGGCTCATTCAACATCTCCTATATCGCGCTGCACAGCATGTTCAATACTACCGACGTAACATCAGATATATACAAACAGTTCCTCAACAACCGTCCTATTATATCGCAGCGTATTGGTCTAAGCAATCCTTATACAAATGGTCTGCCTGACCCGGGTAACCCAGGCTACACCAAGGGTTACGGTCCATTCTCGCAGGATGTACTGGTACCATCATTTATTGCGGCATACACAGGTAAGAGCGCCAGTACACAGGCTCTTGTGGATTATAACCACACGAATGTACGCGACAATCCATTCAAATATTTCACACCACTGCCTAACTGGAAACTTACCTATAACGGCCTGAGCAAGATACCATTCTTCGCAAAGGCTTTCACGAACTTTGTAGTCAATCATGGGTATACCGGCAGTGTATCCATGAACGGCTTCAATGCCAACCTTTTGTTCAATGACCTTTATGGCCTGGGCTTTCCTTCGTTCATCGATTCGAATTCGCACAATTACATACCTTTCTTCCAGGTGCCAAACGTTACCCTATCGCAGGCGTTCAACCCACTGATAGGATTTGATGCGGCGTTCAAGAACCATGTTACTGCGAAGTTCGAGGTGAGGAAATCCAAGATGGAAAGCCTCAGCCTGATAGACTACCAGATCAGCGAGAATACCAGCACTGAATATGTTGTTGGTTTTGGTTATCGCAAGAAGGGAATAAAACTGCCATTCAAGGTATTTGGAGCAACGAAACTGAAGAATGAGCTGATCATGAAAATGGACATAGGCGTAAGGGACGACAAGGCAAGCAATACTTTCTTTGCCAACAACATCAGTGTGGTATCACGGGGACAAAAGGTAGTGAGGGTATCGCCGAGCATAGACTATTCGGTGACGCAGAAACTGACGCTGCACTTCTTCTTCGACAGGTCGCAAACGGTGCCTTATGTATCCAACTCCTACCCTACTACCACTACCAGGGCGGGGCTGACACTAAGGTTTATTTTTGCGAATTAAACAGGCTGTACAGCCACAGGTGTGTTTTTTATACGATCTTTCGGAAACTCCAGTATGCAGAAAACAATAAACACATTACTGCTTACCGGCTTTGCGCTGTGCCTGCTGCAGATATGGCTGCCGGCGTATTACCTTACCGGAGACGGGCCAAGCCATGTATACAATGCTCAAATACTGCATGACCTGTGGAACTATAGCAAGAGCTCGGCGTTTTACCATCATTTCTATCATGTACTTTACCGCCCTGACCCTAACTGGCTGTCCACATTTGTGATCGCGCTGCTACTGTATATTGTGAAGGCTGCTGTGGCTGAAAAAATACTTCTAACACTCTATGTATCGCTATTCACGCGAGGGTTTTATCTTTTGCTTCACAAGATAACGGGAGGCAAGTCATACTGGATGCTTGCGATCTACCTGTTTGTCTTTCCGCATGAGCTATCAAAAGGTTTTTACAACAGCACTTTTAGCATAGCCTTTTACTTTTGGGTAGTATGGGGCTGGTTAAGATTTCTTGAGAAGAGAAGTATCATAAACGGATTGCTATTCTTCGTGTTTACAGCGCTTATATATTTCACTCACCTGCTGGCGTTCGGACTGGCTGCATTTAGTTGCGCAGCATTGGCTTTGTCCTATGCGGTGGCTGAAACTAAAGAGAAAAAAAGTATTCCCAAGGTCTTTGCCGGGTATGCAGCACTGCTGGTATTACTGCTTGCTCCATTCCTATTGTTGTCTGCCATTTTCACGCAGCAGGAGGGGGGCTTGCAACTGTCGCTGGGACACCATTTCTACCGGCTGGTGGAACTGGCGCAGTTTAAATACCTCGTGAATGTTACGACACGGGAAAATATGTTTGCGCTTATAGCAGGTCTAACTATGCTATTGTTGTTTTGTTATGCTTTAATAAAATACAGGCTCAAGGCAGGAGTCAACAAATACGATGGGCTATTCCTCAGCCTGTTGTTCACAATACTTGTGTATGTCTGCTTTCCTGAAAGCTTTTTGGGACGACTGATACTGATAACTATGCGGGTGCAGCCGCTGGCGGGCATACTGATTGCCTGTTGTATTGCCTATATAATGCCTGAAACGAAGACGAGAAAAGCAGGTGCAGTGGTTTTGTTTGTTTGCTTTGTTTGCCTTACGGCTGTGAGAATTAATTGCATGGCGGCGGCGGCCAGGGGCGCTGAAGATATTATGCTGGCCGGAGATAGAATCAGGATCAATTCGGTGGTGCTGCCCCTAAATTTTTCTCCTTCAGGAACAGATGAACAGGGACATACCATAGCAGACTGGAATTACCTGTTCAGCCATGCTACACAATACCTGGGCACGACCAGACCACTCATAATACTTGACAACTACGAAGCAAACATGGGCTACTTCCCGGTGAGATGGAATGATGCGGTGAATCCTTACAATCACCTGAGCAAGTATGAAGGTATTGAGGGAACACCGCCCTATGCCACGATTGCTGAGTATAAACTAACAACCGGCGTAACGATCGACTATATATTGATGTGGTGCTACAACCCTTCATTCCTTCGGAATGAACATTTCAAGACATTGTATGCCGAGATAAATGCGGGGTATCATGTTGTATATACATCGCCTTCGGCAAGAACTGTGCTGTGGGAGGTGAATAAGTAAAGACATTGACAATAAAACAGCATACAAAACGTTTGCTAACTGAAATGATCCGATTTTTTCTACGAGCGCTATGGATATTGCCACTCTTGCTTATCCGGCTTCCATGCAACGCGCAAACAGATTTATCTGCAGGCATTGATATTGGCCTGCCCATGGTAATCACGCATAGCAAAACGATGATCACAGCAGGGCAGATAAGCTCGGGATTGCATGCCGGCATCGTGTATAAACCGGACAATGCGCAATTTTTTCCGGGCCTTAGCTGCGCTTACGGCAGATCACGACTGCCACTGCAGACAGGCGGCAGAGATGTTGCCGCCCTGAATTTTAATTACCTGGACGTGATGCTCAATGAAAACCTGGAGATCAATTTGCGGCAGGGAAATCTGTTCGTCTACGGAGGCATCGGCTTTTCGCATTTAAACAAAAAGAGCGTTGCGCCCAGTGGTGTACAAACCATTGTGACAACAATAGATTCCGTTCAAAACATCCGCAAAATATTCCCAACTGTCAACCTGGGGATCGAATATCACTATGGAGAAAACAGCATCCATAATTTTTACGTAGCGATCGGAGCAAAAATTTTCTACACTGCATTAGTTGCTGACCGGAATATATACTATGTCACGGTATCGGAACCAGGGAATAATATATACCACCATCACACCGATCTTACCGGCGGCCTCATGAAGCCATGCTTCTATGTGGCATTACATTACAAAATACATAAAAAGAAAAGCAGCCAATATCTGTAATACCGACTGCTTTTCAGAAAAAATCCAATAATAAACGAAGGGTCTATTCAACCACCATCCTGATAACGGCGTATCCGCTCAGTGAGGCTATCCTTGTAAAGTAGATGCCCCGTGCCAGCTTGCCTGTGTTGAATTCCCTGGTGTTTGTACCAACATTTACAGCCCAATCCTGCTTGCTCACTACCGTGCCGGTGATATCCATCACAGATACTGTGAGCTGCTCTTGAGCTCTGCTATTGTACGATATACTAAAGCCGCCATCGTTTGGATTGGGGTAAAGTATACAGTCCAGCGGATCTGCGGTCAGCGTGTTCTCTACGCTAAGTGTGCCGGTCATATAGCGCAGGGCCTTGTATGCGTTTATCTTGCCATGGCCCCAGGTTGAATTACCTTCGGGAGGAAGAACACCGGTATATGAATCTTTAATAGCTGTAGCTGCAAGGATGCTCTTTACAGAGTCAGGCGTCAGCGTGGGGTGCATCTGCATCATCATAGCCACAATACCGGCGACACAAGGAGAAGCCATAGATGTACCCGCAGACATAGCATAGGGATACTTCCTGCCACCCACTGTATCGATGCTGATGATACTGGTGTAGTTAGCCTGACCGTAATTATAGCTGGTATCGTAAGAGCTCACCGAAGATGCCAGCCCGAAACCGGGAGCGGATATATCTGGCTTTATCCGGTAATCTTCCGTGGGACCGAAACTGGAGAAGGGTGCGATCTTACCAACTGCCAGACCGGGACCTGAGTACCCATAAGTAGCCCCGGTAATGATACGGAAAGACAACTTGGACGTGTATGCTGCAGATGTAATAGCTGAGCGCGTGCACCCGATATCAGACACCGTCTGGTTTGCATCGCCGGATACTGCGAATGAATAGCCCAGTTTCTTTAATGCACCATAATATCCTGATGGTGGTATAATGTAGCCCTCCCACATATTTACGGTAGCTATTGCGGACTTAGTGCTCAGACAAATATTCTCGTGCACACGGCTATAGATATACACCAGTGCATGGGGCTTGCCATTGTATTCGGGAGCAGCCATTGTTATTGTCACAAAGCAGGTATCACTATTAGTGCCTACCAGGTAATAAGTCTGCGCTGTATCTGCCAGACACAAGTAAGGCGTGGAATCAACTGCAGTTGCCGCGTTATACAATTTTACACTAAGGCAAAAGCTTCTGCTGCTATCCGCCCACACATCCACCCATGTCTTCTGATTGGCCGTATCCAGGTAAGGAGAGAACGTTACAAACGTATTCACAATAGTGTCTACACCTGACAACACTTTCTTCAGGTGCACGGTATCTTTCCCGTTATTACCAGCCGCGCAAACAAATATCTTGCCTGGTCCTGTAAGCGCATCGCACGCCTGGCTGAACAGTGAGTATCCATCATGCGGCCCAATTGTGGCGCCCCAACTCAGGTTCACCACTGCAGGCTTTCCTACGGAGGCAGCATAAGTATAGATGTAGTTCATCCCATCTACAATATCTGATTCACCTGCAACAGTCCATTCTTCGGGAGCCGGCATAATGCCTACCAATACGAGGTCACTTTCAAAAGCCATGCCCCTGAACCTGCGATTGTTTGCATGGCTTCCATAACCAGATCCGGCAGCGATACCTGCCACATGCGTGCCATGAGACGTTATTGCAGTATCATATCCTACGGCCCTTATTACATTACTGTCGGTCATTTCATTGCCGTATGCATAACCTGAAGGAGGCGTACCGGCAAGTTTTTGTGTCCACACTCTTTTTACACGATACTGGCTGTAAGTGGTATCATACATGGTGGGGTGATTGAAATCGAAGCCCGCATCTATCACACCTACTATTACGTTTTTCCCGGTCATGGGCGCAGGCAGGTAAATGCCGTATTGTGCAGAGTCGGCCTTAGTCTGCTTCCTCGCAGAATCCAGCACAGGGAATATGGGGGCATCAAGGTCTATATATGAAATACCGTGCAGTGTTACAAACGATGAAAGGTTTTCGACTGGTATCTGGGCCGTCCAAATGTTACCGGCCCTTGTACCGATAAAAACGCCCAAAGCATCTAATTTGCCCTGATCAATATCTTCACCTACTTTAATAAATGCACTGATGTAGGTCTTATTATTGATCTTTTTGTAAACATATTCCGGCACGCGCGCCTTAGCGTTATTCAGCTTCTTGGCAGCTTCAAAATACTGCCTGGTAAATGCCGACAGCCGCGGCATGGATGCATTGCTCTGTGCGTGCACAACCGGTAAACACCCAACAACAAGGGCGAGCCCGGCAAGTAGTTTCTTCATTATCATAAGTCTAAAAGTAAGGATATTCTTTTGTTTGAAAAATCCTGCTTATCGCAGCAATATCAACTTTCGCGTTTCACTGTAAGTACCCGAAGAAAGTGTACAGTAATATACACCTGATGAAAGCATTGAGGGCTCAAATGTGAACTTGTGTTCCCCAGCTTCCATTTGCCCGTTGGCCAAAATACTTACCAGCCGCCCCTGTTCGTCATAAACTTTCAGCATCATGTTATTCCTTTCTTTAAGGTTGAACAGGATGGTAGTTGTGCGCGTGAACGGATTAGGAAAATTGGAGAAGTTAAGATCAAAATGGCTGACCGCAATATTCTGAGATTCAAGCGAACCAATTATATCTGAGATGCGTGCTGAATACATGCCGCTGGAATGTGTGGCTATAACAACGAGACCATCTGTCGACCGATAATCGATCATATCCACTACAGACGAACCTATGGTGGCTGTACCCTGCTGTGTCCAAACTGTTGCATCCGCACTCGTGGTATCCAAGTGATTTGCCGCAAACAGCCCGACACTCGTACCCACCAGGTAAGCAATACCTCCTGCAACAGGTATTATACTTGCCCATCTGACCGAGGGGCCATTGCCCAGCCCACTGACGGCAGCCTCGAGGTTGCCGGCCACTTTCCTCCAGGTAGTACCACCATTGCTTGTATAAAACAAACTGTAAACACCATAGTTGGTAAACACCACCATTACGTTATCAGCATTGGTTGGATCAACCGCAATGCAGCCAATATTCCCGCTGGCCGGAAACATCGCAGGCGTAATATCTACGGACACCGGGCTGCCGACATTGGCATTATCCTTGCGATAAATCCTTCTGAAAGAAGTTCCATAATAAAGTCTGTTTGCCGGCACTTTAGATACAGCCAAAGCGGTTACAACCCATGTGGCACCCGGCAATGAATCGTTGAACTTTACCCAGTTGGTTGTAATGGAATCCCAGTTATTTACCATCGGTATACCTGCAAGATCATTGTTCCGCCATACACAACGGCCTGCAGCCAGGTACATAATGTCATTATTGTTCGGATCGAGCACAAATGGATTTATGAATAAATAGCCGTGCCCTCCCAGCGGATCGATACGTGCAGAGCTATCTACTACACCAGAGGCGCTCAACTTGGTCCTCCACATTTTCCCCTGCTGCAGGCTGAAATAGAAAGCCTTTCCGCTATCGGCAACAGCACAATAAGAACCGTCGCCACCACGTGGTGACACCCATGGGTTTGTGAGCGTAGCGGAGTTAGTGTACCAACTGCCGTTATCCTGCGCGCCTCCTATAATTACGTCACTTGTAGTAGCATGATCGATAGCACAAGTGTAAAACATTGATGTCAGGTAACCATTGTTGAGCGAGGTCCAGGCGATAGTAGCGGCAGTATTATCGTTTGTAAAGAAAATGCCCCCATCATTGGCACTGAACATCTTGTCAGGATTACCTGGAAGGAAAACGACCTGGTGCTGATCAGGATGATGATTGAGATAAAGGTTGACAACAGGGAGCGCGGCACCGACCTGGTAACCACCTATTATTGAGGTATGTGTATTATCGGCAAAACCGGAGGTAGACCGATATAAACCTGACCCACCCATGAAGACGGTATTTGAGTCATTGGGTTTTACTTCTATTACCAGATTATAAGAACCCTGTGAAGTAAACTTATCGAAAGCCCCGCCGGTATTAGGAATGTTAGCTGAGTAATCATTCCATACCCCGCCGGCACCGCTTCCATCGCCGGATAAATACTTATACTTCCATAAACTGTTCCACTCCACAGTACCCACATAGTTGGTATCAGGAGTGCCTGAGCCTGGCGTGTTTGCGACAAAATACACCTGGCTTTCATCGGCCTTGCTAATGCCGATCTTTACACGATTATAGGTTGCAGGAAAACCAACAGGAGTAATATCAGTAAACGTAACGCCATCCGTTGATCTGAAAATGCCATGCTGGGCACCATCACTGCTCAACGAAACATACAAAACACCTGTACTAGTTACGGCAGCATCTGTGAAATAAGACGGGCTGCCAGTTGAACCTTTTACCAAGTTCCAGGTGGCTCCACCATCAATACTGCGATATATGCCGCCATATGCGGCAGCAATAACCTCATCATTGGCCATATTAGCCGGATTGGTAACAATGTTCCAGACTATGTCGCTCCAAATATCAAATGAGACAATTCCCAGTGAGACAGTGGATGGCAGCGCGGTCCATGAAGCACCGCTGTCTGTTGATTTATAAATGCCATTTCCCAGGTAATATGCGCTGGTGGCACCGGCAGACTGCCCATAACCTTCACCGCTACAGTAATACCATACATTTCTATGGCCAGCACGCGTATCCTGAGCAACACCAGTTACGGTTTTATAAAGATTTGGTGGCGTGGTAGGCGTCCACGTCAACCCCTGGTCTGTAGAGCGCCACATGCTTCCCGAAGTAGTGCCAGCGATCAAATTATTCGCGTTAGTTACATCAATTGCAAAAGCCCGTGTCCTTCCACCCACATTCCATGGACCTCTTGCCTGCCATGCGGCGGGCGATGTAGTCCGGGATGAGGATCCGGAATATTCAATTCCAATATCAGTTGGCAGGTTCGCTGCAAAAGCCAGATCCCTTGAACGAACGTCTGCCGGTATCTTACCGGTAGCAGGATCCTTAAGCATATTCAGCTCATAGGAAACGGCTCCTTCTTCTTCATAACCATCTGCCCCGGACTGCTGTTCACTTTCCTCCCCGGACATCTGGTGTGAAAAACTTTTAGCACCAGTGAGCATGTACATGGCCGCGACAATAAATAAACCGATGATCGGAAGCAATACTTTTTTCATAACCAGATTGATATTAATAAAGATACAACTTTCAGGAGAACGAAGGAGTACCGGATTAATGGATCACTTTTTTTTCGTAATCGTACACTACAAACACTTCCTGAGCTCCCATCACCATTTGCTGACGGATGTTTGCAATAAATATGTCCCCCTTTTTCAGCCCGGGAAAATGAACGGTCATATCCGGGATAGCTTTTGTATCTGCCAACGAATAGGCGAACTTCATCTCGACAATATCATCACCGTTCACAGGCAGTGACACGGCTGAACCGCACCCAAACACAGCCCTGATCTTAACATTTGCCCGGCATGGATACCTGGCGCAAAGGCTACTTGTATCGGTAACTGCCGGCGGAATAATATTAATGATCTCCGCTTCGATGTTGCAGGTACCCGGAGTTACTGCGGCAAGGTTCGGTTTTCCGGTTGCGGTATCGCGGGCAGTTTTGCAGGA
Organism: Chitinophagaceae bacterium; assembly: GCA_947476485.1. Lineage (GTDB taxonomy): Bacteria > Bacteroidota > Bacteroidia > Chitinophagales > Chitinophagaceae > Nemorincola. The sequence continues at coordinate 36,697 of CANJQU010000020.1, forward strand.
ACAATAAAGCCCTGTTAACACTACGGCGCAACACCAGAGCAACTTAAGACCCGACCTCCTACAGCATTTACGCATCATTAAGCATATCATTAATTTTAAATAAATTTCCTAGTGAAGATACGGTATTTTTGCAGCTCCAACTTCGCTCCACAGATGTACTTGACGCAGCCACAAAATTACTTTTTTTCAGACGCAGCTTTTGACAACCTTTTTCCAATCTACATTCAAAAACTATCGGCCATACACTGGACACCGATCAATGTGGCGATGACCGCTGCGCGATTTCTCAGCGCCGATACGGATGCAAGGATCATTGATGTAGGTGCAGGCGTGGGAAAATTTTGTATCACGGGAAGCTTTTTCAATAATGGAACATACACAGGTATCGAACAGCGGAAAAATTTCGTGACCGTTGGTAACAAAGTGATCAAACAATTCGGGCTGAACAATGTGAAACTCCTGCACGGCAATTTTATAGAGATGGATATTTCGAAGTATACCGGCATATACTTCTATAATTCATTTCATGAGAACATTGTACTTTCTGATTCACTGGACGAGCAAGTAGACAGGTCTGCCGAGTTGTATGAACTGTACACACAACATCTACTGATACAACTGAAAAAAATGCCGGTTGGCACGAGACTCGCAACGTACTGGCAGTCGGTAGCCGAGATACCGGGATGTTACCGACTGCACGAATCTCATTACAATAATTTGTTGAAACTTTGGATAAAGGAGTATTGAGGCCTTACAACCTCAGCAGCCCGACTTTATAAAGCCCACTGACCGGCTTGTTGTCCCAGAATAGCTCAAAGTCTTCGAGACCGGCAACCTCATAACTATCCTTTACTTCGTGGATTGTCATTGTCTTCATATTATCGACTGACAATTTACGAAGAGTGTCTGCGAGCCATACTCCCTGAGCCTTATCCACTTTAATATTCAATGTCTCCTGCGGGCCATTAAACGTAAGTGATGCCAGTTCCCATGTGTTCCCTTTCTTTGATTTCGTTACAATCCCGATCTCAGGCTGCTTCCCAAGCCATACGATCTTTGCGTTGGGATTCCATACAGGGAACTCCTCTTCGTTCAAAATACCTGAAATATAATCCGGCGAAACCGATGTCTTCGGCACCTTGAAATCAAACCATTTTTGCAAAGGATAATCGAAACATGCCCCATGCATAAAGTTGAGCAGCGATTTTTTCAGCCCTAAAGTAAATGCATCGTGGTCAGCCCCTGTGGGGTCTATGTGCACAATGTCATTATTAGCAAATGTGCCTACGGCATCGGTCTCTTTCCTAACACCGAATTTTTCCGGGGCAAGGCCAACAGGACTGTGTGCGGTCATCGCAAACTGGTGCCAGAAAGCAGATTGCAAAATGCCAGACAGAAACATTTGCCGCACCATTTCCAGCGAATCGATCGTTTCCTGTATCGTCTGTGTAGGAAAGCCGTACATGAGATAAGCATGCACCATTATACCGGCCTCTGTAAAATGTTTGTTTACCCTGGCAACCTGTGCTACAGTTACCCCTTTTTGTATTAGCTCCAGCAGCCGGTCTGTTGCCACCTCCAGCCCACCCGATACCGCAATACAGCCTGAGGCTTTCAGCAGCAGGCAAAGATCGCGTGTAAAGCTCTTTTCAAACCTGATGTTCGTCCACCACGAAATTGTGATCTTTCTGCGAATGATCTCGAGGGCCAGTGCGCGCATCAAAGCAGGCGGTGCAGCCTCATCTACAAAGTGAAATCCTGTCTGGCCGGTTTGCGCTACTATCTCTTCGATGCGGTCACATAGCAAACCGGCCGCTATTGGTTCGTACAGCTTTATGTAGTCGAGGGTAATATCGCAGAAGGTGCACTTGCTCCAATAACACCCATGCGCCATGGTAAGCTTGTTCCACCGGCCATCGCTCCATAGGCTATGCATCGGGTTAACAACTTCTATTGCCGAAATATATTTATAAAGGGGAAGATCGCTGTAATCAGGCGTACCAACCTGACCTTGCCGGTAATCTGCGCAGGCCTTGTTATTTATATAGGTTACTTTCCCATCTGCGCATACAAAAGTTCGCTTCAATCCATCCACGGGCAACTCACCTTCTATGTGCCTGATGAGATTCTCAATCGGGGCTTCCCCATCATCAAGAGTAATGAAATCAAAAAAATCAAACACTCTTGCATCAGACAATGAACGAAGCTCGGTATTCGGGAAACCGCCACCCATAGCCACTTTAACGCCGGGACAATTTTTCTTCACCCACTGCCCCACCCTGAATGCAGCATACAAGTTACCCGGGAACGGTACAGATAAGGCAACCAGCCGGGGCTTTACAGTGGCTATACGTGAGGAGAGTATCCTGATCAACAGGTTGTCCACATAGGTATTGTCTGCTTGCAATGACCCATATAATTCATCAAAGCTGTTCGCAGACCTACCCAGCCGCTCAGCATAACGGCTGAAGCCAAAATGAGCATCGACGCATTCCATTATGAGGTCGCTAATGTCTTCGAGATACATGGTTGCAAGATGCTTTGCCTTATCCTGTGCACCCATTGTGCCAAATGCATAGCGCAAGTCGTCTACCTGGGCGAAACGTGATGCCTCGGGCAAAAAGCCGCGCTTCTCTATGCGGTGTGCAAGTGTAGGATCCTTGCCTTGCAGGAAAAAGATCACTGCATCTATCGTGTTTATGTATGCATCCTGCAGCGCTACGATCCTTGCGGTATTCTCAGATAGTTCGCGCCCTTCGTTGTTGATGTGAGCAAATAAATCCTGCAAGCCCTGTTTTGAGAATAATGCGAGTGTCACCTCGATACCAAGATCGGCCTGGTAAGAAGTAATGTTCTTTGTGTTGAGAAAACCTTTCAGATAAACAGTTGCAGGATACGGTGTATTCAACTGTGTAAATGGCGGTGTTATTAAAAAAACAGAAGCGCTCAAGAGGTTAATTTACTGCAAAAATATCGCAAAATCACGCGCAAAGCGCAAACCCGCAGGCAGGCAGAATAGCGCAATTCCTTTCATTTTGTTTTAAGACCGTAAAACGCAGACGGCTATTTTCTCAAATCCGCTATCTTCATCACCACAGCGCCAAACGTATCATCATCTGCCAATTCAGAAAATTTCACCCATTTCAGCCCGGTCGACTCATCGGTATTGAAATTAATATTGCCATCCCCGGTATATTCAAACACATACCTCAGGTCGTGATGATAATGCCCGTCTTCCTCTTTCTTAGGATTGGCCGGAATGAAGTGAGAATCTATGTCGAATGGCACACGCTCGTCCTCAAAAACAGCGATGTGCTTCAGTTCATTTTCCGGTATGCCGGTTTCTTCATGCGCCTCCCTCAAAGCAGACAACAACAAAGAACTATCTCCCTCGACATGACCACCGGGCTGCAGCCATCTGTTCAGCGATCTATGCTTCAGCAAGAGTATCTCCGTATGAGCCTCATCGATGATAAAGGCGCTGGTAGTTATGTGTCCGTCAAAATTCTTACGGGTAAACAATTGGCTTTCATCATTGCGGGAAAGGTATTCGGCGAATAGCTTTGTTTCGTTCTGCTCATCGGGAAATTGCTCCCAGTATACGTCCAGGAAGCCAAGGATATCGGGTTTATTTATCATCTTGCTTATTAAAGGTTTCCCACTGTGGGGGATGTGTAGAGGTATCTTTCACTGTAAAAGAAGAAGCCGATATTTTAGTGATGTAGAGCCCATTGACCTGCGTTGTGGCGGCGTCAGTGATCAGCACACAACTATCGTTAGATGATATTGCCCAGGTAAACGCACTGCCGCCGGACGACCATGCTGAACTGCCAGTACCATCATCCTTAAACGTCACAATGATATTTTCCTGATCGGCCGGACCGGAAGTGGTATTCTCCGTTGGTTCTGTCGTTACTTTGACGATCTTCCATTTGCCTACCAACATTTTTTTTGCATTACCAGCAGAACCGCCGCCGGAGGTATTCTTACATGCGGTACAAGCCAGCAACACCGCAAAGACCGCAAAGAAAGAACGCCTGATATGTGATCTCATTGGTAGTATTTTTGTTTACAGTAAATATAATAAAAGAATTGAAAATATGCAATTCAATACGGCCCTGCATACCATGCCATCATCTGATCATTCACCGTTCTTTCATTCGTAGTATCATCTAAAAGCTGGTCGAAGCTCATTTTCCGGACGTCCATGCAAAACTGCACAAGCAACCATGCGTGATAATAAGGAATAACCGTTCCCGTGCTATCGTCAAAATATATCCATTTGTCGCTTTCAGACTTTTGTGCGACAAGGAGGCGGGTGATATTATTACACAGATCAGCTTTATGCTTCCTGGCAATGTACTCGGGATATCCCTCCCATTTCCAAACCTCTTGTTTATTACCAAAGAAACCCGAATGAGCAAATCCATAATGATGAAATTGCAGGCAGTGTATTGCTTCGTGCGCCAGAAGCTCTGTAAGATTCCATTTATAGCCGTTGATCTCACCATAATTATCCCCACTTTTTACCGCACACCCCAGCACCACCTGGTGTGCAAATCCCCACCCGAAAGCAGCGCCCCTAATCTTCCCCATAAGCACCGGGTAGCAAGAGCCATCATCAAGGCAAACAGTAAGTTTCAGTGTGCTGTCATAGAGCTCACTTGATCTTAAGAGGTCATTGGCACTGCGTAGTTGTCTGACAAAAGACGTATCAAGGTCTTTTTGATGACAGATCGTGTAATTACCGTCAACGGTACTGTGCGCATAAAGCAAGGTTGGTTTTAAGACGATACCAACCAGCAGCGCTATTATGAACATTATGGTCACAACAATTCTCAAAGTCCACTTTTTCACACCTGCCGGCATATGATTTGTTTATTCCTAAAAATAAATAAACCCTTGTTCTAAAAAAATACAGGCCACAAATCGTGCGGTACCTTTTACCTTTACGTCATGTCTTTATACACTACAGAAGGGTCGATTACCATTACGTGCAATAAACGTCTCGCACCATATGTGGAGCAGGAAGTGAAAGAACTAGGGTTTGTGCCTGAAGAAACTTTTGTGACCGGCGTGCGCCTGAAAGGGACGATCAATGACTGCATACGGCTGAACCTAAACCTGCGCTGTGCCAGCCAGGTGCTCTACAGCATTAAACAGTTTGACGCAGTAAATGCGGATGATATCTATAAGAACCTGCTCACTTACCCCTGGGAAAATGTGCTGCCGGACGATGGTTACTTTTCTGTAACAAGTAACGTACTCAACCCTACTATCAACAATAATATGTTTGCTAACCTGCGGGTCAAAGACGCAATAGTAGACCGGCTGCGCGAGAAAAGAGGCACCCGCCCGTCCACAGGCGCAGAGCTTACGGGCGCTGTCATTCACCTGTTTTGGAAGAATGAATCGGCAGAGGTGTTTATTGACACATCGGGAGACTCACTGGCAAGGCATGGCTATAGAAAAATACCGGGCCGCGCCCCTATGCTGGAAGCGCTTGCCGCGGCAACTATCCTCGCCACACGCTGGGACCGTGCATCGCCTTTTGTAAACCCTATGTGCGGATCAGGGACCGTAGCAATCGAGGCTGCACTTATAGCAACCCACGCGAAGCCGGGGCTGTTCCGGCTCAACTATGCGTTTATGCATCTCAACGGGTACGATGAAAATGTGTACCTCGATGAGATGGCAATACTAAATGAACAATTGACCGACGTGCCGGGGCTCCGCATCATCGCAACCGACTACAGTGATATAGCGATCGCAAATGCTAAAAAAAATGCAGTAGCAGCAGGTGTGGCGGACCTCATAGAATTCTCGGTCTGTGACTTTGAAGTAACGGAAGTGCCCGAAGGCGGCAAGGGGGTAATGTTTATGAACCCTGAATACGGCGAACGCCTGGGTAACGAACCCGAACTGGAAGTCACCTACGCCCGCATCGGCGACTTCATGAAAAAGAAATGTGGCGGATACTACGGATATATTTTCACCGGCAACCTGGAGCTGGCAAAAAAAATAGGCCTCAAAGCAAAACGCCGGATAGAATTTTATACCAGCATAATAGACTGCCGCATGCTGGAGTATGAACTGTATGAGGGGAGCAGAAGGGTGATGAGGATGGAGGAAAAGGAAGTGTAAACGCGTTCTGCCCGTCACTCCACCATCACCATCTTTTGCTGCAAAACGGTATCGTGCTCTTTAAGGCGGATGTAGTAGTGACCAGGAGCCACGTCAGCAGATTCAAACTCAACTTCAAAGCGATGGCCGGAGCGTCCAAATTCCTGGTCGATAAATACTTTTTGTATCATTTCACCAGCATCATTAAATACACCCAGTGTTAGTGTTTTTGGCGAGTCGAGTCGAACTTCGAAAGTCGCGATGATCTTTAGCGCCTTGGGCACGTAGGCAGGCTGACCGGCAACTTCATGTTCCGGCATCACTGTGTGAAAATCCGGCTGCGGCTGGCCTGTAAGTTTGCACAAGAGGTCGACGAACTTTTTCACCATTTCCGGATTGCCTTCCTGGTATACATTTGACACAGAATGATGGTTGGTGATCACCCATACTGCATCCTGCCCCATAATGTTGTAAATAGAATTTGCTTTAATAAACTCCAGTACTTTAACAAGAGTGTCGCTCCCTACCCGCCAGTAGGAATAGCGAGAGTTCTTAGACGGGCAGCTCCTCGGGCTATTGCCGCAAAATGTCATCACCATTATCTCCCGGCTGTCGCCCGCCGGAATGATAATATCTTCGCCGCCTGCCAGAACCATGGGCTGTGCACCAGTATCATCCGGCTTCAAGATCACACCGAGGTTTACCGTAATCTGCTGGACAAACTTTTCTGTGTTGGTGATCCTCAGCTTAGTGGTCTTCCCCTTGTAGCGTCCCTCTGTGTTGACTGCCTCCAGGCTCACCGACCGATTTTTAATGGCCTCGGAAAGGTCTGCTTTTACAAGCTTTGCAGAAAGAAGCCCCGGTAAAACCGCGAGCGCAAAGAGAAGAAACAGTCCTTTCATAAACATCATTTATACTTGTGAAATAAATAAACCGCTGTTAATATTGCTATTTAGCAGGGTGATTTTCAGCATCATCTTTCGGCGAGTCAGGATGACCATATTCTTGTTTCTTCTTTTTTATAACATTCATCACATTCCTCCACGAGAACGTATTTTCTGCACGTAACGTACTGAATATCTTAAAAAAAGCAAGCGGAAAGCTTGCTTTTTTTAATTATTGAAATTAAAAACGATTGTTACTATAGTTTATTCAGTCTTCCAAGGTACACTTTGCTGCCATCAGAGCCTGTAACTTTCACCAGGTACATTCCCGGGATCAGATTAGTTACAGTTTGTTTAATCAAATTTTTTCCTGCAACCAGTTCTGCTTTCTGCTGGCTCACTTTGCTTCCCAGGACGTTGAACAATTCTACGCTCACTGTACTGTTCTTCCCGGCATTTATTTCCAATGTAAATGTTTCAGTTGCCGGATTCGGGGAAATCGTTACGTCACCAGAAAAACCAGAATTTTTTACACCGGTGGTTCCCGAAAGCAGATAGGTAATTCCCTTTTCCATAAAGTTAACCCTGTTATGGAAACTGTCGATCAAAGCAGGATCGAAAAATGTACTCATTACGGAAATACCTGTATGCTTGTTGTGGAACATGCATTTGTCCTGATATAATGAATAAGTTGAAGGCCCCATCTCGTACAGGCTAAGCGTACCTGCATCGGGAGTGCAGCCATCAACATTCCAAAGTGTTGCAAACGCCCACTTTATCGTATTTGGGAACAAAGATGACGCTGTAGAAACACGATCTGCTTCGGGGCAGCCGAGATTGCCATCATCCTGGTAAGCCTGTGCATCATAAGAGGCAAGTCCCATAATGTCCTTTGGAAATTCTCCAGTGGTAAAAACATCCGGAGCCCCGCCATACATCTGAAAGAGAATATCAAGGCCAATGATCCACAGGGGCTTTCCTGTATTCGCATAATCGACCACATCGGCATTACCGGCAGTACCTGTTCCATTCCACAACTGGAGGCCTACCCCATCGGTTGAGGCATACCATATGACCAGGTCAAAGGTGTCCATAAATGCCGCTGTAGGACCAACGCCGGACGAATCGAATATATTCCAGTAATGATAGCCGCTATAGATAGAATTATCAAGCGCATACTTTAATGAATCCGTGTTGGCAAGTATGTTATCGTTATCGTTGACCACGAGAATTTTCTGTGCATGAACAGTAGAGGTAACCCCAAGGAACAGGAACAATACTATGGCAGATGCGGCTTTCGAAATCTTAGCATGAATGGAGTAGTGCTTGCGCATAATAATTCAAATTTATTGAGTTGCGAATGTTTATCACTCAAAGATAAAAAAAAGAACATCTGCACCGGAAAATGTACAAACAATTTTTAAGTTGGCTTTTTCTATAATAAGTAGATGGGGTTTATTAGCTTTGGAAAAAAGATATACAGGATGTACTCGCGACATTTTGTGTATCCAATTTTCCTGGTCAATACTATTGTCGCAGAAAGTGGTTTCCGGCAATGATTAGCCGGAAACAGTTATATTTGTTTTTCAATACTATCTCTTACCTCATAACTTTTCATATCATGAAACACACGTCTATACTGCTGGCAGCATTGCTTACTTATTTCTGTTCAGCAGCGCAAACGAATAGCATAGACAGCGCTGCTAAAACAACTGCCCTGAACGAGCGCCTTGTGGGCTACAGCTACCGATGGTGGGCAGTTCCATACCATCTGATACCTGCGTTTACTACTATTCGGGCAACAAAGGCTCTGACACGGTAGACTATCTGACGTCCCTTACACCAAGGGTACTCACACCCAACCATCAGACAATAAAATGCGACTCTTTTGTTTATAAGGTCGGCTCTTACCGGCACGGCATCTACAAGTATAACAGTATGGGTGATGCTACCGAGTACATTTATGCGGATACCATAGGCGGTAGTGGAAGCCTCATCACGAAGAGATATAGCTTCTGGAACTACAGTGCGGCCAACCGCATTTTAAATGACAGTGAATACTCGATCGCCCCCGCTAACTACAAATACTATTATACTTATGATGCATCGGGATACAAGATCCAGGATAGCCTCTATAACTTCGTTACGTCAATGCCGGGCTCAAAAATAGTATATACTAACAACGCGGGTGGTCAGCCAGTAAACACATTGACCTATATATGGAGCTCCGGATCGTGGGCACCAACCTACCAGACAAATTATACGTATGATGTTTATGGACACCAGACAAGCGCAATTGCTCAAACCTATTCCGTATCTGCATGGGTCAATGTAAGAAAGGATACGGCATACTACCCGGGAGCGAGCAACAGATATACGCTTACAGCGGTATTTTTCTGGGCATCCGGAATGTGGGAACCTTCCACAGTATATAAGTTTACGATAAACACCTCCAATCAATGGGATACCCTTTATTACTTCAGTTGGAATACTACGGCTTCAGCGTTTGATACTGCCGGCAGGCAATACATGACCTATGACGCATACGGTAACCTGAAGTATACCGGTATAATGGATTACTCATACGTCACACATACGTACGCAGATACTGCGACCGACCTGAACACTTACTATTATGAAATTTATAATGACGGGCTGATCGTCAATAACGCTGCGTTAAGTAGCCCGGGAGTAGATATATTCCCTAACCCGGTTTCAAATACACTGCACCTTGCCATTGAGGGTTTACCAGACAACTCAAAAGCAAAAGTAACTATCACAAATATTATCGGACAAGCTATTGTCTCCGGAGAAGTTGCAAATGGCAATAATGAAATAAACATCAGTACACTCAGCGGCGGCATCTATATTGTATCTGTAACAAGCAATGAACTGCACTATACGCAACGGATAGTAAAGTATAACCGCTAGGTCACAAAGCTGCAAAAATTAAAATGGTAAGGATAATGCCAAGGGTAATTGTGCCGGCCCCTAATATAAGGCCTGCCAAAGCATGCTTCTGGTGTTTTTTGATACCAATAGCGCCTAAAACAATGGCTGCGATGCTAAACAAAGCGCCAATGAGCGGAATGAAGCCACAAAAGCCAAATATAAAAGACAGCCGTCCGACTACCCCATCCTTTTTCTCTTCGCCCTCAGGATGAAAAATACTTTTAACCATTGTTAGGTTCCGCTCCATGAACGAGCGGTTTCGTACAACAAGTTTCTTCTGCTTGCTTTCCGTGGTAGACGATGCGGTAACGAAACCTGCATAAGAAAATTGCGGAACCAAGCATAGTATAATAATGATAAATAAGAAGAGTTTGCTACTCATAAAATCGCGTTTTCAATAGATGTGAACATTATGAAGCATAAAGATATAGCCTATTTGTATTAATCAAACAATTGAGTCAACGCGGGATTCATACGGTCAAACGTTGTCTTCAGGTCACCTGGTCCGGCGTTTACCATCATTTCGCTAAATCCAAAAGTCAACTCGGTTTTACCTGCCTTTAATTGCTCAAATACCGATTCTATGAAATCGCTCACAGGTGGCGCCGTATCGTGCAGGCCTTTTCCTCCGAGGTCAGTGTTGAGTGCTGGAGGGATCATTTCAATCACCTCAATATTTCTCGAATGCAGCAAATGACGGGCGGAAAGCGTGAATGAATGCAAAAAGGCCTTTGTGCCACAATAAACAGGCACCTTAGCCAACGGACCGAATGCGAGGCCTGAACTAACATTGATAATTGTATCCAGGGACTGTAGATGAACAAACAATGAAGTCAAGTGAACAGGCACCTCAATGTTAATTGCGATCTCCTCCTTAGCCCGCTGAAAAAAATCGGCATCCATTATGGACATCCATTGCTGGATACCTGCATTGTTTATCAGCACGTTGAGGTCGCTGTGGTTTTCAGCAACCCAGTTAAAAAGCTCAACACGGTCTGATTCGACCTGAAGATCGCATACTCTTGTTATCACTGATGGAAACTTATCTGTAAGCTCTTTCAGAACAGACGTACGCCTGCCACATACAATTACAGTATTTCCTTCCTGAATGAATCTTTCCGTTAGTCCCAGGCCAATACCACTTGCTCCACCAGTGATCAGAATTTTGTTGTTTGCCAGTTTCATTTTCCGGTTTAAATTTTGAACTACAAAGATGGAATAAAAGTCTGATCAACTGCCGCTTTTGTGCAGCAATAGGTGAATTGTGTTTCCAGGCAATTTACTAATCGACCTTTACTTCCGTTGTTGTAGTTCTGGATACCGTGCTTTTGCTTGTATTGCCACGTGAGTTGCTGACCAGAAGAACGATTATCAATAACAGAACAACACCCCCTACCACCCATACTATCGGGTTACTCATCCAGCTCTGGGCATCATTAGGCACAGGCACTGTTGATGATGAATGGGATTCCGTTGTGTTCGTCTGCGATGTAGTTCCTGCCTCCTGGGCAAAAGCGTTCACCGCGGCCATCAAAAAAAGTGACATCAGAAAAATCCTGGAACTGACACTTGCGATTGCATTTTTCATAATTGTAAATTTTAGTATTTCCTGAAATACTCTAAAAATGATGCCAGTGGATCAACAATGCCAATATGAGGTGCATTTCCAGAAACGAGAGATATCCCAACTACTCTAGATTTTCAGCGTATAATAGCGGTATGGCATTCCCGCATGCGGGCACACGAAAGCCTCCCATACGTTCAGTTTCGGATATTACTTATTACATTTAATAAAACAAACCTTATATGCGCCCTTTACTATTTGCTGCGTGTCTGCTGTCTATAACCTTTTCCAGCGCACAAAGCGCCGATGACTGGATAGCGCCAGAGGGAAAGATACTCAACTACCGTACCCTTACCTGGAATGATTTCCTGGGAAAAGAAGATAAGGCTATTGCCGAC
>CANJQU010000021.1 GCA_947476485.1 Chitinophagaceae bacterium
CATTCCTGATGTGTCTTGAAAATCCTGCAAATCCGATTAATCTCAGTTCGGATTTCCCTGCTTCAAATATATTTATTAGCTTTAGGCTTTAAAATGTTTTTCAAACGATGAGATACTTTTTCCTGGCCTTCTGTGTGATCCTAATGGCTTCCTGTGATAAAACCCCTAAAATCAATCATAACAGGGCGAGTGAACTGCGTGTAGGCAAATGGCATGTAACCAGTGGCACACTGACATTAAGGAAACCAAATGGCCTTGATACCACACTAAATTACATGGACTGGATCCCTACCTGCCACAAGGATGATTATATCAAATTTGACTCGCTTAACCGTGGCTATATTTTCCCCGGGGGCACGACGTGCGATGCTTCGCAGGCCGATTCTTCAGCATTTGTGTGGCAGTTGAAGAATGGTGAGACCATCTTAGACCTTTACAATGGTTTCAGCAATACATTCGGGGTAGTAGAAACGATCGTGCTTCCTTATTTTTCTGATACTATTTCTAAATCACCACTGATACTGGATACGCTGGTAGGAGCGATAGCAGCAGCGGCGATGACACCACCCGGCGTTGTTGTAATTGATTCTTTCTGGAAGCTGCATTTCGACTCTTCTGCAGTGCAGCGGCTGGACATCTACAACGCCACTATTACCAACTACAGCCAGAGCGCATTTACGATCAATTATGCGGTGATCTCTACTTATCCTGACTCTACGGGCCATCACACCGGCTTCGACGTGACAAATAACATAGATATGGACCCGATCATCCGTCCGGACACGTTTCATTATTCAGTCACGTATACGAATTTTTAAGGGAAATTATAGTAAGTACAGAAAGCCACCGGTACTTGCCGGTGGTTTTTACATATAGCTGTTTGATTCCGTACATTTGCAAACTATTTTGAACAACATGATACAGATAACATTACCGGATGGCGCGGTGCGGGAGTATGCCGAAGGCACCAGTGCTGCGGAAGTAGCAAAGTCGATAAGCGAAGGGTTGGCACGCAAAGTGCTTGCTGCAGAAGTGAACGGAGAAGTGTGGGATTCGTCCCGCCCGATTAATAATAATGCAACCCTAAAGCTGCTGACCTGGGATGATAAAAATGCAAAGTCCACCTTCTGGCACTCTTCAGCGCACCTGATGGCGGAGGCGCTGGAAGCGTTATATCCCGGTGTGAAGCTTGGTATTGGCCCGGCAATCGAAACCGGCTTCTACTACGATGTGGACCTGGGCGACCGCACGATAAGCGATGAAGACCTGAAGAAGATAGAAGATAAAATGAAGGAGCTGGCAAAAGCCAACAGCACCTACGTGAGAAAAGATATTTCTAAAAAGGATGCGGTAGCCTACTTCACCGATAAAGGTGACCAGTATAAGCTTGAACTGCTGGAAGGCCTTGACGATGGCAGCATCACGTTCTACACACAAGGCAATTTCACCGACCTGTGCCGTGGCCCTCATATCCCAAACACGAGCACGATAAAGGCTGTGAAGCTTACCAATATTGCAGGTGCATATTGGAGAGGAAACGAAAAGAACAAAATGCTTACCCGCATATACGGCGTTACTTTCCCTGCTCAGAAGGAGCTTGACGAGTACATCGCATTGCTGGAAGAAGCCAAAAAGCGGGACCACCGCAAGCTGGGCAAGGAACTAGAGCTATTTACTTTCTCAGAAAAAGTAGGCAGCGGCCTGCCATTATGGTTGCCTAAGGGAGCTATGCTGCGTGAGCGCCTGCAGCAGTTCCTGCAGAAAGCGCAGATAGAAACAGGCTACCTGCCGGTTATTACACCGCATATCGGCAGCAAGCAGCTATATGTAACATCCGGCCACTGGGAGAAATATGGTAAGGACAGCTTCCGCCCCATCACCACGCCACAGGAAGGGGAAGAGTTCATGCTGAAACCGATGAACTGCCCGCACCACTGCGAAATATATAAGTCCTCACCACGGTCTTATAAAGACCTGCCGCTGCGCCTTGCAGAGTTTGGCACTGTATACCGTTATGAGCAGAGCGGCGAGTTGCATGGCCTGACGCGTGTGCGCGGCTTTACACAGGATGATGCGCATCTGTTCTGCATGCCGGAGCAGGTATCCAACGAGTTCAAGAAAGTAATTGACCTGGTGCTTTATGTTTTTGAATCACTTGGTTTTACAGAATACACCGCGCAGGTGTCACTTCGTGATAAGGAAGACCGCAGCAAGTATATCGGGTCTGAGGAGAACTGGGCAATTGCCGAGCAAGCCATCATAGACGCAGCAGCAGACAAGGGACTGAAAACCGTGATAGAATACGGAGAAGCAGCCTTTTACGGCCCTAAACTCGACTTTATGGTGCGTGATGCCATAGGCCGCCGGTGGCAGTTGGGAACCATACAGGTAGATTACAACCTGCCGGAGCGTTTTGAGCTGGAATACGTGGACAGCGATAACAGCCGTAAGCGCCCGGTGATGATACATCGTGCGCCTTTCGGATCCATGGAGCGTTTCATTGCAGTGCTTATAGAGAACTGTGCAGGTAACTTCCCGCTGTGGCTGGCACCACTACAGGTGAAAATACTGCCCATAAGCGACAAATACAGCGAATATGCACACCAGGTAGCCGCCATGCTGAAAGCCGCCGATGTAAGGGGCGAAGTGGATGACCGCAGCGAAAAAATAGGCCGGAAGATACGTGATACGGAGATCATGAAAACACCTTATATGCTTATTGTAGGCGAAAAAGAAATGACCGACAACCTGGTATCTGTGCGTATACATGGCGAGGGCGACAAGGGTGCGGTAACGGTAGATTCGTTTATCAATGATATACAGACAATAGTCAGGGAGCAGATAAAGGGTAAAAAGCGCGAAAGTATTGCCTAAAAAATATTAACTTGCTTGAAAATGCTAACCAAATATTTTATTTTTGCCAATAAATTTTAAAACCAATTAATGCAGAAAAGACCAAAAGGAAAACCTTTTTTCAGGCCCAGGGTGCCACAGAATGAACACCGCCTTAATAATGAGATCACCGCGCCTGAAGTGCGTGTAATAGGCGAGGATATTGAACCGGGTATATATCCGCTGGCAGCAGCGCTGAAAATGGCCCTGGACAAGGAAGTGGACCTGGTGGAAATATCGCCCAATGCCGTGCCCCCGGTATGCCGCCTGATCGACTACAAAAAATTCCTTTACGAAAAGAAGAAAAAGGAAAAAGAGCAAAAAGCAAAGGCTAAACAGTCTGAGGTGAAGGAAATACGGTTTACTCCGAATACGGATGACCATGACTTTGATTTCAAGGCCAAGCATGCGGAAAAATTCCTGCAGGATGGCAATAAAGTAAAATGTTATGTTCAGTTCAAAGGCCGTGCTATCATGTTCCAGGAGCGTGGAGAACTGCTGCTGCTGAAGTTTGCTGAGCGTATGGCGGAATATGGCGCACTGGAATCGATGCCTAAAATGGAAGGACGAAGAATGCTGGCCATGTTCTCTCCAAAGAAGAAAAAGTAGGGTATAATATCAGTGGCAATCAGATAACATAATGATAGTTGAGAATTAACCCGTCTTTGTTATTTAAGTGTAAAATATTTCTTAGAAAATTTTGTTTTGAGATAAAAGGAATTGTACCTTTACATTCTAGTAAAGCAAGAACAATCGCTACTCAGCATAAAGAAGTTTTCATGGTGATAGGGTTTATAGGGGCTGGCCTGTTCTCAGGCTGGCTTTTTTATTTTATAAACATTTATAAACATTATGAAAACACAAAAAAGAGTGTTAACTTTAGGTCGCAAAAAATAATTCCGAACTATAATTATTTGTAAATATTGGCAGAGTTTTTAACTTTGCAACAGTTTTCATAGTGATAGGGTTTATAGGGGCTGGCCTGTTCTCAGGCTGGCTTTTTTTTGTTTAATAATCCCTATCTTACAGCAAAATCCTTCGGTATGCGGTACCTGTTAATCTGCCTGCTTCTATGCATTACCTGCACTTATAGTGTAACGGCACAGCCGCTGGCTGCATATGTAGATATCCAGAACCAGGTGATGGTATGGGACAAGGGCATGATCCGAAAAGTGGATTTTATGCAGCCTACAGCCATAAAAACAGGCCGCACTGCAATCCCCTACCTCGACAATTCGCGCTCGTTCAAAATATATTATAATGGAAGTGTGAAATCACTGAACTCCGGCTTTACCAACCAATTCTATGTTACGGATAACCTTGTGGGATTCCTTAACCAGAAATCGCTGAATGTTTTTGATCGTGGTGTTATAAAAAACCTGGCTGGAGTTTGTGACCAGTATTTTATTGCCGATAGCGTGGTTTTTTACCTGGACAGCTACAAGGGCGAATACCGAGCGTATTACAACAAGGAGACGTACCCGGTTGAATCATATATACAAGACAGCGTCCTTTCGCATGTCAAAGTATCCGACAACATAGTAGCCTACGTTAATTTCGCCAACCAGTTCCGTTTATTTTTCCGTGGCCAGCTTATTGCACAGGAAGATTACCCGGTGAAGAGCTTTGATGTTGGCAGGAATACAGCAGCTTATGTTGACATTGATCGAAAATTCAAAGTATTCCATAACGGGCAAACTTTTGTGCTGGACGACTTCATCCCTAGTTCGTATAAAGTAGGGGATGACCTTGTCGCTTATGTAACCGTGGACGGCTACTTCAAAGTGTTTTACGGAGATTCGCTGCATACCATAGGATTCATGAATCCTACTTACCAGGTCAACGATAATATCCTGGCCTACAGAGACCCCGGCGGCATGCTAAAAGTATTCTATAAAGGAACGACCACGGAAATGGAGAGCTTCTACCCTTCCAACATCACGGCGCAATACAATTCGCTGGCTTATATCAACTCAGGCAGTACGCTGCGCCTCTTCACGGAGGGCGAAGTATATGACGTAACCAACGCCGACCTCACCAATTGGGCACTCAACTACGATGTGATCACCTACCAGATAGGCCAGGGTGTATTCAGAGTGTTTTATAAAGGGCAGGAGTATTAACCCCCTGTCCCCCCTGAAGGGGGAACCACCTATTGGACCTGGTGCAAATTTTCAGCTTTAGTGCATAATCGAGCGTTAATGTTGGCTCACGAGAAGAAATAGCTACCAGCCTTTCTGCAAATGCAACAACTTTACCTTCCGATAAATGTTGGGCGACTCCAGAATTATTTACCCAACGCCCCATAAATGAGTAAAGACGCTGCGATGCAACGTCTTTACAAAATATAATCCTAAAACATCGTACACTCATTTCATTCGACTCACGCCATCGTTCAGGAGCGGGCCTGAGTGAGGCGATCTACTTCTTCCCGTATAGCTTGCTCTTTATCAGGCCCCATTTATGCAGGCGGTGCGTAATGGATACGCGCAGCACCCCGCGACCATACTTCATGCTGCGAGTAAAGTTGATGCTGGATGCCTCTTCAAAATACTTGGTGGGGCACGTGACCTCGGCTATATCATAGCCGTTCATAAATATCTGTGAGATCATCTCGTTGTCGAAAACAAAGTCATCACTGTTTGCACTGAAATCTATGGAGCGAATCACTTCTGCACTGAACGCGCGGTAGCCTGTATGATACTCGCTTAGTTTCTGGCGCAGCATTATGTTTTCAAACAGTGTGAGACAGCGGTTAAAGACATACTTATATATCGGCATGCCGCCCATCAGCGCTCCTCTGCCGAGTATGCGCGATGCAAGAACCACAGGATACACATCGTAGGCTATGATACCGGATATGGCATGTATCAGCTTGGGTGTGTACTGGTAATC
Organism: Chitinophagaceae bacterium; assembly: GCA_947476485.1. Taxonomy (GTDB): domain Bacteria; phylum Bacteroidota; class Bacteroidia; order Chitinophagales; family Chitinophagaceae; genus Nemorincola. Next base: position 5,788 of record CANJQU010000021.1, read on the forward strand.
AGGGTGAAGCATGATCACAATATCTGCACCCAGCTCCAGGGCTTTTTTATAGCAGCTCTTCTGGTTGCCGCCATAGCCCTTGTTCACCTCATGCTTTATGATGTGGTTGATGCCCAGCTTCCGGCCTTCGCCCACTGTGTCGTCACGACTGTTATCATCGACCAACACCACATCATCCACAATATCAAAAGGGATCTCCTTATAAGTCCGTTCCAGCGTTAATGCTGCGTTGTATGCAGGCAATACCACCACTATTTTCTTACCGTTCAGCATAATAAGCGACAAAAATAATATTAATCCCGAAAAAACGGCCTTGCAAGCCCTCCATTTCGCGAAACAACGCAAATATAATCCTTTCCCATTCATGCCGGCCTTTCCTGTAAACGGCAACAAATAAGTTCTATGCCCCAAAACAGGGTTAAGCAATTGACCTGATACGCTTTAAAGCATACCTTAGGTATAGAGGAAAGCACATGATCTAGTCTTTTAAATCGTTCTGGTATGGGCAAAAAAATGAATAGACGCTTCAGTTACATTATTCATGTTTTAATCATAGTTCTATTTTGGGGCTGTAAAAGCTATTCAAAATTTGCGATAGACAAGAACGCTACGATTAAAATCGATACAAACCTATTAGGTATCTGGAAGATCTCGGAGGACACGGACAAAGCAAACTACCTCCTTGTTCAGAGCCCTTACGATGTATATTTATCTGCGTATAGTTCAGATAGCCCTCATTATGATCCCCAATATTATGAGCGTTACGATAGATTTTTGTTGTGTAACAATTCAAAATACTTTATTACGCGGTTCACTGCTCATGGAAAGAACCCGCAATATCAACAGTGGGATGCGTTTTTATCTAAAGTAAAAGCTGAGAAGTTTATTAACATCAACTACGCATATACACCTTATACAAACGGCAGATATGAGACAGAGCGTGAAACCCATGGATATTTTTTTGTGAGACTGATGAAAGTAAATACTACCTATGACAGCATGGCTATAACAATCGCTACAGATACTACTTTAAGATCAACAACGAGTTCTAAAGAAGTACGGAAAATGATACAAAGAAATCTTGATAACCCCGCTTTTTACAAGGATACGTTGCATTGCTACAAGGTGAGCGGATATCATTTGTCTTTAGTTGAATCAATGAAAAAAGCCAATTAACCATATCCCGAAAAAACTGCCACACAGCCCCTCTCCACTTCGCGAAAGAAAGCAATTATAATCCTTTGGCAGTCATGCGGGCCTTGCCTGTATACGGCAACAAACATGTTCTATGCCACAAAGCAGGCTTAAGTAAATGATTTCCTGCGCCTTAATGCATATCTTTCATATATAGTATACATATTATTTAAACACCGCTCCGCTATATGATCGTGGGAAAAGAAATGAATAAAAGCCCTTTCATTGTCACCCTCATCGCGCTGTGCCTTGTGTTGGGCGTTATAGCTTCGGCCCAACAGGGCAGATGGATAACAAAACAAAAAAAGATACACCGGCATTTCAAGGTAACCGCGGGCGACACGCTTGTCCTATTCAACCAGTCGGGAAATATTGTCGTCAATACCTGGAATAAAAATGACCTGACCGTTGAGATCGCAGAAACCGGAACTGCTATGGACCCGAAACGCGCTCAAACCATACTGGACAATATCAGCACGACCGAAGACACGACCAATAAACGGCGCTTATCGTTCAGGACATCTGTCAAAGCCCTGTACAACAGTGACAGCAAGATACATACCATCGCAAATCCGGAATATAACAACACTAATGTACAGGTTAAGTATGAGGCGGATGCAACCTATATTGTTTATGCACCTAAAAGCATTAATCTAATCATTGTTGACGGCGCTGGAACTACAACCATTGATGACCTGTCGGGGAACCTGGACCTTTCCGTAGCGCACGGCTGTTTTCGCATCAAAAACCTGTACGGAGAAAATAACCGGATACTTGCAGCACCATGTCATGGAGATTGCCACCTCGCTTCGATAAAGAATGGGAGCCTGGTGTCGACTAACTGGGACGGGAAACTTTACATTGGAACACAGATCGATACGAACAAAGTGAAGATAACCGGCTGGGATTCGGTGATCGTGCAGAAAATGGGTACCGGCAAGTTACATTAGTGTATGCCTTTTTGATACTGGTATTATTTTCATATTTTTATGATGCTTTCAACAATATGAGAATAGCAATTTTGCTTCTTACCTGTTTTTTCCTTTTTTCCTGCAAAGGGAAAAAAGCACCGGTCTATCCCTGGCAGGAAAAGCTGTCTTTGCAACAGAAAGGGCTAAAAGGCAGCGTAAAGAGTATCGTGGAATACCATTACCATATCGTTGATTCCTCCGGCGCATTTGAAAAAGAAATGGTGGAAAAAGAACAGGAGCTTTTTGACTCGCAGGGCTACACGATAGAATCAAATACCACCAACTACTCTCCCGCAGACAGCTACCGATCGAAAAACCTATACAGTTATGACCGGAACCATAAGATCATTGAGGAAAAATTATTCAACAGATTTAGCAAGACCCCACAGATAATCCGTTACTATTATGACGAAAAAGGCAATGATACCCTTGAAGTAGAACAATACCAGAACAGGAATTTTGGCGCCCGGACCGTCTGTATCTACGACGAAGATAACAGGCTGATAGAAAGGCGGCACTACCCTGTTGGCAAATATACAGACAGCAACTACATACACCCTTATTTTACCCACTTCAATTACCGCAAGTATATTAATAAAATCGAGGCGACCACATTTTCTGCAGATGGTGAGTTGAAGAGCAAATGCCTGTATAAATACGACAGAGACGGAAATCTTGTGGAACAAAGCAGGTATGACGGAACGGAGAACCTGACCGACAGAACGGTCTTTACGCTTACCGGAAGTAACAACGGCAGCATTACTTACGGACCGGACAGCACCATAATTTCAAAAGGCACGAACATAGAAGACAGCTTTGACCAATATGGTAACGCCCTGAAAATCTCTAAATTCATTAATAACAAACTGATACTATTGACCGTAAGGGAGATAGAATATTACAGGTAGAGCCCTTAGGCGAAAATGCTATACTACAACCTTTGTTATTAAACCTCGGAAAGATTACGAATCTTTGCGGCGCCGGACTGCAATGCTTATTCATGAACAACACCTATTCTCTTAAAAATTCAACTATAGCCCTGTTCATAGGCATTATTTCGCTTGTCCTGTTCATGGAGAGCTCTGTGCCCTACTTTTATGCCGAACATAAGAACAGGGCGCAAAACAAGTTCCTTGGCCAGATCATTTATACTCCAGACCAGGATATGTACTTTTCGTTCATCCGGCAAGCGCGGGACGGACATTTCGTGTTCAACAACCGGCTTACTTATATACCTAACAAGCCTGCTTTTGTGAATCTTCAGTTCTGGCTGGTCGGTTCCATACAAAGGATAACGGGAATTTCTGAGAACGGTATTTATTATGCGTGGCGCTACATGGGCATTTTGCTGCTAACCATTGGTATATTCCTTCTTGCGCGCATTGTCTTGCCCACTGCGCGACAAGTCTGGGCCTGCCTGATACTGCTCCTGTTCACCGGTGGTTTTGGTTTCCTTTTTGCCATACTCAACAGCGCACACCTCATAGGGCTCGAGGCCGCACACGAGGGCATACTGGATATGAAATTCGGTATGCTCCCCTTCCAGCAGGCCATGACCAATCCTAATTTCTCATTCCCGCACGGCCTGATACTTATCGCTTATGCACTTTTCCTGCTTGGCGAGCAGAAGAACAGCACAAAATACTATGCATTCTCGGGACTGTTCTTTTGTATCATCGGCCTTGTTCGCCCATATGATATTCTTCCTCCTTTTGCCGTTTTCCCGGTTTACCTGCTCGTTACCAATGGTGGTTTTAAGTTCCAATTACGGTCTTTAGTCACAAAGTTGCTGCCCCTTTTCATGCTGGTGCCTGTACTGCTGTATAATTTCTGGCTGTTCAAGGTCAACGATATTTTCAAATACTGGTCCTTACAAGGCCTCAATGCGAACAGCATCCCCTCGGTGCCGTGGCATTATGCCGCTTATGGTATCGTGGGTATACTGGCTATAGTGCGGGTAGCGCAGGCAAAAACAAATCCACTCGGCAAGACGGACAAATTCCTCGTTACCTGGTTTTTACTAACCTTCACGCTAATCCAACTGGGAAAATACTTTCCGGTGATAGGCTGGAGCCCACAGATAGGCGTTTATCTCGCTGTGCCATTGGCATTGCTTGGCTGCGCTATAAAGTTCCGGCCCGACTATCCAAAGGTTCGTTTTTATAGTATTGTGTTGGTTGTGGCTGGCTGTGCCATCATCAGCAACGCCTTTATTGTGCTCTACTATTGTAAAAATTTTACAGACAAGGATAAGACCCCGATCTTTTACGCCAACCTGAATGAAACAGATGCCTTTGCGTGGCTGGATAAGCATACTACTGCAGGCACTGTAGTGCTTGCTATGCCCTCCACGTCATTGCGCATTGCAAAGTACACGAGCGACAATGTAGTAGCAGCCCACTACAGTGTTACCCCGCGCTACACCGAATCAGCCGCTATGGCTGCGGCATTCTTTGCGGATTCGGTGCTCGGCAACCCACAAAAACCGGCACTCGAAAAGCTGAATATCGGCTACATATATGTAGGGCCCAGCGAAAAAATGACGAACAGCGTGCGGGTGCTGGAAGATGGCTTACTGACGCAAGTATATAAGAATGACCTGGTGGCTATCTACAAAGTCAACAAGTAACACGGCTACCATTTTTCAGGCTATCCGTTGGCTGTGTTTGAAAAATAAATTAATACAGCGCGAAACCCCAGAAACCGGTAAATATCGCCAGGAGGATAGCCGCAAGACCCAGTACAAAGCCGGCTATTGCCAGTGAACTATTGCGATGGCGCCTGCCCATGCCCATAAGACCGAACAACACAGCCAAAAGCGCAAAGCCGCCCCAAAAGAACCCGGCAACGCCACATGCCAATGCAAATATGCCCTGCCAGCCACGGTATGCTACACGCTGGTAAATAGGGTGTGATGCTTTCTGCGCTATCTCAGTTCCGACAGTTACTCTGCTGTTACCGGTATTCGTTGTTATGGCAGCGACGGCATTTTTCTTTACAACAAAGCCAGCATGTGCCGAAGGCAAAACAGAAAACAGGAAAACAAACGAAAGGAGGCAAAATAGCAGGTTTTTCATAAATCGGTAAGTTTATGGAATCAAATATAGTAAATACGAGCAATAGTGTATATGTTGCCCTGAGGATGTTTTCCTACAAAAGGATCAGGGAAAGCACGGTTACCCCGGCAATCAGGTACAGCACCAATTCAATAACACCTAGCACAAAACCGGTTACGGCGAGGCCCTGCACTTTGCAGCCCCTGCCCATGCCGAGCACACCAAAAAGTATGGCCAGCAAATTCACACCCGGCACAAGCAGACCAAGCAAGCCAAAGCCAATAGCGGCGATGCCCACCCACTCGCTTGCCTTGGCGGTGCGGTAAGGATGTAAAAATGAAAGCGCTTTATTAACCTTTGCAGCAAAACCAGCAGCCTTTTCTTTATGCGTTATTGTTTTAGCATTTGTAAGCATACGCTCAGCAACTACGGTGCTGGTTGTTTTCTCAACTACAAAACCCGCATGTGCGGCAGGAGCTGTAAATAACAGGCACAAAACAGAAACAAGCGCGATTAGTTTATTCTTCATACAACCATTATTGAGGCGGCAATAAAAATAAGTTATTTTACTTCACCTTGGTTATGTTTTGAAAAAATGCGCTGCAAAAAAGTTTTTTTATAACTTTAATAAACTAATAATTAATATCTAATCGTAAATAGGCTACTGTTCTTATGAAAACCAACATCCTAATTATTTTCTGCATTTTGCTTTCAGGCGTAGCGGAAGCCCAAAACATATCGCTGAGAAAAGACACGCTCTACTCAGACGACGAAAAATATGCCTTGTTCACAAAGTCGCCGGAGCAGCCATACAAGTATTCTGTTCTCGGTCTCGATGGGGCGCCGCTCCTGACCATACACAATGGGCGGATAGAGGTAGATGGGCGGCCGGGTTATATTATTACGTTCGAAAATGACAAAAGGCAGGGTATAATCGGCGCACTGCCGGGCTTCCCGCAATCGGTATTGGCAGAACTTGTAAAAAGCAGGCTTGTGGAGAAAGGTGAGTTTATTAATGTTGTAGCCAAAGCCGAATTCCTGAATAACCACCCACTGCCCGCAGGATATACCGATGTAGATCAACTGATAGAATACTAAATAAACCCTTCGTTTCTTTTAATTGAATTCATGATCGTCTATTTAATACTGGCAGCTACACTATTATTTTCCCTATGGAGCCTTGTTATTTTATGGAATACCCGTACCAAGCCACTTAGCGGTTGCTGGCTGAAACTATTGCTCGCGACCGGATCAGCCAGTGTGATGTATTTGTACGGCGCATGGGTCTTTCTATCTGTGTACGGCAGGTATGTTTTTGCAGCTTGCTTCTTATTGCTCTTTATATTTTCATTGGTACACAAGAAATCAGCAACACAGGTTAACCGCATTCGAAACTCAAGCAATATTGTTAGTGGGCTTTTTGCTGTGGCATTTTGGCTATTGATAATCCTTTATTTTACCGGCACGGCAGGTAAACCCTATGGTGTAGCCGACCTCGCGTTACCCTTCAAACGCGGTACTTACTTTGTATTCCAGGGCGGGGAGGGACTGCCAACTAATATTTTCCACTATGGCGGCCGGAGAACGCTGTATGCTATGGATATTATTAAGCTGAATAGTGCAGGCAACCGGGCGAAGCACATTTTTTCAGACCGTCTTGAAGACTATGAAATTTTCAACGACACGATCTACAGCCCATGCGCAGGTGTTATCGCCCGGACAGAAAGCACCAATCCAGACAATGTACCACCAGCCCGGAAACGCGGACCTACGAATCTGAACATGGTATTAATAGAAACCAGTTCGGAATGGGTGTTCCTCGGGCACCTGAAACAGGGTGGCGTCTTCGTTAAAAAAGGAGCTATTGTTATCCCCGGCCAACCGCTGGGCCTGGCGGGCAATTCAGGTGCGAGCCTGGAACCGCATTTACATATACAGGCGCATGCAAAAACCAGCCGGGATGCGCCATGGTACCAGCAACCGCAATTGCTTATGAAGTTTGATGGCAGGAGCTATCTTCTTTTTGAAGAGATACCGGTGCGGTAGTGCTCCAGCGACTTTACAAAAATGTTAGGGTGCATTTCAAATCTTCGCAGTAAATATCACATTCAACTCCTTTGGAGTTGGTACTTTTCGCACATTTTACCACCGGTTTCACCGGTGGCTATTCATATTGAAGCCCCTTGGGCTTCTTTCTTCAATAAACATTATCATTATTGCCTCTATGCGAAAATTTGAAATGCACCCAAATGTTATCCCGCCATTTTAAAGAACTTTCGTAATTTACCATGAGAAAGTTCATTTGATCCACAACTTAATAAAAACACTCTATGGAGGCACAGGCAGTAGCACAATCGATACAGGGCGGCGGTTTTTTGATACAACCCTCTGAACCACAGAATACTTTTACACCGGAAGATTTTAACGAAGAGCAGCAGATGATCATACAGATGTGCTCAGAATTTCTTGAAAAAGATATACTGCCCAATATAGCCGACATGGATGCCCAGAAACCCGGCCTGATGCCATCTCTGCTGGAAAAAGCAGGTGAGTTGGGATTACTTGGGGCAGCTTTCCCTGAAAAATACGGCGGGCTTGGTAAGGACTTTGTAACGGCTACCTTAGTGAACGAATGCCTTGGCGGCGGCCACTCCTTTGCGGTGGCCATGGCGGCTCACAATGGTATCGGATCACTGCCTATTTTATATTTCGGCACCGAGGAACAGAAACAGAAATTCATCCCGAAACTCGCTACCGGTGAAATGAAGGGCGCTTACGCGCTTACAGAGCCGGGCTCCGGCTCAGATGCGCTGGGCGCTAAGACAACCGCAACCCCCACTGCCGATGGCAAGAGTTATGCTTTGAATGGCCAGAAAATATGGATCACTAATGCAGGCTTTGCAGATGTATTTACTGTATTTGCTAAAATAGACGGCGATAAGTTCAGCGCCTTTATCGTAGAGCGCAATACTCCCGGCCTGACATTTGGCGAGGAAGAACATAAAATGGGCATCAAGGGCTCAAGCACCAGGCAGTTGTTCTTTGAGAACTGCATCATACCTAAAGAAAACCTGCTGGGCGAAATAGGCAAGGGCCACATCATAGCGTTCAACATCCTCAATATAGGCCGGCTGAAACTTTGTGCGGCAACATCGGGCGGAGCTAAGCTATCCGTTAAAGCATCAGTTATCTATGCCAAAACACGCCAGCAATTCAAAGTGCCCATCTCAAGCTTTGGGGCGATCCAGCACAAGCTGGCGGAGATGGTGGTTCGTCTTTTTGCTGCAGAGAGTGCATTGTTCCGCACTGCACAGTGGATAGATGACAAAGAAAAAGAACTGGAAGCAGCAGGCAAGCAAGACGCATTGCTGGGCGCAGCCGAAGAATATGCAATTGAGTGCGCTATGCTGAAAGTACTTGGATCTGAGGCGCTGGACTTTGTGGTGGATGAAGGCGTGCAGATATTTGGCGGCAATGGCTTCTCTGATGAATACAATATCTCCCGCGCATACCGCGACAGCCGTATTAACCGAATATTTGAAGGCACCAATGAGATCAATCGCCTGCTCACGGTAGATATGTACCTGAAGCGCGCAATGAAGGGCCGCATCAACATCATGGGCCCGGCAATGGCGGTGCAGAAGGAGCTGATGAGCATACCTGATTTCGATACGGATGATGCACCATTTGCAGCAGAGCAAAAAGTACTGGCCAACTTCAAGAAAGCCATCCTTATGTGTGCAGGCGGCGCAGCACAGAAGCTGATGATGCAACTGGAGCATGAGCAGGAAATACTGATGAACCTGGCGGATATGCTGATAGACACGTTCCAGGCAGAGTGCGTATTGCTCCGCGCCATGAAGATGAAAGCCAGCGGCAACCCGAACGCAGACCTTGCCGTAGACGTAGCCCGCACCTTCATCTATGATGCAGCAGACCGCATCAACAATGCAGGCAGGAACGCCATAAACGGTTTTGCAGAAGGCGATGAGCAACGTATGATGCTGATGGGTGTAAAGCGCTTTACCAAGTCAGATAGCTTTAATACCAAAGAGGCGAGAAGAAGGATAGCAGCGAAGGTGATTGAGACGGAGAAGTATTTCTTTTAAACAAGAGCTGTTGCGATTATTGTCTAATTTTGATGTTGCACCGTGAATTCATTTTTTAATAAAATCTGTTCTATGGGAAAGGAATTGAAATACGTAGTTGATAAAAGTGGTAATAGGTCGTCTGTGCTAATATCGATTAGTACATGGGAAGATTTGAATGATAAGTACAATAAACTTTTAAAAAAGGTTAGCACTTTAACCGGTATTCAAAAAGGTCTTAAAGAAGTCAAAGAAGCAAGAAAAAGCGGAAAGAAACTCCAGACATTAAAAGACTTTTTGAATGAAAGTCACAGTTAGAATTACAAAGAATTTTAAGACGGAGGCAAAACCTCTTATGAAGAAATACCGTTCTCTTCCGCAGGATTTGGCTGAACTTGAAGAACAGCTAATGAAAAATCCAATAACCGGTTGAGGTTGGTAAAAATGTATACAAAATAAGGCTTCGGATCAAAAGTAAAGGAAAAGGAAAAAGTGGTGGTGCACGAGTGATAACGCTTCTTGAAAATTTTATCATTGCGGAATTGGATCATTCTGATAACGAAACAACCGTAAACCTGATATCTATATACGATAAGGGTGATACCGATACTATTTCCGACAAAGAAATAAAAAGGCTGGTGGATATTTTCCGTACAAGCTAAACTACGGTCATTTTCAAATCTTCACTTTTCAAACAAATCAACCTTCCCGCCATTCCTTACCCGTCATGTTCAGGAATACATCTTCCAAGTTGGCTTCTTTCACTGCTTTGGGGCGTTTAAAGCCTGATGCAATCAGTTTGTCAATAAGATCGTTAGGGGTACTGAGGGCTATTATCTGGCCGCTGTCTATAATGGCTACGCGCTCACAGAGTTCTTCTGCTTCGTCCATGTAGTGGGTGGTGATCACCACTGTGGCTCCACGTTCACGCAGTTGTTTTATCAGTTCCCAGAGGTTGCGGCGTGCCTGCGGGTCGAGGCCGGTTGTGGGCTCGTCGAGGAATATTATTTTCGGCTCGTTTATGAGTGTGGTAGCAATTGAAAAACGCTGCTTCTGTCCACCCGAAAGATCTTTGAATTTACTTTTTGCCTTGTCGCGCAGGTTCACTGTATCCAACAGCGCCATGGGGTCTACATCACGATTATACAGTCCGGAGAAAAGCTCAATTATTTGTTTCAGGTTCAGGTTGGGATAGTACCCTGCCGCCTGCAACTGCACGCCAATAACATTTTTTATAGCCTGTGGTTCTGTGTCCAGGTTTCGGCCATCCACGGTCACTTCGCCCGAGGTCTTTTGACGGAGTGTTTCCAATATCTCCAGGGTCGTTGTTTTACCTGCGCCATTAGGCCCCAACAGCCCGAATATCTCCCCTTCCATCACTTCAAAACTGATGCCCTTCACAGCCTCAAAATCGCCGTACTTCTTCACCAGGTTATTGACTTTTATTATTGCGTTGCTCAATGTAAAAAGATTAAAAGACCGAAAATAGTATGCAAGTTACAGAATGAGGCTACGCAAACGAAAAACACTTTTCAGGATACTCTGTTGCGTGACGGAAGACAAGGTTGCGGATGTAGTCATTATCCTGTAATGGCTCCATGTTCTTTTGCAGCGCCTCAATACTCTTGAGCTGTTGTTTTTTATCGTTGATATAGCCCATTCCATAGAGGTTTCCCTCCATTACCAGTATACAGCTGTTCTCATTATCGTCGATGCCCTTATCTATCAGCGCAAAAGTGGGCAGATGCTTCCGCATCCAGTTGATGGCATCGGCCACCTTTTTGTTATACACTTCTACCGCGGGATGCGGCTCGCAGCCACAATCGGCCCCGGTGGCTACATTGCACAGGCGGGGACACAGCCCATATTCTTCTATTAGTTCGCGTAGCCGCACATAGCCTTCTGTAATTGTATTGAACGTATATATAGGCTTGTGACTGCGCCTTATCTTCTCAACGGCAAAGCGGGTGTACCCCTGCATATCATCGTAAGTAAATAGGCCAAACTTCGGCAGGAACCCGCGCTGGCTGCGGTTATGAATAGGCCAAAGTCTTCGTATCTCAGCGCTTTCCAGTATATGCGCCATTAGTTCGGTAGCACATTCCTTATAGGTAATTCTATGCGTCTCTCTTAAAAAATCCTGTTTCTGCCGGCTTGTCGTATTATTGGAGAAGTGGCTCTTAACCCGCCGGCGGATGTTCTTTGCCTTACCTATATAAATGGCTTTACCTGCCGCGTTATAGAAATAATAAACCCCCGCAGATGATGGCAGCTCTTCCAGGTTCTCAACCGGCAGATGTGGTGGCAGGTATTGCTCGCTGTTTCTGCCTTTCAGCATTTCCATGATCACGCCGTCGGTGTCCTTTGCCACTATCATCGCCAGCAGATCTGCAGTGGCCAGCGCATCGCCACCTGCGCGGTGAGCTTCACCGTGATTTATGCCAAGGTACTGAGTCAGCTTACCAAGACTATAGCCGCCTAATCCGGGCAGCACTTTCCGCGCAAGGCGCACCGTGCACAGCTTCTTGGTATCAAGATCGTAACCGGCATCTTTAAGGTGATGCTTTACAAAGGAGTAATCGAAATTCACATTGTGGGCCACAAATACTTTATCCTGCAGCAGCTCGAATACCTGACCTGCTATCTCTTCAAACGATGGTGCATTTGCCACCATACTGTTATCAATACCTGTAAGCCGCTGTATGAAGTATGGTATAGGCGTATGTGGATTGACCAGGCTCTGATAGAAGTTCAAAACCTTAACACCATCATGGATCACAATACCAATTTCGGTAATGCCGTTACCCGCGGCATGGCTCCCTGTCGTCTCAATATCTACTACGGCGTATAGCATTTTGCACCTTAAAGATAAGAAATTTGAAGCATGGGCCGCACCTCAACTTGTACAAAATAATAGTCCCCCGGTCTGCGGGGGACTATTATGAAAAGATATTCTGAAACTTTGCTTATTTGTTATTTTGGTCATTCAGGTAGCCGCCGTTATTAAATCCGCTGATACCGCTGTTATAGCTGTTGCCGGTGAGGTCGTCAATTACCGGTGAACCTTCTATCTCTCCATTGGTATTCTTCTTCCATTTCATGGTTCCGGTTGCCGTATCTATGGCGTACAGATATTTATCGTAGCTGCCGGCATACAGAACGCCGCGGTAAGAGATTGGGCTAGATTTCACCAGTCCGGTTGTTGCAAAACGCCATTTTATACCTCCATTGATAATGTTCAGCGCATATACATTGTAATCGTGGCTGCCGATATACACAACCTGGTTCACCACATAAGGCGATGAATAAACCGAACTGTGTGCGCTATCTATCCAGCGGCGCACAGGTACCGTGATACCATGTAATGGGTCGATGGTTGTGTCAAGACAGTAGATGCGGAAATCGGCGCCACCGAAGATACAGGTACCTGCGTATGCAGCCGGTGAACTGAAGATGGGTCCCTGTGATTTATACCTCCAGCGCTCAATGAAATATGGCGTGGGCAGTGAGGTTGTTCCGGTGGGTGCGCCGGGATAAAGTGCAAGACGGATGCAATACATATTGCTGTCCCTGATGCTGCCAATGTAAAGATAAGGAGGCGCAATAGCAGGCGATGAATAGAATGAAGCCACAGGAGCCGCTGTTGCTAAAGAGTCGGTAAGTGGTTTGGGAGTATAGCTCCAGTTGGCAGTACCGGTAGGTCCGAGGTTCTTGTCAACACAAAATATCGATCCGCCGGTTGTAGCAAAATAAAGGTTGCCATTGTATATGGTAGGCGAAGAAATAATGGCACCGCCAAATGCAAGAGCAACACCATTTGTATTGTATTCCCACTGTGTATTTCCGCTGCCTGTATCTATTGCATACATTTTGCCATTATCACCCGCTACATATAAAAGCCCGCCGTCAGCAACCGGAGTAGCCTGTATGTTGAATGCATCATTTTTATTAGGCAATATTTTCATTACCAGTTTACCTGTTTTTGCATTTACTTTAAAGATCGTATCTGTAACACCTGCTCTGCGCTGAATGTAACTAATGTACACCATACCGTTGTAAACTACAGGCGAAGGAGTAAACATGATGGGAACCGGGGGAGCCATGAGCAGGTATCCTGCAGGGTTGTACAGTCCGAATTCCCAGTTCTTATTACCATTTGTCGGATCGAACGCATAAACCACCTGGTTATCACTGTTTATGATGATAGATGGATAATAATTAGTTGGCAATGGGGTGTCTGTGCTGGACTGCTTTTTACAGGCAGTAAAAAACAGTGAGGCGGCCAATAGCGATAATGCGATACTTCTCCAACGTTGTGGCATAAACAGGTAATTATTTTTCTGAAGTTGCAAGATAATTGTTTTATATCAAAAGTCAAAGGTCGCCCGAAGCAGATAGGGTCTCAGCCGCTGATAAAAAAAATATCCGTCCTGTAATAAGACGGATATTTTACATCTAAAGTTGGGTGATCTTCTTAATTGTATACCAGTTGCTTCTCCTTCTCACGCTTTACTTTGCTTACTATTGAGTTGAAAGCAAGATCGAACGATTCTTCAAACGTTTTGCTCTGGTGCTTGACGAAATAGGTGTGCTTCGGCACATATATTTTAATTTCAGCTACCTTATCCCTGACCTGTTGCGACATATTATCCAGCTTGAGGTAGATCTCAGCTCCAATGATCTTGTCGTGAAAGGTCTTCAGCTTCTCGATCTTTGCATTTACATGATCAAGAAGTCTGCTGTCTGCATCGAAATGCACGGTCCTGATTTGCACATTCATAATCTGTGTTTTTATTGGTTAAAAATAGTCACCCTCTCGGATGATTTTGTCTGTGAATCTCTTTTAGTTTGTCAATATTATTGTGCGTGTATACCTGTGTGGCAGCAAGACTGCTGTGCCCCAGCAGATCCTTTATCGCCTGTATGTTGGCGCCATTGTTCAGTAAATGTGTAGCAAAAGTGTGCCGCAATACGTGCGGGCTTTTCTTTTTGAGCGTGGTTGACAGCGCCATGTATGTTTTTACTACCCGGTAGATATAACCAGCGTATAAAGGCTCCCCGGATTCCAGGTTAAGCAGGAAGATGTCGTCATGCACCTCAAGGTTACGCTTCTCCTGCAGGTAATCCCTGATGGAATCCAGCAGCACCGGGCTTACCGGCACCAGCCGCTCTTTATTTCCCTTTCCTAATATCCTGACCTGGTTAAGGCTCCATTCTATATCGCGTTCCTTAAGTTGCAGCAGCTCATTGCGACGCATGCCGGTGGCATACAGCAGCTCGCAGATCATGCGGTCGGTAAAACCTTTGAAACCGGCTTCAAATTGCTGCTCTTCCAGCAAATGCTGTGTTTCTGCTTCCTTCATATACACAGGTAGCCGCTCCGGCAAACGCTGTGTATGAAGCTGCCGCACAGGGTTCTTCTCGGTATGGCCGTGTTTCTGAAGGTATTTATAATAAGAATTAATGCTCGAAATCTTCCGGTTTACCGTGCGTGCTGTTTGTTTATCGGTCTTCATGCCGGCAAGCCAGCCCCTGATATGAAAGTGGGTAATGAGCTTAAGCTCGGTAAGTGAAAATTCTTTGGAGAGGTAATCGTTGAATTGCTCGAGATCTTTCTGATATGCTAGTAGCGTATGAGGAGAGTATCTTTTCTCAAATCTCAGGTACTGAATATAATCCGTTATCCTTTCGTTAAACATATATAAACCCGCTAATGTAAATATACGCATTTACATTAGCGGGTACAAATATGTTTTTATATAACGCCTATTTCGTGCGTTATTAAATTATTAATTATGCGTCAAGCTCACCGTTGGCCATCTGCTGCTTGTATACGGCTTTAAGAATTTCCGTACGGCGCCTGATGGATGGCTTGGTAAATGACTGACGGTCACGAAGCTGGTTAAGCACACGGGATTTCTCGTATTTCTTCTTATACTTCTTGAGCGCCTTGTCGATGTTTTCGCAATCTTTCGAATCTATTATCAGCATATAATATACCCCCTTTTTGTCTTTGGGGAGTGCAAAGGTAATGATTTTGCTTATTTGAACAAACTTTTTATTATTCTCCGGCTTTTTCCCCCATAAATCGAATAATTTTGTAAAAATAACGTTTAACCTCCGATCTTTAGCAACCATTTTAGCACGTCCGATTGAAATACATAATATCAATACTAATATTACTGGCTATAGGCGCTACGACAATCTTTTCGTGTGCCAAGTGGAAAGATCCTGCGCCAATTAACGACCCGCGCCTTACTAATCCCTATTGCAACGACCCGGCTGCGGTGAACTATAACTGGGGCTTCCCGGGCAAACCTGATAATTCAATCTGTTTTTACCCGAACAGCCTCTTTGTGGGCATGTATATGTATTACGACTCCGTTTACAAGGACACTTTGTTCCTTGGCGCTGACAGTTTCCTTATCAACCTGTTTGCTATGGACACATCGCACACCAGGATCTTTCTACAGGGTTTTTGCGGCAGGAATATGTTGCTTACCGCCCTGCCGGGATACCAGGCAACGGTAGATACATTTGTTGGAGATACCACCACCACCAGCGCCGGACAGAATTACTTTTGCCGCGAGCAGGATACGCTTACCGGAATTATAAGCCGCGACCGGCTGGACTCCCCTACTGTCCTGCATATTAACTTCCAGGTGGCCAGCGATACCGGTATCACCACACACGTAGGCAGGGCCAAGCTAAAACTATAACTAAATTCATGTTTACCGGCATCATAGAGACGATAGCAACGATCACCGATATTGCACACGATGGATCGAACGTGCATTTCACCATTGAAAGCACGCTTGCCGGGGAATTGAAAATAGACCAGAGTGTGGCACACAATGGCGTGTGCCTTACGGTAGTGGCCATATCGGGCATGACTTACAAGGTAACAGCAGTTGCAGAAACGCTCGAAAAAACCAGCCTGCGCCATTGGCGCACAGGAGATAAAATAAACCTTGAACGCGCACTGAAACTCGGCGACCGGCTGGATGGGCATTTCGTGCAAGGACATGTAGATACTACTGGCAAGTGCATAGAGAAACAAACACTTGAAGGGAGCTGGCTGTTCCGTTTCCGCTTTCCTGAAAAATATGCCGCACTGATCATTGAAAAAGGCTCCATTTGTGTAAATGGCGTTAGCCTTACTGCCTTTAATATCGGACAGAATGAGTTTACCGTAACCATTATCCCCTACACCTTTACGCACACCACTTTCAATACGATCGAAAAAGATAGTGTCGTAAACCTTGAATTTGACGTACTTGGAAAATACCTGCTCAGGAGCCGGGAAGTGTAGGTGACCGTCCAAAATCAATTAGTATTTCTGCCTACTGAATGCTAATTTTCGCAGTAGCAGTGTTGTTTTTTGTGATGGCTGCAACAAAGTATATCCCAGCCGGGACATCCAGTTGGATTGACGTGTTCATATTGGTGGTAGTCTCTAGCTCTTTTACTTTTTCTCCCATCATATTTGTTATCACAATGATAGCCTCATCCCTGGTCGCAGACCCAATATTGATGGTAAAGGTTCCGTGGCTGGGGTCGGGGAAAACAGCCAGCGGGTATTTAGCCCGAGCTGCCTCGCCTGCGACACTGGTAGGGCAATCCTTAACATAAACCGAAGTGGTAACTGTACTGTCATTTGCGGTATAAGAAATATTAACAGTACCTGTAGATATGCCGGTTACAATACCTGTACTGCTGTCAATAGTTGCTTTACTGACATCGGCACTATGCCATATACCACAACCAATGAAGTTAGCTAATGTAATGGAGGATGTTATGCACACTGTATCAGGGCCGGTTATCACACGCGGAGGATACGAAACTTTACGGATGCAATGGTTGCCGTAATCGCAGATGAACAAGTGCCCGCATGCATCGCCGGTTATTGGCCCTACAGCACCTAAACGAGCAGCCGTGGCGGGCCCACCATCTCCGGAATATCCCACTGTACCTGATCCCACTTCCACCGTAATAATTCCTGAAGGATCTATCTTGCGCACTACATAGTTATAAGCATCATCAAAAAAAATATTGCCTTCAGCGTCAACCCAAACGCGGGTTGTGCCGCTGCACTCGGCCGCAGTGGCAGGCCCTCCGTTGCCAGTGTAACCGGAGAAACCGTCCCCTACAATTGTGTTTACGTTTCCTGCGAGGTCTATTGTCCGTACTTTGTAGTTACCATAATCCGAAACGTACAGGATTCCGCTGGCATCTATAGAAACATCCGTAAGAGTGCGAAAGGTACATGCCGACGCCGGCCCACCATCACCACTTGACCCTGCAGTAGATGGCGTCCCGGCAATTGTTGTTATTATTCCGGTGGCATCCACTTTGCGGACACAATAGTTATTGTGATCGGCAATGAATAAATTGCCGTGAAGGTCAGGGGTGACACCATTAACATCCGAAATGTTTGCGGCAGTTGCGGGTCCGTTGTCTCCGCTAAATCCATAAGTACCAGAGCCGGCAAATGTGGTAATAATACCCGCTGTATTTACCTTCCTCACCACATAATTGGCTTGGTCAGTAATATAAAGGTTCCCTGAACTGTCTACAGATATTCCATAAACATTCGACAACTGGGCGTTGGTGGCAGCAAAGCCGTCACCACTGTAGCCGGATACGCCAGTACCTGCAAAGGCCGTTATAATACCTGTGGAAAGGTCAATTTTACGTACGCGGTGTGAGTATACCTCGCCGATATACAGATTATTGCCAAAAACGGCAATGCCATCAGGATTGTGCATCAATGCAGCGGTAGCGGGGCCATTGTCTCCGCTGGTTCCCGGAGTACCGTTGCCGGCAATTGTCGTGATCTTCTGGGCAAAAGCCCCTGTAGCGGTGCACGCAAAAAGAACTGCAAGTAATATTTTCTTCATGAATTTCGGTTTTATAGTTAAAACACATTGTTTAATCTATTTGCATGGCTAAATTAGTTAAATTTTGAACTACAATACATTGTTCTTTTCATATTCGCATTGCACATGCCGTACGTGAAATTACCGCCCGCTACTCCTCCTTTATTAATTTGCTACCTTCGGATAAAATAAAGACATGAATCGCAGTATATTTTTATCGGCGCTGTTTGTTTTTTTCTCTTTCGCGGTTTCCGCCCAATTATTAACCGGCCAGGTCGATGACACGTGGATCAACACAATAACCCATAATGCTGTAGCAAAACATGCTCCCGGCGCCTTTCCGGCCGCATCACCGGGATGCGCTTTGTACTTTACACAGGCTGGAAATATCCGCGTGCCTTATTTGGTTTACGTTCCTGCGTCATACAATCCCAAACACGCCATGCCAGCCGTTGTGTTTCTGCACGGCGCTATTCTCACTAAGGATAGTTTTCAATATAAAAATCCGGCGATAGCCTATGAGCCAGTCTTTTCCGTTGCAGACACCTTGAATACCATTGTGATATTCCCGTTTGCAAGGGCCGACTTTAAATGGTCCGGACAATCGGGGGCATATGAAAATATCATCACGATAATAAACCAGGTGGAAACCAACTACAATGTAGACCCAAGGAAAATATACCTCGGCGGCATTTCTATGGGCGGCATCGCCACATTCTGGTTCATCAACCATAAACCTGCGGTCTTTGCAGGGTTCTACACTTTTTCGGCACTCCCTCGCGTGGATGACGGCGAGGTGATCTTCAGCAACCTGGTACAATCAAAGCCATTGTATTCCGTAAACGCAAAAGATGATCCTGTATTCAAATATACGGACATGGAAACGGTGTATGAACAGCATAAGAACGAAGCCCCGGGATGGCATTTTACAACTATAGAAAAGGGTGGCCACCGGTTCATTTATGGTAAGGATGGCAGGAATCACATCAGGTCCGTTCTGGGCGGTCTGCTGAAATAATTCACACTGGTATCCGCAGACAAACAGTATTGCGCATCAGCTCAATACTCCCGTTAGTTACACACATCGCTTTTGGCACAGTTTTTTTATGTGGGTTTCATACAAAAAAAACAAGCCATATGAAAATCAGAACACACCACATCTTTTTGTTTGCAGCACTACTGTCTGCAAGCGCATGTAACAACTCGTCCGACGGCACGAATAGTACAGCAGACAACGTCGCAGCAAAAGTCGACACTGTTGCGAATGACATTAAACAGGGTGCGGAAAACGCAGTCAACGAAGTAAAAAATGCGATTGAAGGCAATCCTGATTCAAACTTTGTTGTAAAAGCTACCGCGGCCAACATGGAAGAGCTGAAAATACTACAGGCCGGATGGGACAATGGCACAGACAAAGAACTCAAGGGTCATGCCAAAATGATGATCGCCGATCATAAAAAACTGGGAACAAAAGTAAAGGACTACTCCGGGAAGAAAGGCTATGCACTGCCTGCAGATGACAACGGGAAAGGCGATGATGCGGTTGCATCGTTAAATAAAAAGACAAAAGGGAAGGACTGGGACAAGGCATGGGTAGACAAGATGGTTGACGGTCACAACGACGCCATCAGCCTCTTCGAAAAATACCAGGACAAGGTGAAGGACGCCGATCTGAAAAATATGATCACCAATACTTTGCCTACGCTTCACTCTCACCTCGACATGATGAAGAAAATGCAGGACAAACTGGGGAAATAATTACCTGATAGCTCACAGGTGATATCAATTGAGCGCGCGTGTATAAAAAAACGGTAAGTGGTGCATAGCCGCTTACCGTTTTTAATTCAGTGAACTTCAAACAGGAACGCTGTCCGAAAAGGATCAGAATTTATTAAGCTTGAAGTATCCGTTTGAGATCACAGATAACTTTCCGGATTCAGATATGGCTTTGAAATAAAACATGCCTTGTATGTAAAGGCTGTCATTATGAGTTATATATACTTCGCCCGAGTTACCATTGTAGCTGAAATAACTCATGTATGCATTTCCAACACTATCAGACCAGGATCCTGATGTTAAATAATCGTGGTAGCTCATGCTGTATATGTTGCCCTGGTATACCTGGTTCAGATAGAGGTACATGACCTTGCTTCCCAGGTAACCAACAATCATATTGCCCCCGAAAGTATCCAGCGCCCACGTTGCGTAGCTGGCAGTCCATGGCACTCCGTCAATATTTGCACTCATCGGCTCCCTGCCGCTGGCTATCCAATCAAATTGAGAAATATTAAGCGGAGTTAGTGGATTAATGGCGCCATTGGCGGTAGCCGCAGTATTTGCGTTATAAGCGCCCTTGCTGCAGGAAGCTACCACACAGCCTATACCGGCGACCAATAAGATAGAGTAAAATATTTTTTTCATGATGTAATTTTTCCCGCATAAAGATAATAAGTAACGTTGACAAAATATTATTTTCGCTAAAATTTTTGAACCGCAAAACCCGTTATTGAGCCCATAGCATTCAGTATGCACATAAAAGCTGCCAACTCCTTATTATTATTTCTGTTGCTTATATGTAGCACATGTTTCGCACAAAGCATGCGCAGCGGCCGTGTCTATGACGCCGCTTCCGGTGAACCCCTGCCATTCGCCACAATTAAATTTGCGGAAAGCGGGCAGGGAATAGTGGCAGGAATGGATGGCTGGTTTGAGCTTCCGGAAGGTCGCTTTAAGTGGATCGAAGTTTCCTGCCTCGGTTACCAGGCCGCAAAAATAAACCTGCCGGCAGCGGAGCTGATCATTCGCCTGCAACCTGCAGACAGGGCGCTAACAGAATATACTGTAACACCTCCGTATGAAAAAATACGCAGGATCCTTGATCAAACCATCGCCAATAAAAACGGGAACAACCCGGATAAATATGACTGGTACCGGTGCAACGTGTATTACAAAATGATCGTAGACCTGAATAAGGGACCCGATACTGCCCAACACAAAAACAAAACAAACGTAAAGAATACCGCCAAAAAGAATACGGCTCAGGCCGACAGTGTGAAGAAACGGGATTTGCAGGACTTCCTTGAAAATCAACACCTGCTAGTATCAGAAACTTACAGCATACGCACATGGCGCAAGCCGCAGCAGTTGCAGGAAGATGTGCTGGCCTCGAAATTCTCAGGTTTGAAAAAGTCTATGTTCACAGAACTGGTGACCGATGTGCTGCCGTTCCATGCATATTCGGACTACCTGAGCCTCAACGGAAAAGACTATCACAACCCGGTAAGCCGCGGTTATGAACGATACTATAAATTCAATCTTGCAGATGAGATCCTGCAGGGCGCCGATACATTGTGGATACTGAGCTTCAGGCCACGGGGGCATAATGCCAACGACCTGAAAGGAACAGTGTACATCAGTTCCTCCGGCTATGCTATATCGCAGATCATAGCCCTTGCCAGGGATACTATCTTAAAAATGGACGTGCGTATTGAACAGCAATATGAACAGGTGCCGCTGACCGGAAGTAAAATGCGCTGGTTTCCGAAACAGCTTAATTATGTGATAGACTGGAACCGCGAAGCAACCAATGGCGGCCTGGCTTTTCACATCAAGGGTCATTCGCAGATCGACTCCGTTTCATGGAATGAGGACAAAGATTTCCGGTTTGACAAAGCACATACGGTGAGGTTACAGCCCAAAGCTACAGAACTGACTGACAGCGCATGGCGGCACGTTCGCCCGGAGCAGCTAGACGCTAAAGAAGTGCGCAGCTACCGGATGATAGATAGCATAGGCGAAAAAGCAGATTTTGATAAAGTGATCAGTTATACTGCAAAGCTCCCGGAAGGAAAACTGCCCATTGGCATGTTCGACTTTGACCTCAAAAAAATATTCCACTGGAACAACTACGAGAACGTAAGACTGGGCCTGGGAATACAAACCAACGAACACCTTGTAAAATGGCTGTCGGTGGGTGGATGGGGCGGGTATGGATTTGGTGACAGAAAGTGGAAATATGGGGCATTCATAGAAGCATATGCCGGCCGCTACAAAGATCTTATTTTCAAAGCGGACTATGCGGACGACATTAATGATCCCGGCCGCATCCGTATGAACAACGAACTGGATAAGAACTACCTCAACGCATACCTGCTGCAACGCGTAGATAAGACCAGGGCGTTTTCCGCTTCGGTAAAAAAGAAATTCGGATACCTTGCTTTGGAACTCGCCGGCAGGCACCAGATCATTGAGCCGCAATACAAATATGCGTTGCTGCAGGATGGTATAAAGTATACAACTTTTACCGCAGACGAGGCCTCGCTCACATTCAGGTATGCTTATGCCGAACGCACAGCACCATTCTTCGGCAGCTATTACAGCCTGGGCAGCAAGTACCCGATATGGTATGGGAAAATAACTTCCGGCAACATAGCCAGTAGCCCCGCGGATCAGGCATCAAGCGCACGCAGTATGCAGACACAATACACCCAGGTGGTAACAGCACTGGCATGGCACAAACATATTAACCGGTTTGGGTATGAACATTTTCTCGCAGAAGCCGGCAAGTCATGGAGCAATGGAGCGCTGCCGCTGAGCAAGCTCTTTGTTGGAAATGGTTATAACTACGACTCAAAATCTTTCCTGTCCATTTATACATTTGGGGGCCTCATGACCATGCTACCCTACCAGTACTATACGGATCAGTTTGTAAATCTCATCTACCGCCACGACTTCGACTGGAAACTATACAAGATAGAAGACAAGGGAACAAAGTTCAGCTCTGCGCCAAACATCTGCCTGCAATACAATATGCTTTACGGTACGCTCTCCCACCCCGAGCAGCAGCAGTATGTAAATTTCTCGGTGCCAGCTAACGGCTACCAAGAGGCCGGCTTGCTGTTGAATAACGTGATAAGAGTTGTATACGCAAACCTGTATTACGTCACCATTAATGCAGGGTATTTCTACCACGTCACCCCCACTTTTGACGCAAGTAAGAATGGACGTATGGTGCTGGGCCTGGGAGTGGAATTGTAAGGCCGCGCACAACAAAGCCGCCGTTCATGCAGGTAACAACCATGAAAAATATCACCCATAACCGGTCACTAAGGCACCAGGTATGTGAAAGTCCGGCTGCTCTCTAAAGTAGAGAGGCTAACCCCAACTCCTTCCTCTGCACATCATCAATAGAGCTTGGGGCATCCAGCATCACATCCCTGCCTGAGTTGTTCTTTGGGAACGCAATAAAGTCGCGGATACCCTCCTGCCCGCCGATGAGCGCACACAGCCGGTCAAAGCCAAATGCCAGGCCGCCATGTGGTGGTGCGCCATATTCAAATGCACCCATCAGGAATCCGAATTTATCCTGCGCCTCTTCCTTGCTCATACCCAGTGCCGCAAACATTTTTTCCTGCAGATCTCTCTGGAAGATACGAATAGATCCGCCGCCTATCTCAGTGCCATTCAACACCATGTCATAGGCATTGGCTTTTATATCTCCATACTTGCTGAGGTCATTCATCCATTCTATATGCTCCGGCTTGGGAGAAGTGAACGGATGATGGCGCGCCATCCAGCGGTTGTTCTCCTCATCGAGTTCAAATAACGGGAAGTCGATCACCCAAATCGGCTTATACACAGCGTGGTCGCGCAGGCCAAGTCGCTCGCCCATCAGCAGGCGCAGCTCACTCATAGCTTTACGGGTGCGGGTCTCGGCACCTGCGAGTATCAGTACCAGGTCACCTGCTTTAGCATTGCAGAAACCTGCTATTTCCTTTAGCTTTTCTTCGTTATAGAATTTATCTACACTGCTCTTAAAGGTTCCATCCATATTGCACTTTATGAACACTACCCCACTCATACCTATCTGCGGACGTTTAACCCACTCGGTAAGCTCGTCGGTTTGTTTACGGCTGTATTCACTGCAACCCGGCACAGCGATCATGAGCACTGTCTCTGCATCGTCAAACACTTTGAAACCGGCACCTGCCAGCGCTTCGCAGTGAACCTCGTTCTTAACCTTCGAATTTTGAATTTTTATCTCAAAACGTATGTCCGGTTTGTCATTGCCATAATGCCACATCGCATCATCAAATGTCATTCGCGGAAAATCTTCCGTCATGTCTATGCCCTTCACATCCTTGAACACATGCTTGAATAACCCCTCAAAAGTATTGAGTATATCTTCCTGCTCCACAAAGCTCATTTCACAGTCTATCTGCGTAAACTCCGGCTGGCGGTCGGCCCTCAGATCTTCATCCCTGAAGCATTTCACGATCTGGTAATAGCGGTCATAACCGCTCACCATCAGCAGTTGCTTAAATGTTTGCGGGCTTTGCGGTAGTGCATAGAACTGCCCCTGGTTCATGCGCGACGGCACGATGAAGTCGCGTGCGCCCTCAGGGGTACTGCGGATAAGACAAGGAGTTTCTATATCCCAGAAACCTTGTGTATCAAGATAATTGCGTACTGAGCGGTTCACCCTGTAACGCAGCTCCATGTTCCTTTTAAGGGTGGGCCTGCGCAGGTCAAGATAGCGGTATTTCATGCGCAGTTCGTCGCCACCATCAGTTTCTTCCTCAATGGTAAAAGGTGGTGTAGCAGCGCTGTTCATGATCACAAAATCAGTAACACTTATCTCCACATCGCCGGTTGCTATTTTTGCATTTTTATTGCTGCGCTCCAGCACTTTGCCTGCCACCTGTATCACAAACTCCCGACCCAGGGGCTGCTCCCCGAGCCGTGTATTCAACTGCTCATCGAATACAAGCTGCGTTATCCCATAACGGTCGCGGAGGTCTACGAACGTGATGCTGCCAAATTTGCGAACGGTCTGTACCCATCCCGCAAGCTTAACTTCTGTTCCTATGTGCTGTGTGCGCAACTCGCCACAGGTATGTGTTCTGTACATATATTTATCTTAAAAAGGACTGCGAAGATAGTTTTAATGAGGCAATTGCTCAAAAGGTGCAATTCTCAACCGTTTATCCTGCCCAACCGTATTCACCAGGCTGCCATCACATTTTTTTTGTGATCGTGATGAGATTTACAAGGCTGCTCTCCAGCGCACCCTGCAAGTCGTCTACTGTCTCAAAATACGGCTGACGTTTGCTTACGGCAATATTATTCTCTCCCGATCTGATCAGTTTGTTTGTGCCCGGTATATTGATGTAGGGCCGCACATAGTATGTTTTCCCCAACTGCACATGCAAGTGCTGAACCAACAGGTCATTCTCGCCGGCTATTTTCAGGTCGCCTTCCTTAGACAACCGGATCATGTACTTTGTATTTCCTTTCATTTCCAGCTTCAGCGTATCATTTATGGTAACCACCATACGCTTATCATCATTGAATCCCGACCGATACGAGGGCCGGTACACTACCAGGTACGCATATTTGCCATTTTCAAGCTTTTCCGTTTTTTTGGCAATGGCTCTTGTCTTCACTTGCTCAAAGTCACCAGTATAATAGGCAGTTCCCCATACTTTATACTTCCCCTTCTGGTTGTGATCACGCATACGGCTGATCATAAAGACATTGCCACCTGCTTCTGCCGTCTGTTCGGCAGCCCTGGCCAACTGGCTCTTAAAGTCTGCACTTACCTTCTTCACTTTAGTTACTTTGATGTTGCCCTTTTCGGTGAGCGCGCTGTCTAAGTTATAAGAATAGGGAAGTATCAAAATCTCTTTTCCGACACCATCCGTCATTACTGAAACGAGCTCCTGGCAAACCCCGCGAAATCCCGAGCAGGACAAAATGAAAAACAAAAAAATGGTCGTTAGTGCGCCGGATGTAAGCTTAATTTGCATGGTTCAAATTTACGCCCCATTTTTATTTTCCCTGCTACAATTTCAGTTGACAATCAATATTTAAGACAGGTTGTCGTTTATTTGCAACTTTATATGACATTATTTCCTATCCGGATACCCCTGGACAATTTGGAACACTTTTTATGGATACTAGTTGTCGCATAAACGATAATGATCAAAATCATACAAATAAGCGGGAATAGCCGTTTGAGAGTTGATCAACATCAGGATTTAGCGGCGCTTTATAGCAGAAATTTGCTGATCGGATAAAAACTAAAACCAGTATGAACTTAAACAACTTTACCATCAAGGCACAGGAGATCGTGCAGCAGGCACAGCAACTGGCCTTTGATAACCAAAGCCCTAGTATTGAAACCGCCCATTTCCTGCAGGCATTGCTCAATGATGCCGATGGGCCTATATCCTACTTACTTAAAAAGAACAACGTCAACATCAGCTTTGTGGAAAACAAGCTGAAAGAACAAATAGCGCGCATGCCCAAAATACAGGGCAGCGAACCGGCACAGAACATCAGCCGGGAAGCCAATAATGTAGTGCTGCGCACACCCAATATTTTAAAAACATTCGGCGACGAATTCGTGACACCAGAGCACCTGCTTATAGCTTTGCTCCAGGTAAATGACGACACTGCAAAATTGCTGAAAGACGCCGGCCTCACAGAAAAAGGACTGGTAGCGGCAATTAAGGAACTGCGTAAGGGCGACACCGTGAAATCGCAAACTTCGGAGCAGCAATATAACGCACTCCAGCGCTATGCAAAGAACCTGAACGAAATGGCCCGTAACGGCAAGATGGACCCGGTGATAGGCCGCGATGAAGAAATACGCAGAACGCTGCACATACTCTCCCGCAGGTCTAAGAACAATCCTATACTGGTAGGCGAGCCGGGCGTGGGCAAAACGGCAATAGTGGAGGGTTTAGCGCACCGCATTATAAACGGGGATGTACCGGACACTCTGAAGTCGAAGATCATCTTCGCACTGGATATGGGCTCATTGATGGCCGGTGCAAAGTACAGGGGTGAATTTGAGGAAAGGTTAAAAGCTGTAATAAAAGAAGTGACCGAAAGCGATGGTAATGTGATCCTGTTTATTGATGAGATACATACCCTCATAGGCGCCGGAGCGATGGAAGGTGCCATGGATGCCGCCAACATATTGAAACCGGCTCTTGCACGCGGCGAATTGCGCGCAATAGGCGCCACCACGCTAAATGAATACCAGAAATACTTTGAGAAAGATAAAGCTCTTGAAAGGCGCTTCCAGAAGGTGTTTGTAGATGAGCCTTCGCCGGAAGATGCAATATCCATTCTACGCGGATTGAAAGACCGCTACGAAAGCCACCACAAAGTGCGCATCAAAGACGAGGCGATCATTGCTGCAGTAGAATTATCACACCGCTATATCACCGACCGCTTCCTGCCGGATAAGGCCATAGACCTTATAGACGAGAGCGCAGCCAAGCTGAAGCTGGAGATGAACTCCATGCCGGAAGAACTTGATGAACTGGAGCGCCGCATACGCCAACTTGAAATAGAACGTGAGGCAATAAAGCGGGAGAACGATAAGGACAAGCTGAAAGAGCTGAACCAGGAAATATCCGTAATGAGCGTGCAGCGGGATACACTAAAGGCCAAGTGGCTGGAGGAAAAAGAAATAGTAGACAAGATAAATAAAGCGCGTACTTCTATAGAGCATCTGAAGCTGGAAGCCGAACAGGCGGAGCGCGAAGGCAACTACGGTCGCGTAGCAGAAATACGTTACGGCAAAGTGCAGGAGCAGGAAGCCGTGATCGATACTATGTCGAAACAACTGGACCAGATGGACACCCAGCACAAGCGCCTGATGAAGGAAGAAGTGGATGCAGAAGACATAGCAGAAAATGTAGCCAAGGCCACAGGTATACCAGTGCAGCGTATGCTTACCAGTGAGCGCGCCAAACTGCTGAACCTTGAAGACGAGCTGCATAAGCGCGTAGTAGGCCAGGATGAGGCGATAATAGCCGTATCTGACGCCATACGCCGTGGCCGTGCCGGCCTGCAGGACCCACGCAAACCGATTGGGTCCTTCATCTTCCTGGGCACAACCGGCGTGGGTAAGACCGAACTGGCAAAAGCGCTGGCAGAGATACTCTTCGACGATGACAGCATGATGACGCGCATAGACATGAGTGAATACCAGGAAAAGCATAGCGTGAGCCGCCTGGTGGGCGCGCCTCCCGGCTATGTGGGTTATGACGAGGGCGGCCAGCTCACCGAGGCTGTGCGCCGCAAGCCATACTCCGTGATACTGCTGGATGAGATAGAAAAAGCGCATCCCGATGTATTCAACATCCTGCTGCAGGTGCTTGATGATGGCCGCCTCACTGACAACAAAGGCCGTGTGGTGAACTTCAAGAATACCATCATCATCATGACCAGCAATATGGGCAGCCTCATCATACAGGAGAATTTTTCGGACATAAAAGACGGACAGGATATTGAAGCCGTGATAGACGCAACCAAGGACCAGGTAATGGACATACTGCGCCAGACGTTGAGGCCGGAATTCCTGAACCGTATAGATGACGTGATCATGTTCCACCCGCTCATGAGGAAAGAGATAAAGGGCATCATACGCATACAACTGGAGCTGCTGCAGAAACAACTTATGACCCAGGGCATTGACCTGCAGTTCACCGATTATGCGCTCGACTACCTGGTACAGCGCGGTTTCGACCCGCAGTACGGCGCCCGCCCGCTGAAACGGCTGATACAAAAAGACATCATCAACATGCTCAGCAAAAAGATAATAGGCGGCGAAATAGACAAGTCAAAACCCGTGCTGATAGATGTGTTTGACGGAGTGGTAGTGATGAGGAATGAAGTGCCGGTGAAAAGTTGATAAGTTGATAGGTTGATAGGTAAAAAGGATGGGCGTTTGCTCATCCTTTTTTGTGTTCTATCACCTATGAATTTCCGATCTTCGAAAGAATCGGATAATCGGCGAATTGCTCCTGAGGACAATAAACCACTACGCAACGTATCTTCACTCCGGCCACCCGTTATAAGCCACAAACACCGCCATAACCAAAAACACCGAATTGATAATTGCGTGCAGGTACTCTTTGCGCCTGATATGCGTGTATATGGAACCTGCCATTATCAAGGCAATACAAGCCGCAGCTATAAAAGTAAAGTAGCGCCCATGCCCCAATAACCTAGGTACGATCACCAGTAGCCCGCTGATTAGTTCTGCCGCAGCTATTATTTTAATTGTGGCTGGTGCAAAATCCTCTGCCCAGGTGCCGCCGCTGGCAATAACCTTCTCCCTGGATTGAAAAAATTTAAAGCCGCCGGTGATCACAAAGATCAATCCCAGCAAGCTCTGTACTATCCATACCGCTATTACCATGATGTTTAAAGTTTGCTTCAAATGTATAAAATAGGGTTTGAAATACGGCTGTTACGAATGTCAGCAAAGGGCATTCGGCAACAGCAATATGAGTCATTCTCCGAACTGAATTTTTCAACCCGGAATTGATGTTCATTACGTCTAGTCTCCCGCAGTAATCCTCTAACTATATCCTCCTCGGTGCCACATAATACGTCCCACCTCTCGGGCTGGGACGATGGTTGGGGTTTCCAAAGGTATAGCTGAGCAAAAAAGCGCAATTGGTAATCTGCTGCGCATGTTGCAGGTCGTAATTATATGCGTTGCCACGGCTGTCATTCATGGTCGCCTGGAAGGAATAAGGTTTGGACTTGTTCAACTGTATGGAGCACATAAATCCTACCCTGAACCTGGGTGCAGATGCAAACGGCTGATAGCTTACGCCGATATCAGCTGTGGTCATGATGTTTGCGGAAGACGAAGCGCCCGGATCGGGGAAATGAGTAGTTATGGTATCCCCGGTAATCGTTGCGCCAGGGCCTGCTGATACACCCGCCGTGGCTTCAGAGATCGTTAATATCCCTACCGACAGCCCTGCATAAAGATCACCCTTGCATCCACTTTTAGCAGCAAATTCCTTCCCGAAATGGACGGGGACGGCAAAGCCCGCGTACCGGTTCACCCAATGTACCTGGTATGGCTGGCCAATAAGCGTTGACACCTCATTGCGTCCGCTAACACTCGTTCTGAATGTACTGTACCTTAAACCTGCTTTAATGAAATACTGATCATTAAGGTAGAACTTATTGGTAAACTCTAACCCCAGGTTGAACTTTCTGTTTTGAAGATTGAATAGCCCTGATCTCACAACATCATTACTCTTTGTAATGGTGTTATTCCCTGATAGGGATAAGGTAGGGTTCCATGCAAACGAAGATACCGGAGAAAGAACAAGTCCCAAAAATACAAGGAGTGATAAACGAATTTTGTCAGCTCTTATCATGATGGCAATTTGAAATTAATTAAGACAATTATAACCCAAAATGTTCCTGCATAATTGAAACGATTAAACTATTTGTTTATTGCCCTCACCTTTAAGCAGTGCTCATTTGAATAAGTCATTTCCCGGATTTTCTTTATAATACACTATAAATGAGCCATTGACCGCTCATCTGCAAGACGCCCTGAAACCTGTTAACGAAAAAAATGCCTTCCATGTAATGATCGGAAGGCATTGTCTTATAGATTGAAATCAGTTTTACTTCCTGACCGGCTGTGCCGGAGCTGGTCTTGGCTGAGGTTGTGGCTGTTGCGGCCGGGGCTGCTGAGGTTGTGGTTGCTGCGGGCGCGGTTGTGGTTGTGGCTGCGGATTGCTGCGCGGCTGGCCACCAGGTTGCTGGCGTGGTGCAGGCGCAGGGGCCGGCGGCGGAGCTGGAGCTGGTTTAGGCGGCTGCGGCACAGACCGGTTCACATCCCATTCATACGGACGGCTGTCATTTTTCTTTTTCACAGGTTGCGGCTCGGCAGTCTCATTGATATGTGTCCCTACAGCATCATTATGAGCATTTGTTTTTGGGATATCCTCTTTGAAAGGAGGTGTGCTTGTCTGTGCGGTGTTCACCGGCTGTGCGCTCTTTATAGGCTGTGGTGCGCTCACCACATTTGGTGGTGCCGGCCGCTGGCCGTTTACATTCGCAGCCGGCCTGATCTCTGCAGGGCGGTACATCTTCACGACGTAATTATGTACAGACGTTTTATGACTTGTGCCGTTTGTGAGATCATAAACCTCTATCGGCTTGCCGATCACCTTTTCTATCTCATTTTTATGCGGCCCAGGGACTATGTGCACGCCATTTGCTGCGTAGGTATTATTTATGATGCTGGTGCGGTGCACGATCTTATTGTTGCCGCGCGGACCATACCAATAGCGGTAGTAGCCCCCACTGTAAACGTATTGCGGCGGTATGAATACCCACCAGTCATTAGGGCACATATATTCCATAGAGCCTCCCAGATCATACCCCGGCCCAAGCGGCGACCAGCCATAGTATCCGTCGCCATAGCGCCAGCATACCCATGCCGGGCCCCAGTTTGTGCCGGGTATCCATATCCAGCCATAGTATGGATCAAACGTCCAGCGGCCGTAATGAAAGCAGGCCCAGCCCCATGAGTAATCAGATACCCATGTGTTGCCATATTCGGTCATTACCCAGTGCCCGTTAGTATAGTAGGGCCGAAAACTGCCATCCTGGTCAGGTGACCATACGTATCCATATTGCGGATCGTCTATCCACTGGCCATAGGGCGCAAGGTCCTGATAAAAGTCGTTGTAAGATACGTAGGCATCATACTGGGCATGTGCTTTTACCGGTAATAGACCAAACGAAAAAAAGAGAAAAAGGGACAAAATACTCAACACATGTTTACATGTACCTGTCATAATAGATTGTTTTGATGCGCATTACCTGCCGGTGAAAAACTAAGTGTAAATATATGATTAATACCGGAAACTGATATAGAACAAAATGCTAAAAACAGTACATAAGTAAACCCGGCAACAAGCGCTACCGGGTTTAAAAAGATATTATACACGCTGGCACTTAGCGGTAGTAGCTATGGAACTTATGATGGCGATGCCATGAGCGATGCTTCACCACAGTAATACAAGACGTAAAAACAACCGCTATAATGAGCACAACCGTCACTCTCTGGAGTATCTTCATATTTGTTCGATGTTTGATTAACGGGAACAAATGGTAGTTCCCGATAGCTTTTCCGGATTAACGTTAACAATATAAGGGGATAAATATAAGACGTTTTGTTGAAAAATAATTTCCGCTTTATTTTGTCATTGCCGCTCATTATCTTTGCGGAACTTAAACAATTAAGAAATGCCTAAAAAAATAAAACCATCAGGTAAACAAATATCAATGCTTGTGCTGCATTGCGTAGTATTCGCTATCGGCACTGCACTTTCATGGATGATGTATGATCCTAAGAACGGGCATTGGGCATACCCCTGGCCAGCATGGACCACCGCTGCATGGGCTCTGGCTCTGCTGGGTCATTACTGCGTAGTGTACACCAGCTACGAAGACAAAGGCTACAAAACATACCGTAACCAGCAGGGATACGAGAATTAGTTTTCCAACTCAGGTTCGTAACTGTTATCAAATAAATTAATGCCTTGTTGCCTCCGCAACGGGGCATTCTCCTTTTTTAACATGGTATTGGTTAGCTATTCGCTTTAAAAAACCATACCTTTGCACCTCCAAAAAAAGGTTCTTTACACAATGATCAGCCGTAGGAATATCCGGGTTAAAGTAATGCAAACACTCTATTCGCTTGCCACGCTTACCGATGGAGCCCAGGGGAATAAGGAGATAGCAGCTAAGATGCTGAATGAAAAACTTGATCATGTACTAGACATTTTCACTGTATCTGTACTCTATACCCTTCGGATAGCTCAATATGCCGAGACAGATGCCACGCAGCGGTCAAACAGGTACCTGAAAGTAGCCGAAGACCAGAACGTGAACACAAGCATCGCCGACAATGAATTTGTTACGAAGTTGCTGTCCAACGCTTCTCTGACTGAAAAGATAAAGAAAGGCAAGCTGGAAAGGTTCATAGACGAAGACTGGGTAAAAAATATTTACCACCAACTGGACAAAACCGAGGAATACGCCAACTATATAACTGCAAAGACCCACACTCCGGCGGAAGACAAGGACATCATCAGGTTCATCTGGGAAAAGCAGGTGCTTACCAGCGAGGGACTGATGAGCCATTTTATGGATGAGCTTCCCGGGTGGGAAGACGACAGCGAGCTGATCGGCATGCTGATGCAGAACTTCTTCAACGGCAATTCAAAAGTCAACTTCCTGAACCTGCTTTCCGGTGAAAAGAAGGAATATGCACACGACCTCCTGATCACTGTCGTAGACAAAGAGCCTTACTGTATGGAGCTCATTGAGCCAAAGCTGAAGAACTGGGATAAGGATCGCGTGGCGCATATAGACCTGCTATTGCTGCGCATGGGCCTGTGTGAACTCTTATACTTCCCTACTATCCCTACCAAGGTGACCATAAATGAGTATATTGATATTGCCAAACAATACAGCACTCCCCAAAGCGGCCAGTTCGTGAACGGGGTTCTGGATAACATTCTTAAGGACCTTCAAAAAGAAAATAAAATAAAGAAGACAGAGCGTGGCTAATGTGCAGTTCCACCGACCAGCAGGCAGATTGGAAAATATACACCTGTGCAAATTGAGAAACGTACACCCGCAACGACTACAGCCAGATACTAAACTATTAAATACTAATAATGAAACGGTTACTTATTATTTCATTGGTTGCCATGGCAGCCTGCAATAATCAGAAAAGCGCCCAGCCTCCGGCTGGCCAGATCCCTATAACATTAGTGAATAATCCTGCATCAGCTAACGGAATAGACACTGTAGCTGCAGCAAGGAAACCAACCATGGAGTTTACCGATACCGTACATGATTTTGGCACCATCCATGAACGGGAAATAGTGGAATATGAGTTCTCTTTTACCAACAATGGCAAGACGCCGCTTATCATCAATTCGGCTATAGGCTCATGTGGCTGCACCGTACCCAGCTACCCCCACGATCCACTGGAACCCGGAAAGAGCGGCGTTATGAAAGTTACATTTAATTCTGCAGGCAAATCAGGGCACCAGGAAAAATCAGTTACCATACATACGAATACGCTGCGTGGGCTGCACACGCTGTTCATTAAAGCAGAGATAGCGAAAGAAAAATAATCTGAACAACAAATTCCAAATCACAAGTAGCAAACAATTTTTCAAAACAATAATTTAAAAACAATGCATTTCAATCCAGTAATGTTACAGGCTGCAGGAGCAGCGCCAGGTGGTCTTTTCGGACAGGGAGCAGGACCTTTATTTCTGATGGTAGGTATGTTCGTAGTGATGTACTTTTTCATGATCCGGCCGCAGGCCAAGCGTGCAAAGGAGCAAAAGAAATTTGCCGACAGCATGAACTCCGGCGAGCAGATCGTAACCACAGCAGGCATACATGGCCGTATCAACAAGGCTAATGACGACGGAACCCTGCAGATAGAGATCAGCCGCAGCACCTTTATGACTATCGAGCGTTCGGCTGTGTCCATGGAAATGACTATGGCATTCCGCAAGAAAGCAGATGCTGCAGCTGGTGTTACCACCGCTGCAAAATAAAAACCCCCTCCCCCCTAAAGGGGAGTCATGAATGTTGCCTGGGTTGAAACTTTCAGCTAAAATCGCAACATCAGGCAGATTTTTTTAGCGTATCTTATATAACCTATGTTGAAAGTAGGTATTACAGGAGGGATTGGCTCCGGAAAGTCAGTTGTATGCCGGGTGTTCCACACACTCGGCATACCTGTATTTAATGCCGACGATACTGCCCGCTATCTTATGGAAAATGATCCTGCGCTGATGCAAAGCGTCCGCGATCTGCTGGGCGATGATGTTTACGCCCACGGCAAACTAGACCGCACCAGGGTATCCTCTCTTATATTTCAGGAGCCCGAAAAATTACGAATGCTGAATGCGTTAGTGCATCCCGCCACCATCCGTTATGCCAATGAATGGTTTGCGCATCAACGATCTCCCTATGTCGTAAAGGAAGCCGCCATATTCTTTGAGAGCGGCAGCTACAAGGAAATGGATGTGATGATCGGCGTGTTTGCACCGGTTGAGCTACGCATAGAACGAGCCGTGAAGCGCAACACAGTGAGCCGCGAAAAAATACTTTCCATCATTGCGCAGCAAATGAACGAAGACGAAAAAATGAAACGCTGCGACCACGTGATAATCAACGATGATTTTACTGCAATTCTGCCGCAAGTGCTGGCTTTAAATGAGCGGCTTCTATCTATGTCCGTAAATTAATCACTCTCCTGCTTCCTGACAGGCTCTGTTTATCAATTCATCAGACACACGAAAATTAGTGCGTCTTATTTTTTCAAGTAATGGTTTTATGGAAGTGATCACGCCCATTAATTTAGCTTTTATTATCAGACCAATTGTTCCAGTGATGTCCAACCCGAGATTTACTGCAACCTTCCTTGCTTTGTGGTCATCAAGAATAATCAGGCAGCCAGGCATTTCTATGGCCAAAGCAATGGCGCTGGCTTCACCCGCATCAACTTGCATTGTTAAGATTTGTTGATAATGAAAATCTGATGCAGACCTTATCTCAACCCAAAAGGGAAGTTCGTGTCCAAACTCAACCGCTATCTCCGGCGTAGTAGTAACTATCTGAAAAATATTATGGAGCAGATCCAGTTCGCCGATGTTGTCAAGAATTATGAAACAACTGGCATCAGAGATAACTGTTTCATGCATTTTTGACATCTCTCGACAGATCTGAAGCGGGGTAGTTAAAAATTGAAACACCGTATTTACCTAACAATTCAGCAAAGGTGCGTTTAGTGAGACCAACTAAGTCTGCCGCCTGACCGAGGGATAGTTTACCATCCTCGTAAAGCTTTGAGGCAAGAATCATTGTTATCTCACCCTCTCCCATGTCTAATGTTTCGGGCAAATGAAGTGTGACCGTTTTCATACTGCAAAGTTAGCTATTAATTCTTTGCAATAAGTGCGCTTGTATCCCTGCTCAACAGATTCCCAAGACTGATAAAGAAGCCGAACACCATGATGAT
Organism: Chitinophagaceae bacterium; assembly: GCA_947476485.1. Lineage (GTDB taxonomy): Bacteria > Bacteroidota > Bacteroidia > Chitinophagales > Chitinophagaceae > Nemorincola. The sequence continues at coordinate 41,875 of CANJQU010000021.1, forward strand.
AATACCCAGCCACAAGACGTTGATGTAAGGGAACACCAGCGCCTTTAATACAACAAAGTCGGAGTCCGTTTGTTTCACCATTATCTCTGTTGTCACATCTGTAGGCGACTTCACCATCAGGTTCTCGAATCGCACATTCAGGTTCATGCCGGGAATAGTGTCCTCGATATGTAAAATCTCCCTGCGGTTACGGAGTATGTAGATCGGTGCTATATCCTTTACCGGTTTATCTTTATTATCATACACCGTGAAGCGTGCAGATATAATAAGATCGCTGTCTACCGGCACATAGCGTGCGTCTGCGATCTTCCGGTCCAGACCGTTGAAGACCATGTACCCGCTGTTGATGATCACCGTATCCCCTGCCTTATTTACCTTGTGGCTCTTGTAGCTTATTGTGTCCGACTTGCTCTTATCAAGCAGTCCACCATGAATATGGTTTACGTAAGTGAAAATGTCATGATCCCAGAAGTGTTTGGTAGAAGGGTTTACCGTTAGCACGCCTTCTCCTTTCGTGTTCACGAACGCATCGGGGTGTAGGGTGAACTGTTCGGTAACTTCCTTGGTTTTGGGGTCTCTTTTCTCAAAGTTTATGTTGTAATAAATTATTTTGTCTTTACCCTTCATGCTCAGGCTATCGCTCACGTAAGTAGCCTGGTATTCGCCCATGGGTGACGTCACGCCTCTGAAGAGCAACTCATTCTCACTGTTCTCTTTCGCGTTTTCTTCCGCTGTCTTTTTACCGGGGTTAAACTCCTCGCCTGTAATATTGAACGAAATAGCGTGCTTATTGTATGACGACAGCAGTATACCAAGCAACACCATCGCAAAACCAAGGTGAGATACAGACGGGCCAAGTTTTTTGAACTTAAACTTCTGTACCACGATACCGTAATAGATGTTTGCCACTATACCAAAGCAGGCCGCAAACAACATAATGTCATACTGCCACATAGTGATGCGCTGCCCCAACCCTATACCGGCAGCCAATACCAAGCCAATAAGGGCCGTAATGCCCAGACGCTTCCCCAATACACGAGCATCACTGTTCTTAAATTTCATGTATAGCACAGAGGCAGACAGCAGGCCAACGATAATTGCGACCCACACCTGTATGTTGTTATAGTGCAGCATAGGGTCTGTAGGCGGTGCGAAATCTTTGCCGGATATCCATTTTGCAAGCGGGGACCAAACCGGTATGGAAGTGCTGAGCGCTATCTGCATGGATGCAAGAAACAGGATCACGGAACCGATGAACATCCAGAATTCGCGGGACAGCGTTTCTTCCTCGCTCCTGATACGCGGCAGGCTACGCCACCTGCGAACCAGCAACACCATTGCCACTATCAGCAAAACTCCAATAACTATAAGCAAATGATACGTGAGCGCTTTTCCATCCCCGGTAAATGCGTGCACTGAGGTTTTGCCCAGGATACCGGTACGGGTGAGAAATGTAGAATACCACACCAAAAGATGTGTAAGCAGCAACAAAATAAAAGTGAGCGACAACGCCCTCCCGGTGCTTTTATAGACCAGCAATGTATGCAGGCCGGCGATCAGCACCAACCAGGGAACCAACGAAGCGTTCTCCACCGGATCCCAGGCCCAGTAACCCCCAAAATTGAGTGACTCGTATGCCCAGGCGCCGCCCATCATGATGCCTGTGCCCAGCACTGCGCCGTTGAATAAAGACCATGCCAGAGTTGGCTTGATAAAAGTCTGGTATTCACCCTTCCAGAGTGCAGCTATACAGTAAGCAAACGGAATAAGTGTGGCAGCAAAACCAAGGAACAGGACTGGCGGATGGATCACCATCCAATAGTTGCGCAAGGATACGTTCAGCCCGTTACCATCCGTTATAAAATTCATGTAATTGGGCGAAGAGAAGATAGGCGCATTCTGCATCACATGGCGCAGTAGTATGAATGGTGTCTTCCCAAGTTGAAACTCAGGGCCAAAGTGAATACCAAGTATCATGGTAGCAAGACCCACCTGTACTAATGCGATGATAGCCATAGTGCGTGTTTCCAGCCCCCTGGCTGTGCGCATTACTACCAGGCCCAATACACAATGCCAAAAGGTCCAGAGCATAAAGCTGCCTTCCTGCCCTTCCCAGAAGCAGGCCAGTAAGTACTTACCCGGCAGCGAGAGCGATGAGTGCTCCCACGCATAGTTGTATTCGAAAAGGTGGGTTTCAATAATGTAGAAAAGGGCAATGAAAATACTGATGACCGAAACGGTATGCACAACGAAACCACTGCGGCCAAAGAGCAGCCACGAACGGCTGGCCAATGGATCTGTTTGCTCGGTGCGCGCAGCCCTGAAATAGCTGAACGCACTGAACAATGCCCCCACAAAAGATGTAATAACAAAAAAATGACCCAGTTGCCCGGGCCTTAAATGCTCTCCTATGAACTCCATTTGGTTAGTCTTAAGTCGTAAGTCATAAGTCCTGTATCTAAATCCTAGCTGTTATTACCTTCCACCACCATATCCTTTTTGTATTTGGAAGGGCACTTCATCTGGATCCTGGAACAGTGAAAGGTACCTGCCTCCTGGTATCCCATCATCACTATCTGCTCTGACTTTTCTATGTCTCTAGGCTTTTCACCGTTAAATATCACTCTATTCGTATTGCCGGCTTTGTCTTTTGCGTAGAAGATGAAGTGGTTGGGATCCTTTTGAGGGTCATATTCCATCTCCTTGTCTTTCTGCAATATACCGATCACATAGATACTCTTACCGGGCTGCTTAGATGCTGAAGCGAAGGTCTCGTAAGTGCTGAAATTGCCGAAAACACTAATCAGGACAACTATAGCAGCTACAACAAGTAACAATAAAACGATGTGCATCTTTTTCATAACCTAAAATACGTTTTTTTGCAGCCAGGTGCAATTATCCGTTTGGGAGGCAAAGTTAAGGTAAATAAGGTTTTTTAAATCATCGATCACTATTGTTACCAAAGCTTTTTCACAACTAATGCAAATTTGTGAAATATAAAGGTGGCAGAATTAAAATATAACAGTGCGCAGAAGTTTTGAAAAGCACCTTCGAATTTTTACTTTTGAAGGAATAGTAAGAACATACCTGAGATGGCTAAAAAACCGAATAAACAACCAGTACCCCAGCCGGCACCGGCAAAACAGGCTCCACAGGCCCGGCAGGAAGCCGCTAAACCGGCACCGTCTTCCGAGCCGAAAGGGGTAAACCTTTTTTCAGTGAAAATGCTTTGTTTGATACTTGGCGTGATCTCTTTTCTGTTGTATGCCAACACGCTGATGAATGGCTACGTAATGGATGACGTTATTGTACTTAAAGAAAACACTATTGTGCAACAAGGGTTCAAAGGTATTCCGGAATTGCTGGTCACACCCCATATGAGGGGTTATCTGGTGATTCCCAATGACCTGTACCGCCCACTGTCGCTAGTGCTGTTCGCGGCTGAATACCCGTTTTTCGGAGCCAGCCCAACCGGCTACCATTTCATGAATGTATTGATCTTCGCGGGCTGTGTTATCATGTTGTTCCTGTTTCTCGACAAGTTATTTGGTGGCAAAAAAACGGCTGTTGCATTTGTTGCTTCTTTGATTTTTGCCGTACATCCCATACATACCGAAGTGGTGGCCAACATAAAAAGCTGTGATGAATTACTTTGCTTTTTCTTCGGCTTCCTGTCGCTGAACATTTTTGTAAACTATATGAAGAGCGGCAAAATGCTGCAACTCATATTGGGTGTGTTTGTTTTGTTCCTCGCCTTTATTTCCAAGGAAACAGTCATCGCTTTCCTGGGTATAATCCCACTGGTATTCTTCTTCTATATCAATGATGATAAGAAAAGGGCTGTCTATATTACCGCAGGCTCAGCGGTGGTTTTCGCAATATTTATGATCATCCGGTCGCACATACTTACTGAGTATAATGCTAATCAGCCGGCGGGCGTAGAATTCATAGATAATGCCCTGTCCAAAGCCCCAAATATGGTCGCCAAAATAACTACAGAGGCCGTGGTATTGGGCATGTACCTGAAGCTAATGTTCATACCGCATCCGTTGCTATGCACTTATTCATTCAATGCCATTCCATATGCCGATCTTGCCGATTGGCGCTTCTGGTTGTCTTTGCTGGCTTATTTAGGTATGATCTATGTGGCGGTAACACGGTTCATTAAGAACAAGAAAGACCCCTGGGCTTTCTGTATCATCTTCTACCTGGCCACCTTGTTCCTGTTCTCAAATATACCGTTCCTTATGGGTGCGGAACTGGCTGAACGTTTTGCTTTCTTTGCGTCTGTAGGCTTTTGTCTTGCCGCGGCACTGGCTGTGGAGCAGTGGCTGCTGAAAGGGGAAGCTGTAAACATAATGTCGTTGAAAAGCACCAAAGTACTTGCTGTGCTTATACCTGTGTCCCTGATCTTTGGCGGCCTTACTGTTGCCCGCAATGCCAACTGGAAAGACAATATAACACTATACCGGGCAGACGTAGCCAACTCACCGAATGACTGCCGGCTTTATCACAATGTGGCCAGCTCGCTTGCAGAAGATGTGTACCCCACAATTTCTGACACAATAAAAAAGAAGGAAATGGATAATGAGAGCCTCAATTACCTGCGGCATGCGCTCACCATATACCCTGAATATGCCGATGTGCACGTAGAAATGGGCCGGATCTATGACCGTAAACGTCGGTACGACTCAGCCGAATATCACGACGCCCTGGCCTTGCAGCTCAACCCCATAAATTTTACGGCTACCAACAACCTGGGCAGCGTATACCTCACCAGCGGCAAGTATCCGCAGGCCATTGCGATGTTCAAGAAAGCTCTTGAACTCAACCCTAATTTCAAATTCCCATACATTAACCTTGCCCGGACTTACGTTCAACTGAAGCAGTATGATTCGGCAGTGATGAACTACCATAAAATGCTTGGCTTTGAGCCGAATTCTATTGAAGGCCTGCAGGGCATGGGCATAGCCTTTTTCCAGGGGCAGCGCTACGATTCGGCGGAGTACTATTTCAACCAGGTGCTGCAACGCACCCCGGATGAACCTACGACCGTAAACTACCTTAGTGCGACCTACTTCAACTCAAAAAATTACCCAAAGGCAATTGCACTGTATAAAAAAGTGATCGCAACGAGCCCTAACGATCTAAATGCATGGTCCAATATAGGGCGCGCTTACTTTTATTCGGGCCAATACCAGTTGGCAATAGATGCATTCAATAAGGAGATACAAATAGACCCCAAGGTAGGCCCTAAAGATCTGCCGGGAATAGCGCTCAGCTACCAGAAAATGGGAAATATGGAAATGGCGCGGAAATATGAAGCGTATGCAAAGCAGGTGGATCCGAAGTTTACACTGCCGAAGTAAGAAATAAGCCTGATAAATTATAATTAGAAATTAAAGAGATCTCATGAAACTTACCCGGCTATTTGTATTTGCGTGTGCCATCATTATACTTTTTGGTTCCTGCAAGGAGTCTAATTATCCTATAGACGCCAAACCTTTGGTGAAAATAGATTCCCGCTTGCTAGGTACCTGGAAAGCCCGCGACAAGGAAGGGCAGCCGCCTATGCTGGACATGTCGGTAAAGCTCACTAAACAAACCGATGTGTTGTATCGATTGTCGATAAAGGAAAAAGATAAAGGAAAAGCTATCGAAGAAGCTACGAATGCTTATCTCTCAGAGATCGACAAAAGCACTTTCCTGAACGTTCATATAAAAGACGACACAGGCGGTTACATATTTTTCCGGATACTGAGCATTGATGCGAAGGGGAATAAAATTACGGCGGTGGGCATGGCAGATACTACACTACGGACAGCAGTGAGCTCCGAAGATCTGCGTGCACGATTTACGAAAAATCTGAACAACCCATCGTTCTACAAGGATACCGTGGAGTTTTATAGAGTGAAGTAATTCATTTTTTTCGGTCTGCGGAACAAACACAAACAAAATTCTATGAACTTTACCCGACTTATTCTTTTTATAAGTACGGCAACAATGGTGCTTGGATGTGTAGC
>CANJQU010000022.1 GCA_947476485.1 Chitinophagaceae bacterium
CCCCGGTCATGACATTCACAAAAAAACTGAAGCCGCTCTTATGTCCCTTCGAAAGAAATTCCAGCGTAGCGAAAATGGAACCGGTGAGTGTGAGCACGCCTAAAATGAGATTGGCCACTTTATGTTTATACCAGGCTTGTATACCAAAAATGGCGAGCGCAATAAATGCCCAGTAATTGAAAAAACCGCCCCATAAAAAGCTAAGCAACAGATCAATTACTCCCAGCAAAATGAAGTAGCCATAGGCTACGTACACCAATTTCTCATAGGAACTTAACTTCTGTTTCTCCATTGCTATAAACTATTACTACCTGCTTTTTCCCCTGGCGCTGAGTGAGACGTCGCGGTGCAGCGTCCTCTACGACCAACTAAACTATCAAGCTTTCATCTTCTCTTTTGCCTTCCACTCTTCCATCTTCTCTTTTTCATTAACAGACACAGAGAGTATTATCTTCCACTGGTTGTTTTTGTCCAGCTTAAGTGTATAGTGATAATCGCAATCGTAAATGAGCTTTTTAAATACATCCAGGTATTGCCATTTCACCTTCACATTTACGATCCGGTCTGTGCAGGGGCGCTTGCTCCAAATGTGAGGTACGACGTTGGCTATACCGAATTGCCGGTAGAACCCTGTTCCCTGATTAAAAAATCCTTCCAGTTTACCTGCATCGCTGAAAAAGCTGGTCGCGTCGTCAGAGAGCATGGAACAAGGAATATTGTATAGAAAAGCCATTCCCTTAGTATTATAGGTTTCAAGGGCCCTGGCGTATGTGTCAAAAAAATCGTTGAGTTGTTGCATGGAGGGAAACCGGCTATATCACAGTTCAAGGCAACGAAAGTACCACTTAAAATTTATGTGTAAATGAGTGAAAAAACATTTTTCCCATACTAATTCGTAAAATAAGCGGCGTATGATTATTTTTGGTACCAAATACTACTCCTTGTGAAGACCCTGCTCAATAGTGAGAAACTGAACATAACGCTGCAGCGGTTGGCTCATCAACTGGTAGAAAACCACCTTTCTTTTAAAGATACCGTGATCATCGGCATCCAGCCGCGAGGCATTTTTCTTTCGGACCGGATATACAAAATGGTGAAAAAGATAACCGGGAATAAAAAAATAGATTACGGCCGGCTGGATATAACTTTTTACCGGGATGATGTGCAGAGCCGCGATATTCAGGTACCAACAGATACCGACATCCCGTTCAGCATAGAAGGGAAATCGGTAGTGCTGATAGACGATGTATTGCATACCGGACGAACCATACGCTCTGCAATGGATGCACTGATCGATTATGGGCGCCCGAAGAACGTGGAGCTATTGGTGCTGGTGGACCGGCGTTTCAGTCGCGAACTGCCTGTGCAGCCCGACTATGCGGGACACAGCGTAGATACGATACTTACCCAAAAGGTGAAAGTGTATTGGAAGGAGAAGGACGGAAAAGACGAAGTAGTACTTCTGGATAAAGTGTAATTGTGAATTGGTCATATGGGACCTGGATTGTTCAAAGATCAATGAAACACATACAATCCAATTCTAAAAGACTAACTACATCAAAAAAAAGATAAAAATATGCTGTCTGTAAAACATCTGCTTGGAATAAAGGAACTGACCGTAAAGGACATAGAGCAGATATTTAAAACAGCCGACAACTTCAAACAGGTTTTGCAGCGGCCCATAAAGAAGGTCCCCACACTCCGCGATACTACAGTTGCCAATATATTTTTCGAGAACTCCACGCGTACGCGCCTTTCTTTCGAACTTGCTGAGAAACGACTTGGCGCAGATGTTGTCAATTTTTCTGCTTCGGGCTCATCTGTATCAAAAGGTGAAACGCTGATAGACACCGTAAATAATATACTGGCAATGAAAGTGGACATGGTGGTGATGCGCCATGCAGCCAGCGGCGCGCCGTGGTTCCTTGCCAACCACATAGATGCCAGCATAATAAATGCCGGGGACGGGACCAATGAGCACCCCACACAAGCCTTGCTTGACGCATACTCCATAAGAGAAAAGCTGGGCAGCCTGGCAGGCAAACGTGTGACCATAATAGGAGACATCATGCACTCGAGGGTGGCCCTTAGCAATATCTTTTGTCTTGCGAAAATGGGAGCGGAAGTAACCGTTTCGGGACCGCCAACACTAATACCCAAGCATATTGAATCACTGGGCGTCCGGGTAGAATACAATGTAAAGAAAGCGCTGGAATGGTGTGATGTGGCCAATGTGCTGCGTATACAACTGGAGCGCCAGCACAAACCCCTGTTCTCTACCCTGCGCGAATATGCACTATACTACGGCGTGAACCGCCAGATGCTCGACAGCCTGGAGAAAGAGATCGTGATAATGCACCCCGGCCCCATAAACCGTGGAGTGGAGCTTAATTCGGATGTGGCGGACTCTAAGCAATCGATAATACTGGACCAGGTGGAGAATGGCGTGGCAATAAGAATGGCGGTGATCTACCTGTTGTCGGGCAAAAGGGAAATGGAATAATAATAAAAATTCCAAAGAACAAAACCCAAAGTCCAAATAAAAATAAGGAGACCAGGCATATCTACCCAAGAACAAACTTTCCAATGAACTTACGTGCGCTACATATCCCCTTCTACATTGGATTGTCCATATTTCTGATTGGCGTACTTTTTAAGATTCAGCATTATCCCGGATCACTTTACTGTCTTTTAGCCGGCCTGATAACAGAGTTAGTATTTGTTGTATTCGTAATCGTTGAGGTGCTGCGCTCAACAAAAGCAAGTAAAGCGACAAAGGCGATCTGGGCGATCGGGTATCCCGCTATACCTATTGTCGCTATGCGCTTTCTGCCAATGCTGCTGCTTGGGCTACTACTTTTTCTTTGGGGATTGGCCTATCTTAACGGCGGAAGAAAGCTATTTTTATTTAAAAGAACGATGTCTGAAAAATTCCCTTTTGATTCGATATGAATAGCCCGCTGGTTCACGCGTTTATAGTGCGGCACAAATTAGCCGTTATCTCCACAGCCAACAAGGATGGCAATCCTGAGGCTGCGTTGATCGGCATCGCGGTGTGCCCCGACCTTGATCTTGTATTCGATACAGTAAAAACGTCGAGGAAGTACAAGAACCTAATAGAAAATCCGCAGGTGGCCCTGGTGATGGGATGGGATAACGAGATCACGGTGCAATATGAAGGGGAAGTAACCGAGCTTGGAGCCGGGGATGAACAGTATAAAGAAATTTACTTCGCGGCATTTGCTGATGGCCGGGAACGCGCAGAAACGTGGCCGGACATCGTGCACTTTAAGGTCACTCCTAAATGGATCCGGTACAGCGATTTTAATGAGGGCCAGGAGATCATAGAATTTGAGTTTTAATCGCCTATTCGTGGTGAACGCGCCCTGCCAAAAGTCCGGAAATGCACAGCACGCTACTTAATAAGATCTGTTATCTCCATTTCCTTTCCCTTCAGTGCATAATACAGGTTTTGCAACTGGTGCAAATTTCTTATATCCATGAAATGTATTACCGGCTCACCTTCGCGATTTAATAAAGAAATATAGCCTTCGCTGAATTCCAACTGATAAATGTGATCGTCGACGCCTATCCGGAATCGACCGAAATCGTTAAACCCGCAGTTTCCGGCCAATAATTCTGTAGTAATGGAAATGGGCTTTAAATCTGCAGCGTTGATCTTTACTGTTTTACCGCTGGCGGCAAGAACCTCTATTCTGCCATCGTTTGCGTCACTGTGTATTGCGGTGATCAGCGCGGGAACCCCTTCAACTTCTGCGTAATTTCCGATCCTAACTTCTAAAGCTTTCATGCAATTCGTTTTCGTGAACAATACCGGAGTACGCTCCGGCTTTTCATTTGGGTACATAGTCTGCTATCAGGAAAGTAAAACAGTGCCACAGAATAATATGCCGGGCAACTTCAAACCACTACATAAGTGATTTTAACAGATAAAGAAATAACAGGAATGCAGAATTGAATGGTACTTTAGCGAAATTACCCCACATTGAAGCGTGTAGCTGTTAAAATAAAAGGGCGCAGGTTAGTAGTTATTTGTATTTAAGATACGACCAAGCAGCCACAAACATCAAATAGACTACGCCTGCGCTTACTTTTAAGTGTAGCGCCTGTATCCCTGATGTTTAGAAAAGTTGGTCGTTTTAGAGTACCAGGATAGAACAATGAACTATATACTATCTTTCGATCTTCTTAGTGTTATTACCGCCTACATCGACGAAAATTTATTGTAAATAGCAGGGGTTAAAGATAAAGGAAAGGTGGAAAAATAAAGCTCAAAAGGGCAATATTTTCGCTGATTTTTTTTGTGGGGAACATAAAAATCTGATTATCTTTGCGCCGAGAATTATTCCCCTGTTTTCCAAAACGGCCAATTTTAAGAACATATGGGTAATACTTGCTTGCAGACAATGGCGCAGGCGTAGTTTTACTAGATGTTGGGTGCTTGGTCGTACCTTGAGAACAGTAATAGCTACTAACCTGCGCTATTTTTATTTCATTTCCAGCCCACTACCCGCCCGGTAAAATCCACACAAGCCGGAACAATGCAAATAGGGGCCGATATCTTGCTTAATACTACATCAGTAAGCCCCAACGTACCTGTAAACACTGGCAGGCCGAACACCAGATTTTTTATCATCGACTCATTCAAAACTGCGATATGTTCATTTGTCTTAGATCATTTAAAAAAACCACGCGTTTCAGACAATATAAAGTTATAAAAAACGACAAATATAAATATCGATGAAAAATAATATAGTCGGCATGATTTTTATTTGACAACTCCAATTTGCCTTATATTCTGTGAAATTCCAAGGAAAAGAATAAGGGCTATTTAAAGCAGGTCTGCGCCTGGTTATCATTATCGTCTGCGTATGCAGCAAAGAGTTGATGATCTGCATAGTATTTTACCCAAGAATAGTACAAGTAGACTTCCAAGCTGTTCATCTTTGCATTAGGCAGGTGGTACATTATTGCGTTGCAGACCTGAAAAAAACCAGCTTTTTGTTGTATTTTGGCTATCGTTTTAACCACTTCAATTCAATCGAGATGAGACATTATTTACTGGTACTGGTTGCGTTGGTTATGTGTTCAGCGGCATATGCACAGCAGGCGGATACTGCGGCAAGTCCTGTCAGTAAAAAGAAGCATGTTAAACCTGCGAAGCCACCTGTCTGCTACATCGGGTTCAGCTCTGGCATGAACAATACAACGGGTTTTCTTGGTCTTGATTTTAATATCCGTGTTAATAAGTTTGTTACCCTGGATGCCGGGGCAGGCCCGAGCACATGGGGGAACAAGCTCTATTTAGGCGGTAAATATTATCTTCAGAAAGCCCACAGAGGTTGGGCGCTTGCAGGCGGTTTTTCGTTCAGCTCGGGCGAGGAAAATATGCATGTAACTGCGGCCACGTATTACGGCACCGAAAGAGTGCACCTGGCGCTGCGGCCACAGACCAACGCATTTATCGGCGTATACCGCTACTGGACCCTGGGCAAAAAATACAACCGCATTTTTGTTCACGCCGGAAAGTCGATCGCTTTACACCCGGTACGTTTTCACGAGACCTATGGCGACCCGCTTACTGAAGATGCTAAGCGGCAGATCAGGAATATGAGCCCCGGCGGCTTTTTAGGCGGATTGACGTTGGGCGGCGGGTTTTCGTTTGGATTGTACAGAAAGTAGGGTAAACAGGTAAAAGGATAAAAGGGATAAAACAGCAAATACAAATGAGAATAATTCACCTGTGCAAACCTTTTAACCAATAAACCATTTAACTAATCAACTCATACCGTATCTTTGCCGTCTGTTTGAAAAAAACAATCTATGTCATCAACCTGGTTTCGTCGTAATAAGAAAGGCATACTTACCACTACCGAAGAAAAAAAGGAAACTCCCGACGGATTATGGCACAAGTGCCCTCAGTGCAAGGCTACCAGTACCGTAAAGGAATTGCATGACAATCTATACGTTTGTCATTCGTGCAATTATCACAACCGCATTAATTCTGCCGAGTACTTCGAGATCCTGTTCGACAATAACGAATATAAATTACTCTTCGAAAATATTGTTCCGAAAGACTTTCTTGGCTTCGTAGACATGAAGCCTTATGATGAAAGACTGCTGGAAGCACAAAAAAATACCGGGCTGAAGGATGCCATGACCGTGGGTGAAGGACAACTGAACGGGATGGGATTTGTAGTAGCGTGTATGAATTTTAATTTCATAGGCGGTTCGATGGGCTCGGTAGTGGGTGAAAAAATCAGCAGAGCGATCGACCATTGTATTGCAAACAAACTGCCGCTCATGGTCATTTCCAAGTCAGGTGGCGCACGCATGATGGAAAGCGCGTTCTCGCTGATGCAGATGGCCAAAACAGCCGCCAAACTGACGCAGCTAGCCAAGGCCCAGCTACCCTACATTTCGCTGATGACGGACCCTACAACGGGCGGCGTTACAGCATCGTATGCGATGCTGGGCGATATAAACATCGCTGAACCTAATGCACTCATTTGTTTTGCAGGCCCGCGTGTAATAAAGGAAACCATCAAGAAGGACCTCCCTGCCGGTTTCCAGCGGTCAGAGTTCCTGCTGGAGCATGGCTTCCTGGACTACATAGCAGACCGTAAGACACTTAAATACAAACTCGGTTTAGCCATTGAATGGTTCATGAAAGAAAGTTCCCTGATGGCTTAATTTTCTTACAGACAAGCGCATACCCCTCCTGCTTTGGTAGATAATGTTTTCATAAAGAACCGACCCGCTACATTTGAATATGCCATTGAAGACCGGCTTAAGGCCGGAATAATGCTCACAGGCTCCGAGATCAAATCTATCCGCAATGGCAAAGTGAGCTTTAATGACAGCTATTGCCTGTTTGTGGACGGCGAGCTTTGGATCAAGAGCCTCTATATAGCCGAATATGTTAATGCCGGCTATGCCGGTCACATACCTGTTCATGACCGAAAACTTTTGTTGCAAAAAAAGGAGCTAAAAAAATGGCAGGCCAAAGTAAAAGAAAAGGGCTATACTATTGTTCCGCTGAATATCTTCATCAATGAGAAGGGATATGCAAAAGTAGAAATAGGACTGGGCAAGGGCAAAAACCTGCACGATAAGCGCGAAAGCATTAAATCGAAAGATGTGGAGCGGGAAATGAAACGGTATCTCAAGTAACCGGTCCGTTGGCTGGCGAGCGTGAAAATGTGCAAATTTCCCAAAGGTCTTTACGCCCAAGAAAACAGATATCGATCCCGGAGTTTCTCAAGTTCAATTCAGACAGCAGAGAGATCGCATATTAACTCACTCAACTTCTTCAGTAAACACTATGTCATGATGGGTGAGCTCTGTGAGCACAGGGCGATAGATGGACGGCATAATAGGCATAATGACCCCGGTAGGAGGTTTGATCTTCTTTGTAAGCACCATGCGCGCAAGGATACCTATCGGCAATCCAACGGTCTTGGCCATCGCCGAATATTCCCGGTTCTCGCCCTTGATCACCATGGTGCTGGTAAGCTTTATCTTCCGGTCTTTGTGCAGATATTCGATCTCATGCTGCATGGCAACCATATCTTTTTCAACAGAGGCCATTTTCCATTTATCCAGCAGCAATTCCAGCAGTACGTCGGCAGATGAGCATGTACCTGGTTTCAATGAAGTTTCATCAAATAACCCAAGCCATTGCAGCATGGAAATCACTTTATCATCTTCCTCAACTTCCAGTCTTTTTGCAATATGCTGCTGTAGTGTAACCTTGTTTTTGTAACCGGTCCTTGCTTTCAGCAACGAAGCATATGTGAAACCCTTCGTATCAAAAGCATCATCCTGGTTAGTAAGGCCCAGATTAATGATCGCGTTCCAGCCTTTACAGAATGAAGGGTAACGCAATGTAGCCCGCAGGAAAGTTTTAATATCCGGCACCTCATAAAGATCAAGGTACCTCAGTGAGTCGCGATTAGGATAATAAGCGAGCATACCGAGATCATCGACCTTTACCTTTTTATTGTGCTCAAACATTTTTTCGTAAGGCACCTCTACGATTTTGCCGCCGCTCAGGTATTTTGCACCGCCAAAACCGGCAGTAATCACATTCCTGGGGTTCCAGCTAAATTTATAATGCCACGGGTTATTATCACTTTCGGGCGCTATGAGCCCGCCGCAATAAGATTTGAAACTTGTAATGGTTCCGGCAACCCGGTGAATACTATGTATTATTTTATTCGCAGTCATGTGATCAATGCCGGGGTCAAGACCCATCTCGCACATGAACATAAGACCAGCCTCTTTCACATCCTTATCCATTTCTTTCATTTCTTCTGAAATGTAAGAAGACGTAATAAGGTTTTTTTTATGTTTTAGACAATCTTTAGCAAGGTGTATATGAAGATGCGGAGGCATTAGGGAAACAACAATATCAGCACGCTTTACGAGCGGCTCCCGGTCTGATGCCTTGGAAATGTCTATTACTGCAGCTTCCGCATATGGACTTTTCTTTATCTTATCCGCAATGGCATTTTCATCACCATCAGCGACTATCACCTTCCACTTATTCCGCGGAGCATGGGTGAGCAAATATTGAATAAGATAAATTGATGATTTACCGGCACCGGCAATCAATATTGTCTGCATATTTCTTTCAAAAAAATGTAAAAACCAAAGTAACTTCACCAAAGTTAATAGTATTGCCTAATAATTTCATAACGCTTTTTTACCTATATTTTTAATCAATTCATTAAATACTTAATAACATGAATGTAATATGGAAGGCAAACAATATCTCTCTCGAAATCATTAACAATAATTCCGTTAACACAATTGCTGAGCATCTGGACATAAAATTCACAGAGATAGGTGCAGATTTCCTGAAGGCCACAATGCCTGTGTGCTCAAAAACACACCAGCCCTACGGATTGCTACATGGCGGTGCGTCAGCCGTATTAGCGGAAACAGCAGGCAGTGTGGCATCATGGCTTTCTATTGACACTGCAAACCAGATATGCGTAGGAATAGAGATAAACTGCAACCATATAAAAGCAAAAAGAAATGGTATAGTTACCGCAACGGCAACACCTTTACATATAGGCAACACCACTCATGTATGGGATATAAAAATAAGAGATGAGCAGGAAAATTTAATTTGTGTGAGCCGGCTTACTGTAGCAGTGCGCAAGGCACCCAACCGCTAAAAAAGTGTGCCATCAAAAAGGTTGGCTACTTCCTTTCAGGAACATTAAATAAGCGGCTTGTTATAACCGGGATAAAAAAGATAGAGATCGTGATCGCAGATATACCCCAGTCGGCCTGTGGGCTTTCTAAGAATTCTGTAATGGCAGAGGTGGGGTAAAAATGCTCGTAAAGCGAAAGAGTAAGCTTTATCCCTAAAATGCCAATAACCCCATAGGCGCATGCCTCGAGGAACGGAAAGCGCTCCATAAGGGTAACAAAGGCCTGGGCCACAAATCTCATTGCCAGGATGCCGATAAACACACCGCACAGGATAATGAGTATATTATCTGAAAAAGCTACTGCGGCAAACACATTATCCATAGAAAAAGCAAGATCCATGAGCTCGACGGAAATAACCGTAGCCCAGAAAGCGCCTATACGGCCGGAGGTCAATTTATGTAACCAGTTATTCTCCGGATTTTCTTTCTTTTTGTGTATGGCTTTTTGCCCCCTACCCTTCAGCCACTTTATTACCAGGAACAAAAGATATATCCCGCCAACCGCTTTAAGCCACCATATCTTTATTAAGTAAGACGCCAGCAGCAGGCATGCACCCCTGAAAAAATAAGCGCCGAAAATGCCATACTTCAGCGCGCGCTTTCTATCGCGCGGAGAAAGGTCCATGACCATTGTCGCGAGCACGGCCGCATTATCTACAGAGAGCAGGCTTTCTATCAGGATGAGGTTACCAATGATCAGGAGTGTTGCAAGCGGATCCCTGACTATTTCCTGTATGAGTTCGTACATTCCAAAAACTAAGTGTAAAAAATAAAACCCACACGCGGGCGGGCTGGATACGTGCCAAAAGTACTGAAAATTGATTTATCAAATTGCCGGCCTTAAATAAGCTTTACTACTTTTACAAAGCAATGCCACTACACGACAAATCAAAGCAGTATGACGTAGTGATAGCAGGGGCAGGACCAGCAGGCTGTGCATGTGCCCTTGCACTAAAAGATGCGGGATTAAAGGTGGCGCTGCTGGATAAGGCTACCTTTCCAAGGGATAAAGTATGCGGAGATGCTATACCGGGGCGGGCGATAAAGACACTTAGCGCCATTGACCAAAACTATGAAGCCGCATTCAAACACTTTACTGAAAAATGCGAAACCAAACGAACATCACTTTATTATAAAGAACGGTCAATAACATTTGACTGGGTAGGCAGCGCCTACACCTGCACACGCATGGACTTTGATAATTTCCTGCTGACGCTGGTAAAAGACCATACAGCAACCGACATATTTACAAGCACCCTGCCCCACTTGTTTACTGCCACCAATGGCGGCATTTCAATTGCGATCAAGAACAATGACATCGACTTTCATGCCAAAATTCTGATCGGTGCAGACGGCGCCCAGTCTGCAGTTGCTAAACAACTAACGAGCAAAACACTGGACAGAGCACATCATGTAGGATCCGTAAGGGCATATTTTTCAGGTGTTGCGAATTTAGAGAACAGCACCACCGAGATATATTTTGAGAAGAAGTTTCTACCCAGTTACTTATGGGTGTTCCCATTGCCGGGAAATATGGCGAATGTAGGCTTCGGAATGTTGTCGGCAGAAATAGCCCGGCGGAAAGTAGATCTAAAAAAGGTTTTCTACGACTTTATAGAACAAACGCCCCGACTGAAAGAACGATTCCGAAATGCTGTACAGGTGGGCGACCTGCAAGGATTTGGACTGCCCCTGGGATCAAGGATAACAACCATTTCCGGCGACAACTTTATGCTTTCGGGCGATGCGGCATCGCTGATAGACCCGATATCAGGCGATGGTATTGGCAATGCGATGCTAAGCGGCAAGCTGGCTGCCGAACAGGCAGTAAAATGTTTCCAGGCAGGTAATTTCACGAAGGGATTTATGCACGGGTATGATGACGCACTGCTCGGCAAACTTGCCAACGAATTAAAAATGCGATATAAAACACAGCGAATACTTTCGAGCATGCCAATACTACTGGACGGTGTGTTTCTTGCCTGCAGAAGCAAAGCGCTTAAGAGATTTATTCAGAAAGGACTTTAAAGAAATTGCGGCCAACAAAAATATAGCCCGCGAAAATCGCGGGCTATATTTACAATTCAAGGCAGGCGTACCTGCGTGGGCTATCTCCCGCCGTTGCTTATAAAGTCGTTTAATACCTTCTTATCTGAATCGAAATTGAATACACTACCTACTTTGTAGTAGTTATTCTGATCTACCGTTTTGCCGAAAGCAAATTTCGCAAACGCCATTTTTGTATTTTCAAAAGAGAACAACCGGCAAATTTCCATCACCTGGTTTGTGCTGATGTAGTTGCTGCTTAGTATGGTCTTAGCAGTAGAGAGTTTGGTATCCTCAAATGAACCGTCCGCTATGCTGCGCTTTACATCATTAAATGTCTGTGGATCCATTGCCACGGGCGCCGGTGGTGGGGGTGGAGGTGGTGGCGTACTCTGATGCCAGTTGTGGCCCTTATCACGGCCATATCCGTTATCATTGGTTGTGGTGGTAGTAGTCTGTGTCACCAGTTCTCCCGTATTGGGATCAGTGTATGTGGTCTCTGTTACGGTATTGATCCGTTGCGGCTTGCCATAGTTCATAACATACTCATCACGGGGCGCGCGATAGCCACGATCTATCTCTGTACACTTATGAAACTTCAGCTTTGCACGGCCGTCGCGGTCACGCACTATTTTCAACACCATATTCACTTCTTTTCCATCAACGGGATCGGCAATATTGATCTTTCTCCTGATAGCCGGCGTGCGGTTATCAGCGAAGATCACCTGTACGTCATTACCATAGCCAGGCAACCCTTCCACCCTGATCTTGGATTGCGGCTGGTTGTTCTGATTGACGCCATTCATCACGAGAAAAAACTGTTCTCCATTCTCCGAGAAAACAGAAAGAGCACTGCATTCATGGGCGATACTCTTGCGCCCCATAGGATATTGCCGGTCGCTTTGAGCAAATGACATTACCGGAATAAATAAAACAAACAATAAGTGTACTGATCTCAATTTCATAAAAAACGATTTTAAAACACAATGATAAATAAAATAATTGAGTACATAAATTGATAAATGAAGTAAATGCAAAATTGAATCCAAAAATAACAGGGAGACAACGGGTGCGGGGTTTTACGTTTTATTTAACACCGCCTTGCCGTTACCTAATTTGAAAACAGGCATAAACATCATAACCAAAAACATAAATGCTATGCGCTCTAAAAAACTATTGTGGCTGGCGCCACTCTTTACAATGGCCGCATGTGGCCGTGGCGAAATGAACAGGGCCGAATATAGCCCCGCGGCCTCGGTACAAGCCGACTCGACCGGCGTTGCCGGAGCCGTTACAGACAACTACGCTGCCGGTGTGCCGCTCAACTCCCCTGCCCGAAAAATAAAGCGGACGGCTGACTTTCACTGCAAGGTCCGGAACGTATTCAGCTCGGTGACAAAACTGGAACAACTGGTAAAAGCCACCGGCGGCATAGTGCAGGAGAGCCAGATAGAAAACAGCAACACTGAAGTTAAAACATCTTATTACAAACCCGACTCGCTAAAACAAACACATACCTATACTACCACAGCGCTGCTAACGCTGAGAGTGCCGGCACAGCACCTGGATTCAGTAATAAACTCAATACCTGAGCTGAGCAGCTTCATCGATTCCCGCACACTAAAGCAGAATGATGTGACCTACCGGTTTCTTACAAACGAGCTTAAAAACAACGCAGACCAGTCAAATGCCACGACAGCCATGCGGCTGGCAAAGAAAAGCAAGGACGCCCTGGATGTTCAACGGTTCGATGCCGAGAAGACCGGACAGCATATAGACAGAAAAATAGAGAACATGCAGATAGTAGACGATGTGAACTATGCAACACTGACCGTGGCATTCTCGCAACCGGAGCAGGTATTTATGCAAACAATTGTGAACCCCGAATATATTACACGCACTCCATTTATCACTCGGTGCAGGGCTGCATTAGCGGCAGGATCTGAAATGGTGGGGGCGATCATTGTGGGGCTTATAAGCATCTGGCCATTGCTGCTGGTGATCGCGGCAATATTGATCATCTATAGCAGAGTGCGACAGAGAAAACAAACGATAGCAGTAAGACAGGCATAGCAGATCAGGAAAGGCGCGCTTAAGCACAGGCACAAATTGCGGGTGTGCTTAAGCGCGTCTCATTTCCCGTACAATGCGGCGGGTTCTCCGGTCTGCCCTGCTGTTCTGAAGGTCTAAAACCGCCCATATAGCAGCAGGCAGCCAGCCAATGATGGTACATTGCAGTACAAGACAAACAATAAACCTGAGTATTCTACCCCGAAGCAAAAAAGATAACCAAGGGAGCAATATTGCGATCAGTGTCATTGGCTATGGGTATTCGAATTTTACGATAAATAAAGTCACAACTTACCCGGCATAGATCACTTTACCAGGTACATCACTTCCTTTATCAGCTTCACCGTACGCGGCACATCGGGCAGGTAGGCTGCCACGAGGTTTGGCGCATAGTGCATGTTGGCATCGGCAGAACAGATGCGGCGTATGGGTGCATCCAGGTAGTCGAACGCTTCCTTCTGAACACGATAAGTTATTTCAGAAGATATTGACCCGAAAGGCCATTGTTCTTCTACGATCACAAGCCGGTTCGTTTTCTTCACAGAGTCAACAATGGTTTGCCAGTCGAGCGGGCGGATGGTTCGCAGGTCTATTACCTCTGCGCTGATATTTTCCTTAGCGAGCTCATCGGCGGCGCCCATAGCTACCCGCATCATTTTATTGTAGGAAACGATGGTCACATCAGTGCCTTCGCGCTTCACAGCCGCCTTGCCTATTGGAATCAAATATTCTTCTTCCGGCACCTCGCCGGTATCGCCATAATGCGTTTCAGACTCCATGAATACCACAGGATCCTCATCACGTATCGCAGACTTCAGCAAACCTTTGGCATCATATGGATCGATAGTAGAGATAACCTTCAGACCCGGAACATTTGCATACCAGTTTTCAAAAGCCTGTGAGTGCTGGGCTGCAAGCTGACCGGCAGAACCGTTTGGCCCGCGGAAAACGATGGGGCAGGTAAAGTGACCGCCACTCATAGAAACCACTTTGGCAGCATGGTTAACGATCTGGTCTATCGCCAGCTCGGCAAAGTTCCACGTCATAAATTCTATGATCGGACGGGTGTTATTCATTGCCGCACCTACACCTATGGCAGCAAAGCCAAGCTCAGAAATAGGAGTATCGATCACCCTTTTCGCGGTGAACTCATCGAGCATGCCCTGGCTCACCTTGTAGGCGCCATTATATTGGGCTACTTCTTCGCCCATAAGAAACACGGCCGGATCGCGGCGCATTTCCTCTTCCATTGCTTCCCTTAGTGCCTGTCTTAACGGTATAGTGCGCATATTATAAAATTCAAAAGTAAAATGTCAAAAATAGAAAAATCAACAGATAAGGTGCAAAGGTAATCATACAAAGTTATTTTCCCTCAGGATGGAAGGTAACCTTACTATATGAAGTATCTTTTTTCATCATTACGACCAGGCTTGTGTCTGTGAGCTCTGTTATCTCCCATATTATTTTTTCATGCTCCATCCCCACATTCATATCCTCTAAAGTAAGCATATTATCTGTTCCCAACCTCCATTTGCTGGTGTCAATTGCGCCATTAAACGAAAGGTAAACAATACTGTCCCGGTTAAAAGTAAGCGTTGTATTGGAAATAGCCTGCTGCTGCATACTTTTTGAACTATCGAATTGTTCCTGTGTGACGCGGCGGAGGCTGTCTACATTTTTTGTATTGTAAAGCCTTAGGTTGGTAGCGGCATCATTGTTCTTGCCAAACGTATCAATGAAAAGCTGTGTCCGCAAATAAAAATCGTCGATCTCCCTGTTTTCCAACCGGACTGAGCGCCATGAACCAACAAGCTTAGCACGATCAAAAGCGCCAATCGCGACACCATCCTTACCGGGGGCGTTAGTACCGCTGTCAGAACACGAGCCGAAAACCACAAAAAGCACTGCGGGTATCCAGGTCGCAAGGTAGCTAGCTATCGTTCTGTAACTTTTTCTAATGATCATTTTTCTCTTCTTTTCCCGGCTTTAAATATTTTTTCTGTTGCAGATCATACAGATCAAATTCGCCCTCTTTTTTGCTAAGCAAAAAGCCACGGCTACCATTCTCCGGTACGATCAAGGTGAACTTCTCTGAAGGATAGGCATTTTGCTGAAACAATATTTCGATTTCCACCGGTCCGGGGCTGAGCTCTGAAATGATGCAGTAGTTCTTACCATACCTGGGCAACATTCGGCCGTGAAGTTTCACGTAGAAGGGAGTGGTCTTATCTCCCTGGATATACAAATAAGATAATGGTTGCGCAAAAACATTTGATACGAACAAAATGAAACAAGTAACGACAAAAATGCCCCTGGCGCGAACTACCATTTCCTGCTTTATTTTTTGAAATTTTCTCTTTGGAATTTCTCTTTGCTATTCAAGCTCTATCAGCACGGCCCCTTTTTCTACCGCTGTTCGTTCAGCCACCTTAATTGCTTTTACGGTAGCTGTTGCACTTGCTTTGAGGATGTTCTCCATCTTCATTGCCTCTAATATCACCAGGGCATCACCCTTGTTTATCTGCTGACCGGGTGTCACCAGCACTTTGAGCACCATACCCGGCATTGGCGCTTTAACGGGCTCTGCCTTCTGCATAGAACGCAGATCCATGCCCATATTGCTCAGCAGCAGATCTATCGGCTCCTGTATGTTTGTCTTATACAATTGTCCGTTGATCCTTACGGTTACCTCCTTGTTCTTCCGGTCGGTCTTTTCAATGACAGCAGTATAACTTTTACCATTGTGCAATATGCTGATCAACCCGTTTGGCTGCCATGCTGCATCCCAACCAGCCTGTCCGGCAGGCAGGTCATTTATTACATAACTTCCGCCTTCCTCTTTTATAGAAAAGACATTCTTATCATTTACCGTGACCTGTAACATTACTGCAGTTTAAATTAATTGGGACAAAAATAGGGATTTGGCATTGTATCAGGAACCCTTGATGCAAAACCAGCCAGAATCAATTACGAACGCTGACTTTTAAGTGTTTCCAAATAGTCCGGGATGCCGTAATCGATGAATATCTCTTCGTCCTTCGCTATCGGGCGGAGTGCAGTAATAATCAGTTCACTGTCTTGCGCAGACATCCCGTCGTAGAACTGCAACTCATATTTTGCATTGGCAGGATCCTGGTTGTTGTACAAAGAACCAAAACCGAGCGCCATCATAGTCCCCTCCGCCTCATGTGCATATAAATAGTTCCCTAATACGGTATTCATGGCGAGTGTTGTGTCCTTAGGGGATAATATTAATATGGGGCAGACTTCAATAATCTCTCCCTTCTTTAGTTTTGCAGATGCAAACACTCCCCTACCTGCATTTTTTATACCTGACTTTGCTACGTAAATCTTAATTTCCATTCTTAATTCCTAAATTGTTATTGATCCAGGACGGAAAGGTCTGATTATTTGGCGACATTATTGTATCGTGCGATATAAGAAAGGGTATTTTTATGCCGAGGTCCTGTCCAGGGTAAAGCCGAATGAGGATCCGACGCCAACTTTACTCCTCACATTTACAGTCTGCCCGTGAGCCTCTACTATGTGCTTTACGATTGCAAGGCCCAGTCCGGTGCCACCTATAGCGCGCGCCCTGCTGCGGTCGGCACGGTAGAAACGTTCAAAGATGCGCGGCAGGTGCTCCTCTGCAATGCCCGGGCCATCATCCGATATTTCTATGTACACATGCTTATCGTCCATTTCATAGCAGCCCGCTATTACAGAACCCTGGTCATTGCCATACTTAATGGCGTTTTCAACGAGGTTCACAAGCACCTGTTTTATTTTTTGCTTGTCAGCTATTACAAGTACAGGACGTTCTGTTCCTTTCTTGAATATCAGTTGTATGCCCCGGTCCTTTGCTTTCAGTGACAGTTCCTCATACACATCCTTTATCAGATCCTGTATCACAAAGGTCTCCTGGATCACCGGTATTTTTCCCGATTCCAGTTTTGATATTTCGTCCAGGTCATCCACCAGGCGCACCAGCCTGTCTATACTCTTGGATGCATTTGTAAGGAATTTTCTATTCACCTCTTTATCTTCCAGTGCGCCACCTAATAAGGTGTCCACATATCCCTGGATGGAAAAGATAGGGGTCCGAAGTTCATGCGCAAGGTTCATTAAGAACTCTTTCCGGAATTGCTCATTGGCCTGCAGCACTTCTATCTCATCCTTTCTTTGTGTGGCCCACTTCTCCACATCCTCGCTCACTTCTTCTATGGATTTTTGAGGCAGAATATTCTTGTAAAAGAACTCTTCTTTCTTGGTAGCCTTGATCTGGTATATGAACTTATATATGATCTTGATCTTACGGTATATGAACCGTTGTAGCGTATAATAGTAAATGGCATAGACAACAATAAATGTAGACCCAAAAACTACTACCGGCACGTACCATTCCTGGTGCAGCAACAGGCTAAGCAATGCATTGGCAGCCGCTATAAGTACAGCAGTGATAAATGATAAGAGACGCGGAGAGAGATTTTTTGTATCCAGTACGGACATGTGGCTAAGTTAACTAAAAAAGAAACCCCAATCCATAAAAAGGAAGTAGTTTATGATAAACATCCGGATCTCAAAAACCGCATCGGGTAGTACCGAAACTCCTTAAAAAGAAATCAAATGCGCAACAACTCGGCAGCGTGTGCAAAAGAATAGCCCCTATTTTCACAAACGGAAAGTGCGTTACTCCATCTCAAACTTATAACCTACACCCTTTACGGTAGTTATAAGGTCGATTCCAACCTTCTGCCGGATCTTACGGATATGGACGTCTATTGTGCGGTCTCCAACGATCACATCTGTGCCCCATACCCGCTGCAGTATTTCATTGCGCAGGAAAACACGGCCAGGTTTGGATGCAAGGAGTGATAAGAGTTCGAATTCTTTTTTGGCGAGCAGTATATCAACACCCTTGTAAGAAACAGTGAATTTGGTCTTATTTATTTCGAGGTCGCCAAAGGTTTGCTTTTGCTCCTGATCGTCATCCTTTCGGAAGCGACGGAGTGCAGAGCCAATGCGTGTTGCAAGCAGCTCTGGCTTGATGGGTTTAGAGATGAAATCGTCGGCGCCTATTTTCAGTCCCTCGATTTCATACTTCTCGTCGTTGAGCGCAGTAAGAAATATAATGGCCGTATCATCAAATTCATGCATTGCCCTGAGCTCCCTGATGGTCTCAATACCATCCTTATTGGGCATCATTATGTCAAGGAGAATAAGATCCGGCCTGAAATCCTTTGCCTTCCGGATAGCTTCTACCCCATCCTTCGCCGCAGCGATAAGGTAGCCCTTACTTTTTAAATTATAACTAATGAACTCGACTATATCCGGTTCATCGTCAACAATCAGAATTTTGCCCGGGAATACTTCCATAATTTCACCAAATCGTTTATCAAAAGTACCTGCTCTGCATTAAGTCAAAATGAACCCCGCATTATGGAATTGTTAAGCCTCGCCCAAAACAGCTACAAAGCAACAATGCGGTAGCGGAAAATGTTAGTACATCTCTCA
Organism: Chitinophagaceae bacterium; assembly: GCA_947476485.1. GTDB lineage: Bacteria > Bacteroidota > Bacteroidia > Chitinophagales > Chitinophagaceae > Nemorincola. The sequence continues at coordinate 18,876 of CANJQU010000022.1, forward strand.
CTACCGCATCGTTTGTTTTTATGCAATGTGTTATTATTTCAACGTCACTGAGCCACTACCAACTTTATAACCCTCGCTGTATACCTCTATTGTAAATGCGCCTCTCGGATAATCGCCATCCTGCTTCCAGTCGGCCATTACATTCTTCAATGGCTGACCTTGTGTTAGCGGCACTCCTTTCACCAGAGAGAAAGACATCTGGTCGCCCTTGCTCGTATTGAGCATACCCGAGCCATTTGCAGGACTGGTAAGTATGTTGCCATCGGGCGACATGATACGGAGATAAAGCTGCTTGGTACCACTTTCAGCGATCCTGTTCTCGTCAATATCAAACATGATCCGCAGCACGTCCACTTTCTTAGCCTTTGTTGTCTCTTTTTCCTTACCGTTTCTTTTCAGGTGAATGGGCTCCATGCGTATGTTCGACACAGTTAGCACAGACGCCAGCCTTTTAATAGCTGCATTCTGAGATACCGTAGAGTCGCGTTCTTTCGTCAATGTTTTATTCTGCCCGGTGAGCACTGTATTTTCTTTCTCGAGCTCAGCTATACGAGCTTCATATTGTTTGCTCTTGTCATTAAGCGTATTGATCATTTCGCGGGCCTGTGCCAGTTCAGCCTTTGTTGATTTTTCATTACGAAGTACCGCAGATATCTGGTTGCGCAGCTTTACCATTGCTTCTTTATCACCCTGCAATGCACTATCCATCTTCGCATTCTGGGTGGTGAGCTGGTCTATCTTTGCTGATGCAGCATCAAAATCTGACTGAAGCGATGCACGGTCTGTATTCACCGAATCTATCTGTTGCTGCTTTTGCTTCAGCACAACATCATTATCTTCCGCCATTTTGTTCTTGCTCATAAACAGGTAAATGCAGCCTGCCAGCAAGATCAAAATAACTACCCAGTAAATGATGGAATTATTCTTTTTTGGCTGTTGCGGGTTAGTTTCATTAATTTGGCTCATAACTTACTTTCTTTAGTTTAGCGTGGTTAAAAAATTAATCCTTGGTTAGTATAACTTTGTGAGTATAGTGATTGGATTAAAGTTTGCACAAATATAATATACACTTTTTAGAATGGAGCAACTAAAAGGGATTTTGTTTATTGATATAGAAACCGTGCCAGTGATGCACAGTTTCGATCAGCTATCAGATGCCATGCAGGCGGAGTGGATCAGGAAATCAAAATCATTAAAGAGCTCAAGTGACGCGATCGCAGACCCAGCAACGCTTTTCGGGGAGCGCGCAGGTATCTTTTCGGAATTTGCAAAGGTGGTTTGCATCGGGTTCGGCAGCTTGCAGCCAGATGGTAAAACATGGAAAATGCGGTTAAAATCGCTGGTAAATGATGATGAGAAAATTTTGTTAAATGACTTCTGCACAGTCATTGAGCGGTTTTCAAAGCACTTTAAAGACATCCGGTTTTGCGGGCACAACATCAGGGAATTTGATATCCCCTTCCTTTGCCGTCGCATGGTTATCAACAATATTGCCTTGCCGGACTGTATGCAGGTATCAGGTAAAAAGCCATGGGAGGTGACCCATTTAGACACTATGGAGATGTGGAAATTCGGCGACTATAAAAACTATACTGCGCTCTCTTTGCTTGCAACTGTACTCGGTATACCGTCGCCAAAATCAGATATCGACGGCAGCCAGGTTGCGGGTGTTTACTGGGAAGATAATGACCTGGAGCGCATAGGTAAGTATTGCCTGCAAGATGTACTCACCAGCGCCAAAGTATACCTGCGGCTGAAAGGAATAAACAATATAGAACCGGAACCCGTGTTTGTAACAGACTGATACCTCAACTATATCAGCGCCTACTTGCTGCCTTCCGTGCCCGGCTTGGGTTTCGATGGCTCGTAAAGCTCTATGGTGTCATCTGCAAGTGTTATTACCTGCATGATGCTGTTGTCAAGGTCTTCTACGGCGCGGTTGATCTGGGGAGTTATGTCCTTGCAAAACTCTTCCGGTGTCAGAAATTCCATAATGGTCATTGCCCCCATGACCCGTGCAAGCGGCTCTCGCATTTTGTGTGCGTTGTACTGCACCAGCTCCACTAACTTTCTGCTGGCGTGCGATAGCTTCTCATTGCTCTCCTCCAGTTCCTTTGTACGAACCTCGATCGTATGCTCCTGCTCATTAACTAATTTTTTAATGATGTTGTTTGCCCGGTACTTCTGCCGGTATGCCAGATATGATATCAGCGCAATCACCAGGAGGAAACTCGCAAAAGCGATGGCTGCAAAGCGCATGCTCCGTTCCGTTTTCAGATTCGCTGCGTTTATCTTTTCTGTATTCCTTTTATCAGCCTCCAGCCGGAGCCTTGCCTGTTCACTCTGTGCACCCAGTTTTTCAAGTTGATTTTTCAGTATCTCTTCCTCAAATTTCTTCTTAGCTTCTGCCTCGGCTGTAATTCGTTTAAACTCACTTTCGAGGAGTTGTTCCTTAAGCCGCCTCTGTTCTTTAAGTTCAGACAATTCTTTCTCCGAATTTGCCGACATCTCCTTTTTTTCATACTCGCTGGTAATCGCTGCCTTAAGCATGTCTTCCCTGGCTTTCAGGGAATCCGTCGGGTCTTTGTATACATGACCATCGTTGGCTGTAATTGCCGCCGCGGTAACAATGTTCTCCAATTCCTGTTTGATCTTCAAGGCTTTGAAGCTGTTCCCTACCGTCATTGAATTTTCGCCGATACTATTGTAAAACGATGCAACATCCGTGGAGTTAACCAGCCTGAATGCGTTAAACAGGTATTCCTTCGCATTGGTATAGTCTCCCAGGTCCTCATAACAAATGCTGATACTTGCTGAAATCCGTGCAATTTCAGTTTTATCATCCAGCTCTTTCGCTGTCTCCAATGCCTTAAAATAATAGCTTAGGGATTTGTTGAAATTGCCAAGCTCTGAAAACGACAGGCCGATATTTTTATAGACACTTAGCAGTTCTTTCTTATCCCCGGTGCCTTCCTTCAGTTTCAGTAAGTTAGTAAGCGCTCCTTTGAAATCGCCTTTGTACAGGTAATTTGTAGAAAGGCAGTAGTAAGCGCCATCAATACCCTTCTTCCATTTTATTTTTTCGGCAAGAGCAAGAGAAAACTGGCCATACTTGATACCTTCATCTACACGGCTCCTGGAGTAATTCAATGACAGCGCCTGGAGCAGGCTGACCTTATCGGAATCGTCTTTTTTTCGGAAGTAGTCGGAATTAAGTTCTCTAAGCAGGGAGTCGGTCAGAGCCGGCCCTTGTTTTTGGGCATAGCCACTAACACCGGTCATTAACACTAAAATACTGAGCAGTATAATTCTCACAAGCGCACAGGTCAATTTAAAGGCAAAATAACTGATATTTATCAGCATATTACGCATTAGCATTGTTATTGCCTTGTAAATATAACTTTTTTTTACTGATCCTTTCTTATTTATCCGGGAGCATGGTAAGACCTGCTACTCCCGTTTGCAATAGATATCTTCGTTAAGAAGTTGGCTTTGCGGGCAACACAAAATACATTTTCAGGGCACCTTTGTTCTTGGCATGTATCTCACCGCGATACACACACGTAAACTTATCTTTTATAAGCGCGTATGTTGTCTCAGAAACATTGATCTGACCGGCTACGCTGCTTTGCTCCATGCGCGCAGCGGTGTTAACGGTATCGCCCCAGATATCATAAGCAAACTTTTTCATCCCTACGATACCAGCGATCACACTTCCTGTATGAAGGCCTACCCTGACATGAAATGTTTTCTCGCCCAACTGCCTGTGCCGCTGGCACATATAAGCGCTCATCTCCATTGCCGCCCTCACAGCATTTTCCGCATGCGAAGCATCCGCCACCAGCAGCCCTGCCACCGAAAGATAGGCGTCACCGATCGTTTTTATCTTTTCTATATTATACCTGCCTATGATCCCGTCAAATGCCTTAAAACAGATATTAAGCTCATCGATAAGCTCCTGCGCACTCATCCGCTCGCCCGCCTTTGTAAAGTCGACAAAATCCGTGAACAGAACGGTAACATTATCAAATTGCCTGGCTGTAGCATGGCCGTTTTTCTTCAGTTCCTCCGCGATCTCAGCAGGAAGAATGTTCAGCAACAGATCGTCCGACCTCTTCCTTTCCATTTCTGCCTTCCGCCGCTCTCTATGAAAAAATACAAGAAACACAGAAAGAAGCACGATACCTGTAACGTACAGCAACTCCTCCCACCTCTTTTTAGAAACAATAAGCTTCTGCATTTCAAGTTCCTTATCCTTAAGCTCCAGGACGCTTTTATTATCCACCGCAGCAAGGCGTGTCGCCTTATCGGCCGAAAAAATGCTGTCTCTTTTAGTGATGGCCACATGATAAGCCGCAAGCGCTTCCCTGTCTCTGCCCGACATTGCAAGCGCTTCGGAAAGATAGGTGTATATCTCCTCCGCTGTTTCTGTGCCGCCGCCATAGGTTGTAAGTGCAGTATCCAGCAAGCCGATCGCCTTTTGAAGACGGGCAGCCCGCCCCTCAGGAATGAAATCATTTTGAGGAACAACAAGCGAACTGTCCTTCACGATCTCCACCAATACCTCACCAAGACCCATCTGCCATAAATGATCCGGGAAATTAACTTCTTTACCTTCTTCATAACACCTCAGGTAACAGTCTATGGCCCTCAGATACTCCTTTTTCGCCTGGTAAACTTTCCCCGTGCTTCTGATCGCGTTGACAGCCTTTATCCTGTTAGTGTTGTTATTATCTCCGTTTGCTGCAAATCGGGAGAATACACCATAAGATTGCTGATAGTATTTGAGCGCCTTGTCGTATTCCTTTGTTTCGATGCATATCTGCCCGAGCGCATTTTGTACCGTTGCCATACCTATCTCCGAATGGATGCGCTGATAATAGTCAAAAAGTTTGCTGAGGTACTTGACTGCGCCGGCGTAGTTTTTTGCAGGTATGTAGATATCGGTGGCGAGGTTGTACCATAAAGCAGCAATGTGGGCCGTATCTTTCAACGTCTCGTATTTCTTTAGCGCGGTGAAGTAATACTCCAGCGCTTTATCCATGATATGCAGCGACAAATAGCCCGCGCCGATCTTATCATAACACTCTGCCTCTTCAGCGTCTTTCTCACTTTTCCGGCACAGGTCCAGGTTGCTGAACAGGCAATCCATCGCCTTGCCGTTATTGTTCTGCGTGCGATACAACGAAAACAATCTGAAATTCGCCTCTTTGATACCGGGAAGAAAGTTCAGCTTTTCGGCGAGAGATTTTGACCTGCGTAAATAATAATCGCAATTGCTGCTGTCCTGCACATAAAAAAAATAGGCGTTGCTTATACTCATTAGCAGCCGAACCTTGTTAGTATCCTCTTTGGCCTTAGGCACCTGTATCAACAGTGAGTCAATAAGCGGCATACCCTCCTTTCCCTGCGCAGATGCATAAAACACGCCCAATGAGAAAACCGGGAGGAACATTAACGTTTTATACAACACTGAACGACTGATAAACCTGCCCGATGAACCACACAATACAACAACAAAACGGGAATAATACTCCCCCATTAAGGCATAAACAGATGTTAGCCGACCGAGAATAGTGTTGTGCCTGGCCATTATGATGATACAAACTAACACTGTGCCATCATAAATACGCTACCGGCACTGATTAAATGATTGAGGAAACGTCCCGGGATGAAGCTACCGGAGAAGACACGTAATACATCTTCATCATCCCTTTATTCTTGGCATCTATCTCGCCCCGGTATTCGCATTTGAACTTATTCTTTACCAGTGCATAAGTCGTTCCGGAGATATTTATCTTCCCGGGTTCGCTGCTTTGCTCCATACGGGCCGCAGTATTCACGGTATCACCCCAAATGTCATAAGCAAACTTCTTTACCCCAACTATTCCGGCCACAACACTGCCGCTGTGTATGCCAATGCGGATTTCAAAAGTCTTTCCCCCAAGCTTTTCATGCCTTTTTTGCATGAAATCCATTATTTCAATTGCCGCATTCACAACCTTTGCCGCATGTTCCGCATCGGCTATTGGCAGCCCGCACACAGCAAGATAGGCATCGCCTATGGTCTTGATTTTTTCAATATGGTATCTGCCTGTTATTTCATCAAACGTTTTGAAGCAGGTATGCAATTCATCGATCAGCGCCTGTGGATCCATGCGCTCACTTATTTGTGTAAAGCCTACAAAATCGGTAAACAGTACGGTTACATCATCAAAATGACGCGCCGCTGCGCTGCCTTTATCTTTAAGCTCCTCGGCCACCTCGGCAGGAAGAATGTTGAGCAGCAGTTCTTCCGAACGTTGCTTCTCGTTCGATATGATAATATGGTCTTTATGTTTCTGCCGGAAAGCTCCGATCGCTATAATAGCGATCACCAGCAACAGCAGGCTTCCCCCAACCGCTGCATACCTGATGCTTTTCTCCCTTCTTAGTTCCTCTTTTGCGATCGCATCCTTCTTTTCCTGGTTGACCTTTTCGATGGCGTCATTATTTTTCCTTTCCTGTTCCTTTCTCTGCTGCTGGGCTTCGATCAATGCCGTTTTTTGAGCAAACTCATACTCTATCTGCTTTTCTTTAAGCTGCTGTTCAAACTTTAGCTTCTGGCGTTCCTCCTCTGTCTTTGCCTGTGTGGCCTTCTTCTCATACTCATACGACAGCGCTTCCTTGAGCATATACTCGAGGGCCCGGGCAGAGTCGCCCTGGCTTTTATAACCAAGACCATTGTTGGTTTCAATGGCAACTTTAGTTGCCAAATTCCCAAGCTCCTCCCGCTTCTTCAATGCCTTAAAGTCATTTCCCAGGGAAGAAGGCGATGCGCCGATACTACCATAAAAGTCTGCGATACTCGATGTGTTGCTAACTTTTAGTCCCTTAAAAAGGTACTCCTTGGCTTTTGTATAGTCGCCCATATCCTCGTATACAATACTTATCTGCCCGGTGGTGCTTGCAATTTCACGTTTATCACCCATCTCCTCGGCGATCCTCAAGCTTTTGAAATGATTTTCCAACGCCTTGGGATAGTCGTTCAGATGTGAATATGCGAGACCGATATTCCGGTAAACTAATACCAGGCCACGCTTGTCCCGTACTTCCTCGGCTGCCTTGAGTTGCAACAACAGATACTTTAGCGCATTGCGGTAATCACTCTGCCTGGAATAAAAAGTTGCTATGTACCCACACGTGGCAGCAACACCACTTTTATCCCCGGTCTCTTCGTATACTTTTAATGCAGCCGAAAAATACCCCAGAGCTTTGCTGTACTCATTCCTGCGGAAATAGTTTGAACCCAGGCTATTATTCGCTGCGGCTATACCTTTTTTCCACCGTAGCTTTTCTGAAAGTGCAAGCCCCTGCTCACCATACCTGATCCCTTCTACAGTGTTTACTATAGCATAACTCAGCGACAGCAGATCCAGCAAGCCGGCCCTGCCGGAATCTTCCTTATTTACGTATTTTTCAGAATCAAGTTCTTTAAGTAAGGAATCAATAACCGGCTGGCCCGCTGTTTTTTGTGTCTGTGCTCCCGCCGAGATGCAAAAAAATATCAAGAGAATAACTACCCGTATCACATGTTTCATATCTGCTATTATTCGTTCAACCGTTCTTTGCATTATTAATTCCAATCCAGAAGTTTCAACATACAACATAGATCATCTGTTTGCAACACGCTAAAATGAGTTGCAAATTTACGAAAGTCTGGCCGCAGCAGCCTTTATTTTCCTAATTTCACGCCCAGTTATGACTGCGGAATTAAAGAAGCTTTTTCAGACACTGCAACTGCGCCAGTTTGCGCCGGTGTATCTCATAGACGGGGAAGAGCCATATTATCTTAACCTGATCACTGATTATTTTGAGAACCAATTGCTCACAGAGGCCGAGCGCGACTTTAACCTGATCGTCTTATATGGCAAAGATTCTGAATGGGCGGATGTGATCAATGCATGCCGTCGCTTCCCGATGTTTGCTGAGAAGCAGGTAGTCATACTCAAGGATGCCGCATCATTAAAAGGAGATTCAGGTGAGAACAAGGGATTAAATGCCCTGCTTAGCTACATTGAAAAGCCATCGCCGTCAACCATTTTTCTTATAGAGCATGCGGGTAAAAAAGTAGATGGTAAAACAAGGTTTGCAAAAAAGGCGAAGGAAAAAGGCACCTGCTTTACTTCCGACAAAATAAAAGACGACAGCATTCCGCAATGGATACAGGGCCACGGAAAAGATATAGACTTCCATATAGGCCAGCGGGAGTCTGAAATGCTGGCATCCTTCCTGGGCAACGACCTGCAACGTATAGTCAATGAGATAGAAAAGGTTCGCATTAACGTGCCCGGTGAGAAAGAGCTGACCCAACAGATCATTCAGAAATACATAGGTATCAGCAAGGAGTACAACGTTTTTGAATTCCCCGAAGCGCTCACCAGCGGCGACAGGGATAAGCTCTATCGCATGCTCACATACTTTCTTGCTAACTCAAAAGCAGCACCAATGCCGCTGCTCATTGGTTTATTTTACAATCACTTCAACCGGCTATACCAGGCCAATTTTTTAAGGGGCAAGACTGACAAAGAGGCCGCCGCGGCCCTGGGCATTTCACCCTGGCTTGTGAAGAACATACTCGCTTCGGCGCAACACTGGCCACTGCACCGTGTGGAACGCTGCATGCTGCTGTTGAGCAAGTACAGCACTATGGCGGTTGGCATAAAAAACACAGCTAATGACCGGGAATTACTTAAAGAAATGGTGGGGCAAATGATGGAATGATCTCCGCCCTCCCGCCCTCATTTCTCATCACTTACCACGGGCAATTCTATGTATGTAGCATATTGCTTGTTGTGATAAATGTTCTGAGTAGACTTAATAAAGTCCTTACTGGTAGCGAGGAAAATATTTGGAACGAAGGATTGCGGGTTCATATCAAATATCGGGAACCAGGAGCTCTGTATCTGTACCATAATACGGTGCCCTTTTTTAAATACATGGTTTACCTGGTGCAGGCCAAATGAATATTCTTCCACCTTTCCTGGTGTTATCAACTCTGGTTTTGAAAAGCTTTTTCGAAACCTCCCCCTGAAAATGTCGCCGGCCACCATCAGCTCAAACTGGCTCATGGTGATATCCTTTTTATACATATCCGGGTAGACATCTATCAGTTTTACCACCCAGTCGGCATCAGATCCGGAAATACTGGCAAATAAGTGCGCTACCACATCGCCTGTAATTGTAAGGTCGTTTTCGAGGGTATCTGTCTTGTACGTTAGCACATCGGGGCGGTGATCTGTTTGCCGCTGGTCTTCGACCAGCCAGGTTTCCCATTCAGAACTGTCGGAATAAGTAACCTCTATAGGCCGCTCCCTGTAGGAAACAGGATTTTCGGGATCACTTACATAGCTGTCAAATCCATCCGCTCCACTTGCCGGCTTCTTAAAAGACAGCGCTTTATGATCCTGTAAATAAAGCTTCGCAGGCGTCGCAGACTTGTCTGGCCATGTGTCATACTTCTTCCAGAGGTTTGAACCGGTCTGAAAACATTCTGCTTCGGTGAACTTACCATCCCCCTTGCCCTTCAGCCAATAGTCAAACCAATTTTTCTGTATTACCTGGAAATCAGCCGCTGTGTTACGCCCGAAACGATGATCGCCAATTCCCGATGCATTCAGGTCATTCCATTGTCCGTGGCACCAGGGGCCCAGCACAATATAATTGTAATGGCTTACCGCATCGAACTTTTCCATTTTTGAATACAGTGCCTGCGGACCATGCATATTTTCCTGGTCCCAGTAGCCACCCACATGCAGTATAGGTACCCTCGGAGTATCTGAATAGTTCACCGGAGCTTTACCTGACCAGTATTCGTCATAGTTCGGATGTGCTATGAAGTCATTCCAGGTGGGGATCTTTTTATGGAAATACTTTTTATTTACATTCGACAACGGACCGAGGTCAAGATACCAGTCATACAGATCATACATAGGGAATGGAAAAGAAGTATCCCCTTTGACGGACTCTTCCCCATAAGAATATTCGAACCCAAAGGAAAGCCGGAAAGCCCCATTGTGAAAAAAATCATCGCCCAGGAAAAAGTCGCCAACGGTGCCTTGTGGAGAAACTGCTTTCAGGGCCGGGTGCGGTTTTATGGCGCTGATCAGCGCCAGCTCTCCGGGATAAGATATTCCCAACTGCCCTACTCTGCCATTGCTGTTGGTGTTTTTCAGCAGCCAGTTTATCAGGTCATAGGTATCTGAAGCTTCGTCAATAGCGTCCCGGTTATTCTTATCGAAAGCGCCCTCCATAATAAACTCTCCCTCGCTTTTCTGCTTACCCCTGATATTCTGATATACGAAAATGTATCCTTCCTTAGCCATATTTTGCACATATGGGTCCTTTTCGGGGCTGAGCACACCTATATTCCAATCCCCATACGGTGAACGCATAAGCAAGACCGGCAGCGGTCCGGTAACGTTGTCAGGGGTGTAAATTCTGGTGAACAACTTTATTCCGTCCCTCATCGGCACCATCACTTCGGTCTTCGTATAATGCAGGGCGCTATCCTGGGCCAGAGCGGGTGCGTATAGAGCCATCAGCAATAACAGTGTACAATACAAAAATCGTCGTTCGCTCATCGGAGGTTACAATATCATTTAAATAAGATGCTTATTTCGGCAAAGTAACTAATTAAAAATAGAACTAACCAGCTCCTCCAACATGACCAGATCGCATGCGACAAGTTAGTTTGTATTTTTGAATCATATAATAAATATGCGCGGTAAATACCCTATCTTTTCTTAGAATTTAGCTGTCTTATTGATGGAAATCGATTTTCCCAGCCTAAACCTAATAAAACATGCAAAAAAATTACCTTAAATGCTTGACTGCAGCTATTTGCATTTTGTTTGGCGCGGACCTTAAAGCCCAGACCTACACGCACGGCCACATTACGGCCATGGCCATGCCGATGCTGAGTCATGATTCTACCCAGTGCCGGTCAAATGGGAACGTAATGTACAATATCACAATTGACACCTCCTATGTGGGCGACTCCGTTATGATCGTAGATACCGGAACCCACATGCTGATCGGGGCGTATGGAAATTCCTCAGGTGCCAGCCCTTGGGTCTTTTCCGCAATGGTCCCTATCTATAACCCTGTGGTCACTGACGACCAGATCTCTGGCGGCGGAGTTATGTTCGTGGGCCCTACAATTAAGATCACCCGAAATACAGATACAATAAACGGCATAAATAATATGTTTTTCCTGCCGGTATCTAACCCATGTGAATATGGAAATGTTTCGGGGAAGGTATATATCGATAACAACGGCGACTGCACTTTCAACACCGGCGACGATGCGCTAAATGCAATAGTGCTGACCAGTAATGCGACCCTGTCTGGTTCTGTGCCTTCTATCAGTTCGAATGCATATTCCGATGCTTCCGGAAATTATCTGATGACCGTACAAAACTCATGGATGACGAATTACACTGTAAGCGTGCCGCCGGATTATATATTCATCTTTCCGGCATCACCTTGCTTTTCAGGATCTTACACTTATACTTCGCTACCGCAAACAGGCGTGGACTTCCCATTACTTTGCACCAGCAACATTGATGTTCAGTGCTATGCGGGATCTCCGGCTTCGGTCAGGATCAATACGCCCTTTTTTATACAGCCATATGTAAGTAACACAGGTTGCGATGTAGCATCGGGACAATTAAAACTAGTGAAAGACAGCCTCGTGGCCTATGATCCGTCTTTGAGCTACAATCCTGCGGTGTCTGTCATTGGCGATACCCTGATATGGGACTACACCAACCTTACAAATCTCAGCGGCGGCGCATACTGGAATTATTTCTTGTCAAGAATTCATTTAACGGCAGACACCTCCGTACACGTAGGAGACACACTTTGCTTCCGCGTGTTTACAAACATTCTCGCGGGCGATGTTAACCCGGGGAATAATGACTATAGCATTTGCCTGCCGGTTGTTTATTCTTATGACCCCAACATGAAGGAAGTGAGCCCATCAGGAGCCGGACCGGAAGGCTATATTTCCCCAACTACCGACTCCCTTGTTTATACCATACATTTCCAGAACACAGGCACCTCTTATGCCGCTAACGTAAACATCATTGATACACTGGATGCTGACCTGGCTCCAACCAGTCTGAAAATACTAGGCACCAGTCACACTATGTCTCCCGAATGGCTGGCTCCCGGCGTTGTTAAATTCAATTTTAACAACATCTACCTGCCAGACAGCAACACTAATGAGGTCGCAAGCCACGGCTTTGTGCGGTTTTCGGTAAAATTGGATCCAAGCCTGGCGCCAGGCACGCAGATAAAAAATAAAGGCTACATCTATTTCGACTTAAACCCTCCGGTACTCACGAATACCGCGCTCAACACGATTGCTATTCCTACTAATACCGGGCTGTTGAGTTCAGGCAGCAGCTTAAATGTTTACCCTAACCCGGCTGCTGATCATATCACGATCGAAAACCTCCAAAATTGCAAAATTTCGATACAGAATATGAACGGCTCTGTTGTATGGGAACAAAACGTCACCGGCAACAAAACGCAGATAGATATAAGCAGGTTGCCATCAGGTATATATATACTGAGGTGCGTTGGGCAGAACGCCACCACAGTTAAAAAGTTTATTAAAGAATAAAACACTCTTTGAGCAATTATGAAAGGCAGGTTGAAAAATACCTGCCTTTTTTATTTACTCGGATTAAAGTTTGTAATTTTGAATAAATAATTCCGGCCTTATGTCTGTAAATTATGTATCTGATAATAGTGGGGCAACAATTGCCATACAAATCCCTATTGAAGATTGGAAGCGGATCAAAGAAAAATATCCTGATATAGACTCACCAGAGGATGGCACACCTGAGTGGCAAATGAAGTTAATGAAACAACGCCTGAAAATGATCGAAAAGGATCCGGAATCGATAATGGACATTGACGGATTATTTGAAGAGCTGGATAAAGAAATAGACTAGCAATGGCGTTCCGGTTATCTTACTTTAAGGCGGCAAAAGATGATGTCAAAGAAGCCAAAATATGGTATCACGATCAGCTTCCCGGATTGGAAAAAAGATTTGCCAAAGACCTGAAAAATACAATAATCAGACTTCAGCTAAATCCATATGCGTTTGCTCTCCGGTACGAAAAATTCCGGATCAGTCACACCGATATATTCCCATATTCAATACATTTCTACATTGACAATGTGGCAAACCGCATTGTAATAGTTGGTATTGTACACGATAGCAGGGATAATGCTTTTTTAAAAGTCCGGAAAAAGGAATAACCTTTAAATGCTACAATACAGTCCGGAAGTTTGTAATTTTGAATAAATAAAACACCAATGCCTCATTATCATTCAGCAGGGAAAATACCACGTAAACGACATACGCAGTTTCGAAAACCCGATGGAGCTTTATATTCAGAGCAGTTGTTCAGCACCGAAGGCTTTTCATCGAATTCATCCCTGTTATATCACGTTCACCCGCCTACTAATATTGTGCGCGCAGAAGAGCCGGTAAATGTAGCGCCCGTGGCAGCCACACCTAATATCCTGAAACATCGCAGCTTCCAGGGCTTCAAGGTGGCACCAGACGCCGACTACTTAAAAAGCAGGAAAACGGTCCTGTTCAATAATGATGTACAGCTTACGCTTGCTGCACCAACAAAGGGCCTGACCGAAAATATTTTTTACAAAAATGCCGATACGGATGAAGTTCTTTTTATCCACGAAGGCAAGGGCACACTAAAAACACAGTATGGCCAGATACCTTTTGAATACGGCGACTATGTAGTGATACCACGTGGCACTATATACCAGGTGGAATTTGAGAACGAGCACAACAGGCTCTTTATTATCGAATCTTTCAGCCCCATTACATTCCCAAAACGGTACCTGAGCAAGTACGGTCAGCTACTGGAAAATTCGCCTTTTTGCGAGCGCGATCTGCGCCTGCCACAAGACCTCCAGACAATAGACCAGAAAGGAGAATACCTGGTTCAGGTAAAAAAGAAAGGCTTCCTTTACCCAATATGGTATGGCCATCATCCCTTTGATGTAATCGGTTGGGATGGTTGCGAATATCCTTATGCACTCAGCATTCACGACTTTGAACCCATCACAGGTCGCGTGCACCAGCCACCACCCGTTCACCAGACTTTCGACGCACACAACTTTGTGATCTGCTCATTCGTTCCACGGTTGTTCGACTACCACCCACTATCCATACCTGCACCCTACAATCATAGCAATATAGACAGCGATGAAGTGCTCTACTATGTAGACGGCGACTTTATGAGCCGTAAGCATGTGGAGCGTGGCATGATCACGTTGCACCCTGCCGGCATACCACACGGACCGCATCCTGGCACCGTAGAAAAAAGCATTGGTGCGAAAGAAACCAAAGAGCTCGCGGTAATGGTCGATACCTTCCACCCGCTGATACTCACAAAGGACGCTATAGACATTGAGGATGATAAGTATGTTTACAGTTGGATAGAGTAGTGAAAAACCATAAATAAAATATCAAACCAAACAAGAAACGATTCAAATTCCTAACGCCTAATTCCTAAAAATGGACCATCTTACTACCAGTCAGAAAATGACACTTGCAAAGGACTTTTTACCAATCAACGGTACAGACCACATTGAATTTTATGTAGGCAATGCCAAGCAGGCTGCACATTTTTACAAAACAGCTTTCGGCTTCCAGTCGCTTGCCTATGCAGGTCCGGAAACCGGTATGCGCGATATCGCTTCTTATGTATTGCAACAAGGCAAAATTAGGCTGGTGCTCACTACGCCATTAAAATCAGGCGGACCTATATCTGAGCATGTACATAAACATGGTGATGGGGTAAAGATCCTCGCCCTTTGGGTTGATGACGCATATAAGTCTTACGAGGAAACCGTAAGCCGCGGTGCAAAAGCGTACATGGCGCCAAAAACAATAAAAGACGAAAATGGCGAAGTGCGATTAAGTGCGATCTATACCTATGGCGAAACAGTTCACATGTTTGTGGAGCGCAAGAATTACAACGGCATTTTTATGCCCGGCTATAAAGAATGGAAAAGCAGCTATAACCCTACTGATGCCGGCCTGCTGCATGTAGATCATTGCGTAGGCAATGTGGGCTGGAACCGCATGAACCCCACCATAAAATGGTATGAAGACGTGATGGGTTTTGTAAATATCCTGTCCTTCGACGACAAGCAGATAAATACCGAATACTCCGCGCTTATGAGCAAGGTGATGAGCAACGGCAACGGCTTTGTGAAGTTCCCGATCAACGAGCCAGCAGAAGGAAAGAAAAAATCCCAGATCGAAGAATACCTCGATTATTATGAGGGCGAAGGCGTGCAGCATATCGCCATTGCAACCAAGGATATTATTACAACAGTAAAAGACTTAAAATCACGTGGAGTAGAATTCCTGGATGCGCCACCCGCCGCATACTATGAGGAATTACCTGCACGAGTGGGCAAAATAGATGAAGATATAGCAGCGTTACAGGAACTGGGCATACTGGTTGATTGTGATGAGGAGGGCTACCTGCTGCAGTTATTCACCAAGCCAGTAGAAGACCGCCCTACCCTGTTCTTTGAGATCATACAACGCAAGGGCGCACAAAGCTTTGGCGCAGGCAACTTTAAAGCCCTATTTGAAGCCATAGAGCGCGAACAAGCGAAAAGAGGCAATTTATAATATTGATTAGTAAATATTACCCAGTGCAGATTTGCCAACTTTAAAAAAGTTGGCAAATCTTTTTTATGACCAGAGGTTTTTTAACAAATAATAAATTCTGGCATAAAAGTTGTTGATTATATCGTTGTCTTGATCCCCGTGCATTAGTTCCGTGCAATACCTTTTTTAGAAAATTCATAGTGTTCATTGTTTTTGCAAGCCGAGCCGGCTGCAAAATAAAAATTTCATTTTATAATATTTAATTAAAAATTTATACTTTTAAACTCAAATTTCCCCCTAATGAAAAACCTGTACATTACCTTATTTGCGATTCTATTAGCCTTTTCTTCCCGCGCACAAATACTTGGAACCCCTTCGGTTTGT
Source organism: Chitinophagaceae bacterium (assembly GCA_947476485.1). Lineage (GTDB taxonomy): Bacteria > Bacteroidota > Bacteroidia > Chitinophagales > Chitinophagaceae > Nemorincola. The sequence continues at coordinate 34,973 of CANJQU010000022.1, forward strand.
GTTGGCTCAACAACATCTCTAAGTGATCCCGGATCGGGCGGATCGGTTTGGGCAAGTAGCAATACGGCCGTTGCAACCATCGGCAGTTCTTCGGGAATACTTACCGGTATTACGGCAGGCACGGTTACCATCAATGAATCAGGACCGCTAATGTATTCTGCCAGTATTGTTGTAACAGTTAACCCAAACCCACTAACCCCGACCGTATATCCAAATCCCGTTTGTTTAGGAAGCACATCAGCGTTGACAGACGTAACTCCTGGTGGCACTTGGTCCAGCGCTGCACCAGCTGTAGCTGCGGTTGACAGCATTTTAGGAACAATTACAACGTACTCACCCGGCACCGTTACAATAAGTTACATTTTAGGATATACGGGATGCTATGTAACGGCTACGCTGACCGTCAATGTTGTACCAGCCCCAATTACCGTTATTGGCTCCCTGGAACTATGTGTATATGGAGGGACCGCAACGTTGTCGGATGCTGTTCCCGGTGGCACATGGACAAGCTCTTCGGTTGCCGTAGCGGCTGTACACCCGGTCACAGGCGTTGTTAGTGCCGTTACTGCCGGCACCGCAACCATATCATATTCCATCGCTTCAGGCTGTTCAGCAAGCGTTATTGTTACTGTGGATCCGAGCCCTGCAGCTATCACCGGCCCCTCTGTCGTTTGCACGGGATCAACGATATCGCTCACAGATGCCACACCCGGCGGATCGTGGAGCAGCAGCACTACCGGAGTAGGCAGTGTCTCGGCGACCGGAGCTATGACCGGTTATACAGCGGGCACAACTACTATTAGCTATTATCTCACGCCCACCTGCGCCAGTACAGTTGTCATTACTGTAAACCCTGCACCGGCTGCAATAACAGGCAGTCCCATCATCTGCTACCCCGGCTCTACAACGTTTATGGATGCCACACCCGGGGGCTACTGGTATACCAGCACACCAGGGATTGTAACCATCGTTAGCGCAACCGGTGTTGCAACGGGCGTTGTGCCGGGTACTGCGACCGTATATTATACGATACCTACTTCATGTATAGCATCTGTTGTGGTCACAGTTGAAGCAATGCCCGCAATCAGTGCTGGCGCTACCGTCAACTGCGGCGGCACATTTAGCCTCACCGGCAGCGGAGCGGGAATCGGAGGCACCTACCTTTGGTCACCCGGAAGCGGTCTTTCATGTTCCGCATGTGCGTCACCTACGGCAACGATCGCATCCTCCGCCACCTACTCGCTGATCGGAACCGCAGTTTCAGGCTGTTACGGCATTGCCACGGTTACGTTAGACGCAGACCGCATATCAGGTTATATCAGTTTAACTGCCGCCCCAACTGATACGCTCAAGGTCTGGCTCATCCAATTCAACCCTTCAGACAGCTCGCTCATCGCAGAGGATTCTACTCTTTCCTGCGTGGACGACGGTACGCCATACTATGAGTTCGCCGGCAAGCCGGCTGGCAGCTACATGGTTAAAGCCAAATTGCTCAGCAGCATTCCTGGCACTTCCGGTTATGTACCTACCTATGGGCTTTCCAGTAATGTGTGGGATTCCGCAGCGACAATAACACACATGGTCGGCGCTACAGATACACAGCACATTAACATGATCTATGGTACGGTACCTTCAGGTCCGGGCTTCATTGGGGGACTTATTTCCTCGGGAGCTGGCCGGGGTACCTCAGGCGGAGTACCTGTTGAGGGCATGCTCGTTTATCTTAAAGATGCAGCTACCAATGCCATCCTTACCTATACTTATACAGATGCTGCGGGCGCATATTCCTTCAGCGGTATCGCAAATGGCTCTTATACGATCTACCCGGTCGATTACCATTACTCCACCATTCCATGGGCGGGCGTTACTTTATCCACTTCTGCCGAAACAGCAACCGGGATCAGCTTTTATCAGCACACAGTGCATGGCACCATCACACCACTAATTACCACACCGGTTCCGGTTTGTTGTGGACCGACCATAACCGAAACAGGCTTTTTCCCAAATCCTGCTTGTAATGAAATAAGCTTCTACTGGAAAAATGCACCTATAGGTAACGTTGACTTACGGATAACTGATATTACAGGAAGGGAAGTTTACCACTTCCCGGTCAATGTGTCTGACCATACGGGTATTTTGAAATTGAACATTTCCTCGTTGAATATTGGCATTTATGTCGTTTCACTTAGATCAAAAGATATTAACTATATGAATAAGCTGACAATACAAAAATAGAAACCAATATATGTAAAACTAAAAAAATGCCTTTCCAGGGCATTTTTTTAGTTTGAGGCAAAAAAAATAAATAATTCCTGAACTTTTACTCACATTTTTAATACTGTTCACGTCATATATACAGAGCGAAAAAAAATCGCGACATAAAATATATTTGTAAACTATCTTTAACCTCTAAAAATTAGAAACTTATGAGACTTTTTACCCTGACAATGCTGGCGATGTTCTTTTCGTTCGCATCATTCGCAATCGGCCCTATCAGCCCTTCCTCAGGCGGCCTCTGTATCGGATCTTGTCTCTATCTGTCGGCAGACAGCACCAGCGGCCTTGGCGGCTCATGGAGCTGCAGCCCCACTTCAGTAGCAACTATCGGCGGCACCACCATCGGTAGTCTTTGTGGTGTTTCGGCCGGTGTCGTTACAGTCACATACACGAATAGTGCCGGCACATCTTATGGCACCTATACCGTGAGCCCTGTTCCATCGCCTATCACAGGTGGCCCTACTTCTTTCTGCGTAGGCTCAACTGCTACTTTCATGGACGCTACTCCAGGTGGAGTATGGAGCACAACCGCTTATACCGGTTATGCAACGGTTGGCGCAGCTACCGGTATTGCAACCGGTGTAACTCCCGGCATGTTTTATCTGCATTACACTGTCGGAGGTTGTGCCTACACAACAATGGATACCGTTCTGGGTACAACCGGCCATTTCATCGGCGGACCATCAACCGTTTGTGTTGGGTCTACTATCACACTCGTAGATAGCACAGGTTCAAGCGGCGGTGCATGGAGCAGCAGCAGTCCTGCGATAGCAACTGTTAGTACAGCAGGTGTTGTAACCGGTGTTGCAGCTGGCACAGCAACGATTTCACTGGCAATAACCAGCGTATGCGGCACTACCTACTCTACTCATGTAGTTACCGTTACTACTGGCAGCATCGGTTCTATTTCAGGTCCGGCAGCGATCACCGTTGGTGGAACAGGACTATTCAGTTGTTCACCTGCCGGCGGAACATGGAGCAGCACTCCAACTTCAGTTGCAACGATAGATGCGGCTGGCACTGCTACAGGTGTATCCGTAGGTGCAGCAGTAATATCTTATACTGCTATAAGCTGTGGCTCACCATTGACTACTACGACTACTGTTTCAGTAAATGCTCTTGACGGTATATCGGGCCACGTAAATTTTGGCAGCGCCGCTTATTATGGCAACGTTAAGGTATGGCTTATCACCTATAATCCTTCTACGTTCGACCTCCAGGCTTCAGACAGCATGACCTACTATTGCATGGGTACAAGTGTTTACTACCAGTTTACCGGTTTGGCTTCTGACTCTTTCAGGATCAAGGCTTCAGTAGGTGACAGCAGCTTCCTTGGCGGCGGAACTACCGGCTACATCCCAACTTATCATAACAGCACTTTCTACTGGCATGATGCAAATGTGGTTTATCACACTGCAGGTACTTCGGATATCAACAAAGACATCAATATGCTTACCGGTACAGCTACTTCGGGCCCGGGCTTCATAGCAGGCAACGTTCTTACCGGCGCCAACAGGGGCACCTCAGGAAGCACACCGGTTGTAAACCTGCATATTGTTGCCAAGAGCAATACTACAGGCAACGTGGTACAAATGGCATATACAGATGCTACAGGGCATTATACATTGAGCAGCCTGCCTTATGATAGTTATACAGTATTCCCAGACTCGTTGAACTACACTACTATGCCTTATACTGCTATTACGCTTAGCTCCGGCAGCCCGTCAACAAGTGCAGCTACATTTATGCAGCATACCATTTCTATGTCTATCACTCCTTATACAGAGCGTGCGAACAGCGTGAACACACAGGTTGCTTCCGTATCGGTTTACCCTAACCCTACTTCAGGCAAACTGAACCTGTTCTGGAACGAAACAGCTACAGAAAAAGCTACCATCGCTATCTCGGATATCACAGGCCGCGAAATATACAGCAATACAATTACTATGACTGAAGGAAGCGGTGTTACTGCGGTTGATCTTTCTTCTTTCACAAATGGCATGTATATCATCACTGTGAAATCTGCTTCAATTAACTACAACAACAAAATAGAAATTCAACACTAAAAAATAACTTTCAGTTATTTTAAAAAAAGCCCTGTTTTTGCAGGGCTTTTTTGTTGCGATTTTTTCACCCTGGTTATACGTTTGGTATGATTGTTGCCGTCTATCATTGTAGCTGAAAAATAGATATAGATCAGGGTGTGCAGAATGGGCTTAATTTTAGGATCGATTAGTGAACTTTACGTCTGTTATTCTTTTTTGTTTTTTGATTTGATCTATGATTAAACTATTTACCCTGACACTTCTGCTATGCCTCATTTCGATCGTATCATTTGCGGTTAGCCCGATCAGCGGCACAACAAGCGTATGTGCGGGTGGATCAAGAACTTTATCAGATTCTACACCCGGCGGACATTGGAGCAGCAGCAATACTGCGGTCGCAACAGTTGGCTCTTTAACCGGGGTAGTTACTGGTGTCTCAGCAGGTACCTGCACCATTATATATACCGTTGGCACGGACATTGCAACCGCTATATTCACTGTTAATCCGGCGGCAGGCCCAATCTCGGGCGGCACGACAGTAGCAGCAGGATCAACAATGACCCTTACTGACGTAGTCTCGGGCGGCACCTGGAGCAGTAATACTACTTCGGTTGCTACAATAGGTTCATCCACTGGTGTGGTAACCGGCATCTCGGCGGGCACCACCACCATCTACTATGCTACCCCCGGTGGCTGCTATACCTATCTTGTAATAAGCGTTACGGGCATCGCACCCGTACAGCCCATTAGTGGCGCGGCAATTGTCTGTGTCGGCTCCTCCGGAACTTTATCAGATGCTACCGCCGGCGGGCACTGGAGCAGCAGCAATACGTCTATTGCTACCGTGGGCTCAACTACCGGCATTGCTACCTGCGTTTCAGCAGGCACCTGCACCATTACCTATACGGCAGGAGCTGGTATGGCAACAATTACATTTACAGTAACACCGGCCGCAGCGCCAATCACGGGTGGCGCTACCGTTGTTGTGGGCTCCACATTGTCGTTGAGTGATGCCACTCCGGGCGGCACCTGGAGCACCAGCGGCACCTCCGTAGCAACGATTGGTTCACTATCGGGTGTATTGACTGGTCTATCGCCCGGCACCGTAAATGTTTATTATTTGCTACCCGGCGGCTGCACTGCTTATCTTATTGTAACAGTTACACCCACGGTTGTCTTACACGGCATCAATGGCATACCCAATGTTTGCGTTGGAAGTACAGGAACATTAACCGACTCTACCGCAGGCGGGCATTGGACCAGCAGCAATATTTCCGTTGCTGCCGTAGGTTCTTCAACCGGAGTGGTAACAGGCGTTTCAGCCGGCACATGCACTATTACTTATACGGTGGGCGCCAGTTATGTAACAGCAACTTTTACAGTCAATGCAACCGCTCCTATCGCTGGCGCTACTACTGTATCTGCCGGATCAACAATAGCATTATCTGACGACGTTTCTGGCGGCACCTGGCTGAGCAGCGATCCTTCTGTTGCGTCCGTAGGGTCATCCACAGGTGTAGTAACCGGTGTGTCTGCAGGAACGGTCAGTATCTACTATGTAAATCCCGCTGGTTGCGGAACATATGTTATCGTAACAGTTACTGCAACTATCCCCATCCATAGCATTAACGGCGTTGCTACTGTGTGCGTTGGTTTCACCACGGTGCTCAGCGACTCAACAACCGGGGGACACTGGAGCAGCAGTAATACCACAGTAGCCACCATAGGCTCGTCAACCGGCATTGTAACAGGCGTTTCGGCGGGCACATGTACCATTACCTATGCCATCGGCCCGGGCATCGCTACCATCACATTTACAGTTAATGCCGCGGCACCTATATCGGGCAGCACCACTGTATCGGTTGGATCGGCAATAACATTGTCTGATTCCGTTTCAGGAGGCACATGGCTCAGCAGCGACGCGACCGTTGCGACCGTCGGTTCAGCTACCGGTATCGTAGCCGGTGTATCCGCAGGTACAGCAAATATCTATTACATAAATCCGGCAGGCTGTGCCGCTCATATTGTTGTGACGGTTACCCCTGCTGCCGCCGTCCCCGGCATCCGGGGCGCCACTGTTGTTTGCATAGGTGGCACAAGAACCCTGACAGACTCAACTGCGGGAGGACAATGGAGCAGCAGTAATACGTCCATTGCAACCATTGGCTCATCCACCGGCATTGTTACCGGCGTTTCGCCCGGTACATCAACCATTACCTATACTGTCGGCGCCAGCTATGCAACCATCACCTTCACCGTTAGCCTGGCTCCTGGCCCCATCTCGGGTGGCACATCCGTATCCGTAGGTGGTACTCTTTCCCTTACCAATGCGGTTCCCGGAGGAACCTGGCTGAGCAGCAATCCTTCTATCGCCAGTGTGGGCTCCTCTTCCGGTATCGTCACAGGTATCGCATCCGGCGCTACAAATATTTACTACATGGCATCAGGTGGATGCGGCTCCTATGTTATTGTTTCAGTGACCGGTGGTGGCGCCGCTCTGCATGGCATCCATGGTATCACCAATATTTGCCCCGGCCTTACCAGTACCTTAACAGACTCCACCGCTGGTGGGCACTGGAGCAGCAGCAACATAGCCATAGCAACAGTTGGCGCATTCACAGGTGTGGTAACCGGTATTGCCCCAGGCACGACAACAATTTCGTATACAGTTGGTGCCAGCATTACCACCATCCTGTTCACAGTTAGCCCTGCCGCGGGTCCTGTTATGGGAAGTTCCTCTGTAACATCGGGCACTACCACAACATTGAGCGATGCAGTTCCCGGAGGGTCATGGACTACCAGCAACTCTGCCGTTGCCACGATCGGCTCTTCCTCCGGCATTGTTATGGGCGTGTCTGCCGGCAGTGTGAATATTTACTATATAACTCCGGCGGGCTGCGCCACCTATCATACTATGACGGTGATTGCATCACCCGGCTTCAGTCTCTTTCCTAATCCTGCTTCCGACCGGCTATATATTTACTGGCAGGATCAGTCTATGGGCCAGGCTGTAGTAACCCTCTCCGATATGTCGGGCCACATCGTTTACCGTTCCCCTATTGACTTCACCACATCCGTTGGCCAGGTTGAAATACCTGTTTCCCGATTAGAGACTGGAATATACTTATACGACATTGCAAGCGGCAACACGCATACCGCAGGCAGAATAAATGTTGCAAGATGATAGTGGTTCAAACAAAACCTTATCAATAAAGGGTGCCTCAAAAGGCACTTTTTTTTGTTAAGAAAGCTTTCACAGGCTAAACTGTATATTTGTCAAACCCACCAGTAACGTATGGCTTTGAAAGTAAAAACGGTTTTGATGACATGGATCGGCATAATTGCCTGTCTTTACACGCCGGTTTTATTTGCCCAGGAAGACTCTGCGAGTTTCAGAGCGGCCCAGTTCGCCTCCTCCCGCGTATCCGACTCATGGAAAAAATACAACGACACGCTGGAAAAAGAATTCCGTAAAAAGAACATTACCTACCCGCCGAAGGACATTTACTTACGTGCCTTTAAATCCCAGAATGAAATGGAGCTGTGGGCACGTAATAATGAGAGCAGCGAATACAAACTCGTTAAAACCTACCACGTATGTGCAATTTCCGGGGCACTTGGCCCAAAACGCATGCGGGGAGACCGGCAGGTACCGGAAGGCTATTATTTCATTGAAGACTTCAACAATGCCAGTGACTTCTACCTTTCCCTGCAACTCAATTACCCTAACTATTCCGACCTCTTACTTGGCAACCAGGAGACCGGCGGCGATATTTATATACACGGTGGCTGCGTTACAGTTGGCTGCCTGCCCATGACCAACCCCGGCATCCAGGAGATATATACTGTGTGTCTTAATGCGCGGATCAATGGCCAGCAATACATTCCGGTTCATATCCTCCCTACCCGCCTCAACAAAAACGGCATGTCATACCTGAACAGGGAATTCCCCAACGACCCGGTAAAACGCCAGTTCTGGGCCGACCTGAAAACCGGCTACGATTATTTCGAAAAATACCATAAGTTAATGCCGGTAATGTACTCACCGGAGGGGAAATATGTCAACTGAGGCGAAATATCAAAACCCGTATCTTTGCACTCCATAAATGAAGCCCTTTTACCAAAATATGACGCACAGGTTAAGACTAATCATCGCATTCTTATTTGTAATCTCCCTCGCTTCCTGCCAGAAAGAGGTGCACATCAATCTTGGCTCTGCTCCGCCACAGGTAGTTGTACAGGGGGCTATTGAGACCAATCTCCCCCCGTATGTAGTGCTTACCAGTACCATCGGTTTTTTCAACAGTGTGGATCTCACCACACTTCAGAACAGTTTTTTGCACGGCGCACTTATAACCGTATCAGATGGGACTAATACAGTAACACTGAAGGAGTATTCCATCGATACAGGCAGTAACAGTAAGTTTTTCGTCTATTCGGTAGATACTGCCACTACTGCAGGCATTATGTATGGCCAGGTAGAAAAGTATTATACGCTTAGCGTCACATACAATGGAGTTACTTACAAATCAGTCACAAAGATCCCTGCCCCGAAAGGTGTTGACACCCTCTGGTTCGCTCCGCCTATTTTCACAAACGACAAAACACCCGATAGCGCCGTTACGCTATATGCCAACTATTCCGACCCGGATACACTGGGTAATTATGTACGGTATTTCACCAGGAGAAATAATGAACAATACTACCCCTCCGGCATATTCTCTGACGATATTGTAAATGGCAAGATCATCAGGAATATTGATCTTTATGCTGGCTATGACGATAGCACCAATGTAAACGGTGATTCACTCAGGTATTTCTACCCCGGCGATACGGTAACACTCAAATGGTCCGAAATAGACAAAGGAGTTTATGAGTTTTGGAACACATACCAATTTGCGAGCAATGCTATCGGCAACCCGTTTTCCTCGCCTATAAATGTGAAAACAAATATGACAAATGGCGCGCTGGGCGTATGGTGTGGCTACGGCACTTTGCTTAGCACTATTGTAGTGCCGCATTGATGTAGCTCCATCTAAAATACCAATAACCGTATTTTGAAATCGTCTACCACATTTCAAATTTCTTTTGCATCTTCGTGATCCAATTAAAGAATTCCCAAAATGAGTGATATAGAAAAAGTACACTGCTTTATTATAGGTTCAGGACCTGCCGGATACACAGCAGCAATATATGCAGCCCGTGCAAACCTAAAGCCGGTACTATACCAGGGACTGCAACCCGGTGGCCAGCTTACCATAACAACCGATGTAGAGAACTACCCCGGCTATCCTAATGGCGTTATGGGCCCACAGATGATGGTGGATTTCGAACAGCAGGCACAGCGCATGGGCGCAGACATCCGCTGGGGCATGGTCACCAAAGTTGACCTCTCCAAAAAACCTTTCAGAATAGAAATAGACGAAGAAAAGTGGATAGAGGCCGATGCCGTAATTATCGCCACAGGTGCATCCGCAAAATGGCTGGGACTTGAATCTGAAGACCGGCTCAACGGCCACGGAGTATCCGCATGTGCCGTGTGCGATGGATTTTTCTTCAAGAACCAGGAAGTTGCTATTGTAGGCGCGGGAGATACTGCCTGCGAAGAAGCTCTGTACCTTTCAAAACTCTGCACTAATGTGCACATGTTCATTCGTCGCCACGAAATGCGCGCCAGCAAAGTGATGCAGGACCGTGTAATGAAAACCGCCAACATCAAAGTATACTGGAATACTGATACAGTTGAAGTGCTGGGAGAGCATAAGGTAGACAGCGTGAAAGTCCGCAACACGCAAACGAACGAGGAAAGCGTCATACCGGTAAAAGCATTTTTCGTAGCCATCGGCCATCAACCAAACTCAGACCTTTTCAAAGGTATGCTGGACATGGACGATCAGGGCTACCTCATCACACAGCCCGGCTCTACCCGCACCAATATCGAAGGCGTTTTTGCCTGCGGCGATGTGCAGGATAAAATATACAGGCAGGCAGTAAGCGCAGCCGGCAGTGGCTGTATGGCAGCCCTGGATGCAGAACGCTACCTCGGCGCGCTGGAACATCACGGCGGCTAATGGAACGACCGGAGCATCTTTTATGTTGATATAGCTGGTAGCCTCTAAAAACACCTGATGTTGAAAAAGCACCTCTGTTGCATATTACTCTTGCTTGCCTCAATCACACTCCGCGCACAGAGTGAAGATAAGCCATTCATCATCACCCTCGGCATAGCGCAGGATGGCGGTTACCCGCATATGGGCTGCATAAAGCAATGCTGCAACCAGGCATGGGTCCATGACACCATGAAACGATGGGTCGTATCCCTCGCATTGGTAGACCCGGCCACAAAAAAATGGTGGCTTTTCGAAGCGACTCCCGATATAAAAGAACAACTTCACTATTTCCAGTCGCTCACACAGGGACAATACCGCTTCCTCCCTGAAGGTATATTTGTAACGCACGCACACATAGGTCATTATACCGGCCTTATGGAACTTGGCAAGGAAGTAATGAGCACAAAGGAAGTTCCGGTATACGCCCTGCCACGCATGAGCGCTTTCCTTGAAACAAATGGCCCATGGAGCCAACTCATCAGCATGCACAACATAGCATTGCCATCGATGCGGGCAGACACGCCCGTTCGGCTTACATCAAACATTTCAGTCACAGCATTTACCGTGCCTCACCGCGATGAATATTCTGAGACGGCCGGCTTTGAAATAAATGCAGGAAACAAAAAGTACCTGTTCATCCCTGATGTTAACAAATGGGACAAGTGGGAGAGAAACATAGTAGACGAAGTGAAAAATGTGGATATCGCCTTTCTGGATGCAACTTTCTATGAAGCGGGCGAGCTGCCCGGTCGCAATATCAGCGAGGTGCCACACCCTTTTGTCAGCGAAACAATGAAGCTATTTCAGGCTGAGCCACCAACAATAAGAGCAAAGGTCTGCTTCATTCATTTTAATCACACCAACCCGCTGATGTGGGATCCCGCCAAACGGACACTGGTTGAAAAAAATGGGTTCCTGGTATCTGGACAGGGGAAACGCTACTGATCCCCTCTACTCTATTGATGTTCATAATTTCCAAGGCATTAAACGAAATTTTATATTTTTGTTAGGATGCGTATTTTTATCGCCACTATCCTCGTTTCGCTGCTAAGTATGCAAGCCTTTGCATCCGCCGAAGATACTGTGCTTAAGCGCCTGCTAAGCATAAGCAATGATACGCAGCGTATGGATGCATTCCATGATTATGCAGACTATGCGCTGATAGATCATCCCCGCGAGGTGATAAGCATCGGAAGAGTGCTATTGCACGATGCCGTAGCCGCAGGGAAATTGCCGCAGGTAGCCATGGCCGAAAGAATTATTGGTATCGCCTATGAGAACATAACGGACTATCCCAAAAGCCTGGAATACTACCTCGGGGCACTACGCATTCACAAAGACATCCTGGACTACCGTGCACAGATCACAGACTTACTCCACATAGCCCGTATTTATGATCTCACCGATGACAGGGCCGCTGAGAAAAAATACGTAATGGAGGCAATGGCTATTTGCGATCAGCATGCCGATAATGAAAGAATAAGAAAAAAACGATCGAACGTGGTCGATTTCCTCGCCACTGTTTATAAAAAAGAAGGCAAATACGATAGCGCTTTCAAATTGTACAATGAAGCCATTGAACTCGCCCGTAAAGAAAACGACAAATTCCAGCAAATGGGATCGCTGTGCAACATGGCTATCGCTTTAAAGAACACGAAAAATTATGAAGCCTCGCTCTCAAACTACAACAGCGCGCTCGCCTTGCTCGATACCACTAATGATAAATATGAGATGAGTATTATCGCCGCGAACATGGCTATC
>CANJQU010000023.1 GCA_947476485.1 Chitinophagaceae bacterium
GTAATCCTGGCAACGCGTCGATAAATTCGTCTACCGGCCTTGTGAACGGCTTGATCGGCGGCACAACATCTACCATAACTTATACATTGGGCACGGGTTGTATTATCACTGCCGTGGTTAGTGTCAATCCGCTTCCGGGCGCGATCAATGGTCAGTTGGATATTTGCAGCGGCAATACTTCACAGTTGACAGATCTTACACCCGGCGGTACCTGGAGCTCCAGCAATCCTGCCGTCGCCTCGATAGACGTACTCACCGGCCTGGCAACAGCCGTTGTTTCGTCTGGTATCCCCGTTACTTGTACAATTACATATACTTTGCCAACGGGTTGTATTACCACAGCCATAGTAACGGTAGAACCACTGCCGGCTAACATAACAGGTGTATTGTCGGTATGCGTTGGTGCAACCACTACATTAAGCGATGCAACACCGGGTGGTACCTGGAGCAGTGGTAACCCTGCCATTGCTACAGTATCTGCAGGTGGTGTTGTAACGGGTATTTTCTCATTGGGAGCTTCCACGGTCATCATTACCTATACTGCGCCAACCGGCTGTATCGCTACTGCGATCGTGACCGTAAATTCACTTCCAAGCGCTATTCTTGGTACGCTTACAGTGTGCCAGGGCTATACAACTCAGCTATCGGATGCTACTATTGGCGGCACCTGGTCCAGCGGTTCCACCGGTATTGCAACAGTAAACGTTTCTACCGGTCTTGTTACCGGTGTACTAACTGGCTCAACATCTCTGGCAACTGCAACAATAACTTATACTATGCCGACCGGCTGTACCACTACAGCAGTAGTTACGGTTAATCCAAATCCAACTCCAATTCTGCCTCCGGCACCCCGCGTATGTGTAGGGTCTACGATCATTCTCAGCGATGCTACAGTTGGCGGGATCTGGTCTGGCAGTAATTCAATAATAGCCACTGTTGGTTCCGGCACTGGTGCTGTAACAGGTAATAGTGCAGGTATATTCGTTGATACTTATACACTCGCAACAGGCTGCTATGTAACTACCCTCGTAACTGTTAATCCATTGCCAAGTGCAATACTAGGTACTCTTACCGTATGTGAAGGGTCGACTACACAACTCTCTGATGTTACTCCGGGTGGTACCTGGACCAGCGGTACGGTTACGAACGCAACTGTATCAAGTACCGGCCTTGTTACCGGAATAGTTGGTGGACTTGTTGGCACTACGGCTACTATCTCTTATACATTGACCAGTACCGGTTGCGCGGCAACAGCTATTGTTACCGTACAGCCAATACCGGATGTTATAAACGGTACACTCACAGTTTGTGTGGGCCTGGTTACAACACTTACAGATGCCATAGCCGGCGGAGTATGGCTAAGCAGCGATCCGTTTGTTGCCCAGATTCCCGTTCCCGGTGTAGGCGATGTTACCGGTATGTCAGCAGGGACTGCGATCATTACTTATGAATTTGCTGCAACAGGCTGTATGGTAAATGCAGTAGTCACCGTAAATCCGGTGCCTGGCAGTATCAATGGTGTATTAACGGTTTGTACCGGCTCGACTACTGCACTCACTGATGCTACTTCTGGTGGCACATGGAGCAGCAGCAACCCTGCAACTGCAACTGTTTCAAGTACGGGTGTGGTGACCGGCGGTATTTCCGGAACATCTATTATCACTTATGCACTGCCAACAGGCTGTCTTGCTACGGCTATAGTGACCGTTAATCCAAACCCTGCGCCAATTGTAGGCGGTACAGGAGTTTGTATCGGAGCTACGATCGCATTAACAGATATCACGCCCGGTGGTACATGGACTACCAGCAATCCTTCTATTGGCACTGTCAGCAGCACAGGTGTGGTAACGGGTATAGCTTCCGGGTCTATTAATGTGACCTATGCTTTGCCTACCGGATGTAATTCGATACTAACAGTGAACGTAAGTTCTATACCTCCGCCAATTACAGGTACTACTTCTATATGCCTTGGCAGCAGTGTCTTGCTTACTGACCTGCTGGCTGGCGGCACATGGAGCAGCAGCAACCCTGCTGTGGCCACTGTGGATCCATTTGGTGTAACGACCGGCACAGGTGTTGGTACTGCTACGATCACATACGCACCGCCAACGGGCTGTGTGGGCACTATAGTGGTAACTGTTTACCCAACACCGGCAATACCTACCGGCAGCCCATTGTTTGTATGCGTAGGCCTTACAACAACACTTAATGATGCCACCCCGGGTGGTACCTGGAGCAGCGGCGATCCGTCCATAGGGACCGTTGTCGATGTAACAGGAGTAGTAACCGGTGTATCGGGCGGCACAGTCGTTATCTCGTACACCATGCCTACCTACTGTTATTCAACAGTAATAGTCACCGTAAATAATAATCCAGGGGCCATAAACGGCAATGCGAATGTTTGCCTGGGTGGTTCAACAATACTCGCAAGCGGTCCTCCCGGAGGCACGTGGTCAGCAACTTCCGGCACCGGATCTGTTTCTTTCCCTGGTAGTACTACATCACCGGTGGTGGTAGTAACGGGTGCTACGCTTGGTACAGCCACAGTCACTTATACCATGCCAACGGGCTGTATTGCCACAGTTGTGGTAACCATCAATCCGAATCCTTTACCGGTTACGGGCACTGCAGTAATATGCGTGGGCGGCACGACTGCATTGACAAGCGCCACTACGGGTGGCACCTGGAGCAGTGGCGCCAGCGGTGTTGCTACGGTAACATCTTCCGGACTGGTAACAGGTGTGGGCGCAGGCACGGCTGCAATAATATATACAGGGGCAGGCGGCTGTACGAGCACGCTGACCGTAACGGTTAATCCATTACCACCAGCGATCACCGGTGTTACAACGGTCTGCATGGGCTTTACCACGCAACTGTCGAATACTTCACCGGGTGGTACCTGGAGCAGCAGTAACCCGGGCAATGCAAGTATAGACCCATTGGGACTGGTAACCGGCGTAACCGGAAACAGCTCCGCAACAATCACTTATACATCTGCCGCAGGCTGTATTGCCACAGTGGTAGTCAGCGTTAACGACACACCTACACCGATCATCGGATCCTTGAGTATTTGTATTGGTACGTGCACTACGTTAACAGACGGTTCATTTGGCGGAACATGGATAAGTAACACACCTGCTGTTGCCAGCGCCGGTTTCTTCACTGGTGTTGTGTGCGGTATTAGTGCCGGTACTTCGACCATTACTTATGCATTCAGCACCGGCTGTTATACTACTTCCGTGCTTACGGTTAATCCTAACCCGACCGCAATACTTGGAAGCCTCGGTGTATGTGAGGGTGCAACTACCCAGCTTACCGATGCTACAGGCGGCGGTGTATGGAGCATCAGCAATAGTAATGCAACGATCGATGTTGTTGGTTTAGTGACCGGCGTAACCGCAGGTACAGCAACTGTTACTTATACATCGGCGGCCGGCTGCTTTGCTACTGCAATGGTAACCGTGTATCCAATACCTGCGCCTATCACAGGCACCCTGAGCGTATGCGAAGGCTTAACAACTACCTTGTCTGATGCCACCGCAGGCGGCACATGGGCCAGCAGCGATGTATTGATCTCTACCATCGACATAAGTTCCGGTATTGCTACCGGTATCAGTGCAGGTACTGTAACCGATACTTATACCATTGCATTCGGCTGTTATGTAACTGCTGTGCTTACGGTAAATCCGTTGCCTGCTGCTATTTCCGGTCCGCTTGCTGTGTGTGTTGGCCTCACCACCACGCTTAGCGATGCTATCACCGGCGGCACATGGAGCGCCAGCTCAGCGACAATATCAATCGGCTCATCATCCGGTGTAGTAACCGGCGTTAGTGTAGGTACTGCCAACGTAACATATACTTTGCCTACCGGCTGTATCATGACGGCTGTAGTAACTGTAAACCCATTGCCGCAGCCTATCAGCGGAAACAAGGTATTGTGTGCAGGTACTACTACCGCATTAACCGATACAACAACAGGTGGCATATGGACTTCCTCCGCTCCTGGAATAGGGACAATTGATCCATCAACAGGTGTGTTCACCGGAATCTCCGGTGGTACAACGATCGTTACTTATACACTTTCCACTGGCTGTATCAACACGGCTGTGATCACCGTAAATCCGGTACCTGCAAACATATCGGGTACGCTGGTTGTATGCGTTGGCGCAACCACCACCCTTACTGATGCTACCGGTGGCGGCTTCTGGTACAGCAGCATACCTCCGCTGGCTACAATAGGCTCTTCATCGGGCATAGTAACAGGCGTGTCGGCTGGTACTGTAGAGATAACGTATATACTGCCTTCACCTACAGGCTGCCAGACAACAGCTATATTAACTGTTAATCCAATTCCGGCGCCGATAAACGGAGCGTCTGAGATATGTGTGTTTACAAGCACATTGCTCACAGATGCATCTCCGGGCGGCGTATGGAGTGCAGCTTCGGTGCTCATCTCCGGCGGCAGCGCTACCGGCCTTGTGTATGGTGGTTTGGTTGGTACAGGTACTTCTACTTATACATTCCCGGCTACGGGTTGTTATGTGACCCACATAGTGACTGTCGATCCGTTACCTGCACCTATATCAGGAACGCTTGAAGTATGTGTTGGTTTAACGACCACATTGTCTGATGACTCACTTGGCGGCACATGGAGTACCGCTTCTGCAGCGATAGCAACAATTACCTCTGCCGGCGGTGTAGCAACCGGCGTAGCCGCAGGTACTACTGATGTTACTTACACCAGCGCACAGGGATGTGTCGTATCAGCCGTGCTTACTGTTGATCCGTTGCCAACACCGATACTCGGCTCTTCAGCGGTCTGCATAGGCGCAACAATGACCCTGAGTGATCTTACCGCAGGCGGTACGTGGAGCAGCAGTGATGCATTGATAGCGCCTGTCTCCAGCGGTGGTGTTGTTTCCGGTAATAACTTAGGCACTGCTACAATTACTTATACTATACCAACCGGTTGTTATGTAACACGGATAGTAACCGTAAATAAAGTACCTGCGAACATACTTGGTAACCTCACCGTATGTGTGGGCCTCACTACACTGCTCAGCGATACAACCGCAGGCGGAGTATGGAGCAGCAGCACAGGCGCTATCGGAACCATAGGTTCAACTTCGGGTGTGGTAATGGGTATTTCCGGTGGAACTACCACGATCACTTATAGTGTGGCTTCCAGTTGCTTCACCACAGCAATAGTAACCGTGAATCCTTTGCCATCAGCTATCCTGGGTTCACGCGATCTGTGTATCGGGTTTACCTCGGCGCTTTCTGATCTTGCCGGGGGCGGAACATGGTCAAGCAGTGATACTAACGTGGCAACTATTGGCTCAGGCACCGGCATAGTATTCGCCGATACCGTGGGTACTGCTACGATCACTTATACACTTCCTACCGGTTGTATCACCACCGCAGTGGTAACTGTGTATCCGATACCTGCACCCATCAGCGGCAGCAACAAGGTATGTCTTGGTGCAACCGTAACTCTGAGTGATATTACACCAGGTGGTTTGTGGAGCAGCAGTAATCCTTCTATAGCTCCTGTAACCTCCGGAGGAGTAGTAACCGGCCTGTCGATCGGTACTGCTACGATCACTTATTCACCGGCTGTAGGTTGTGTAGTGACGGTTACAATGACCGTCAACCCGAACCCTGCACCGTTTACCATCTTCGGCGGTGGCAGCTATTGCCAGGGCGGCGCCGGTGTTCCGATCGGCCTCGATGGCTCTAACGTGGGTATCAGCTACCTGTTGTTCTACGACTCTTCTGCTACGGGCTTCCTTGCCGGTACCGGTGATACGCTGAACTTTGGCCTGCTTACTGTTCCCGGTACTTATACCGTACTTGCCACAGGCACTACCAGCGGATGTATGACCGGTATGACCGGCTCTGTTTCGGTTGTTGTGATACCAACGGTGAACCCGACGGTAACCATTGTATCGAATTTGGGAGACACCGTATGCCCGGGCACCTCAGTGACTTTCTCAGTGATCGCAACACCTGCAGGAACAATGACAACAACGCCTACATTCATGTGGTCGGTTAACGGTACCAATGTGAGCACCGCCAGCACTTACACCTTCATACCTGCTAATGGCGATGTGGTGAAAGTGATCATGAACAGCGGCGCCATCTGTATATTCCCGACTGCCGCAATGGATACGCTCAGAATGGTCGTAAGACAGATCGGTGTGCCGTTGGTTAACGTTACTGTTGATCCGGGAGACACGGTCTGCGAGTTTGCTTCTGCAACCTATACTGCTACACCTACGTTCGGAGGATATACGCCTCAGTATACCTGGATAGTAAATAATGCAGTTGCGGGTACGGGCAGCGTATTCTCCTATGCTCCGGCAGAAGGTGATGTGGTTTATGTGAAAATGCTCACCAGCTACCAATGTGCAACTACGGATACCGCATACAGCAATGTGGTGCACATGCACATAATGCCATTGATCATACCGCACATCGATATCGTTCCGCATCCTGGCTTCAGTGTGGTGGAAGGACAACCTGATACGTTGACCACCGTTATCGCGAATGCCGGATCCAGCCCGACCTATCAGTGGCTGATCAATGGAGTGCCTGTTCCGGGTGCTACTAATGCAACCTATATCAGCAGCTCGTTCCATAACTACGACTCAGTGACCTGTATGCTTACCAGCAGCGGTTATTGCGCGGGTATATCAACGTTCGACTGGGTATACATAACCGTGATACCGGTGGGTGTGCATGATGTACAGTACGTGGGCGTAGGTGATATAAGGCTCATACCTAACCCGACCAGCGGAGCAGTGACCGTGAAGGGCACATTGTCTACAACAGTGGATGAAGAACTCCACCTTGAAGTAACAGACATGCTTGGCCAGATCGTTTACAGGAGCAAATTCAGGTCTGATAAAGGCAAGATAAATGAACAGGTGCTGCTTGGCGATAACCTTGCCAACGGAATGTATATCCTGAACATAAGCAGCGGATCCGATAACAAGGCATTCCATTTTGTTCTGGAACGTTAAATAATATCATCCTTAATACAAGTGAGGCTGCTTCTTCAAAAAGGCAGCCTCTCTTTTTTTGGAGTGGCAAGTGATATATTTTCGCCAAACTGCTATTTGTAGTACAACCTATTTATGAACCCTCACTAAAAATCCCTTATTTTACACTACAATCCAAATTACATGATAAGCATCCGCAACATCGTTAAGCAGTATGCCAGCCACCGGGCGCTCGACGATGTAAGTATGGAAATAGAAAAGGGAAAGGTTTTTGGCCTGCTGGGGCCTAATGGCGCAGGCAAGACATCGCTGATACGCATCATCAACCATATTACGGCGCCGGATTCCGGCCAGGTATTATTCGACGGGCAACCGTTGATGCAGACGCATGTTGACCGCATAGGCTACCTGCCAGAGGAGCGGGGACTGTATAAGAAGATGGAGATAGGTGAGCAGATACTCTACCTTGCCCGACTTAAAGGTCTGAGCAGGGCCGAGGCCGTGAAACGGGCGAAATACTGGTTTGAAAAACTGGAGATACAGAGCTGGTGGAACAAGAAGATAGAAGAGCTTTCAAAAGGCATGCAGCAAAAGGCGCAGTTTGTAGCCACCGTGTTGCATGAGCCCGAACTGCTGATACTCGATGAGCCATTCACCGGTTTTGATCCCGTGAATGCAGATGTCATAAAAAATGAGATACTGGAATTGAACAGGAAGGGCGCAACAGTGATCTTCTCTACCCATCGCATGGAGAGCGTGGAAGAGCTGTGCGATTCCATAGCCTTGCTCCACTTATCGCATAAACTACTTGACGGCAAGGTAAAGACGATCAGAAACTCATACCGCAACGGCACCTACGTGCTGGAGTATGAGGGTGATAAAGTTCTGATGAATGGAGGTATGCCATTCTCCGTATTGCAGGAGACAAGCCTGGATGGCTACCAGCAGATAAAGCTGAAACTGAACTACGGCGCTAAAGTAAATGATGTACTGCACTACATGCTACCGCAGGCAAATATAAATAAGCTGGAGGAAGTGGTGCCCACCATGAACGAAATATTTATTCAAACAGTAGGCAATTCAAAATAACAGGCAATGAACAAAATACTACTGATCATACAAAGAGAGTACCTGTCAAGGGTAAAGAAGAAGTCGTTTATTGTAATGACATTTCTTGTACCGGTGATGTTCATTGGCATGATAGCGCTTATCGCTTTTATCTCCGTAAAGCAAAACGATTTCAGCGATAAGAAGAAGATCGAAGTGGCTGACGAAAGCGGCCGTTTCATAGGCAAGTTAAAGAGCGACAATACCGTAGCTTACACCGCAGCAAAAGATAATGCTACGGCCAAAAGCAGCTTCATAAAAGATGGCTATGATTATCTCCTGTACATTCCTGCATCTATGACCGGAATTCAACTGCTGGGCGAAAAGAAGGCAGGGCCCATGACCAGCGGTAAGATTGAAGACGAGTTAACGAACATCATCCGTGCCCAGCGCCTTGCTGAAGCAGGCATAGACAGCGCAGTGCTCGCAAAAGCTCAGAGATCTGTAAGCATAGCCTCTATGCAAGTGACCGAAAATGGCGTGAAAGACGCGCACGCCTGGGTGGCCTATGGCGTAGGGTTTTTATGCGCATTTCTTATCTACCTGAGCTTGTTCATTTATGGCACACAGGTAATGCGCGGTGTGATAGAAGAGAAAGTGAGCCGCATTGTGGAGGTGATCATTTCATCTGTTAAACCCTTTCAGCTGATGCTGGGAAAGATAATAGGTGTGGGTATGGTAGGGCTGACACAGTTCATACTATGGATAGCTATTTCCATAGGCTTATCGATGGCAGGTGGCACGGCCCTGATGAAAACCGGCATGAAGGCCAAAACGGAGCAGATATCGCAAATGCAGCATACGTCTGTCGATGGTACTGCTGTGACGGCAAATCCCGCCGCTGATGATATGACCGGCGTAATGCAGGATATAGCAGGCATCCCAGTTGCTTACACACTCGGTTGCTTCCTGTTCTACTTCCTGTTTGGCTATTTGTTATACAGCGCCATTTTCGCCGCAGTAGGTTCGGCGGTGGACAATGAAACGGAGACGCAGCAGTTTATGCTGCCGATCACCTTGCCGCTGATATTTACTTTTGCGCTGGCGCAAAGCTTTATTATCAATAATCCCGATAGCTCACTCTCCGTATGGCTTTCGATGATTCCCTTCACATCGCCTATTGCAATGATGATACGGATACCTTTCGGCGTGCCGGCATGGCAGCTTGCATTGTCCATGTTGTTCATGGTGCTTGGTTTCCTGTTTACTACCTGGGTGGCAGCGCGTATATACCGTGTAGGTATACTTATGTATGGCAAGAAGGCCAGCTACAAGGAGCTTGCTAAATGGTTCATGTATAAAGAGTAAGCAAGGTAGCAGATAGTAATTAGTAGATAGTAACTAGTAGATAGTAATTAGTAGATGGTAATTTGGTAGATAGTCAGGAGTTTTTGGAATGTTTTGGGAGATGGAATAAGATCGGCAGGCAACAAAATCCTGATAAAAACGTTAGCTAAGACAAAATGAGAAAGTATTTACTCCGGATAGTGTCTATATTTTGTGTATTACTTTTTACAATAGATAGTAGTGCGCAACTGGAAGTCTCATCTGGTTTTGAGGTCAGTTACCCCCAGCTCATCAACAGTAATAATACAAAGATGAACTTTGGCCAGATCACTTTTGGCGTGCGCGCAGGCGTAGCCTATAAGCCTCATGACACGCAGTTTTTCCCAATACTTAATGCCTCGTTTGGCAGGACAAGGTTACCGCTAAAGCAGTTCGGCACAAACGTTGCGGTGCTCAATTTTAACTACCTCAATGTAATGCTCAATGAAAATTATGTGATCACTATGCCCCGCAGCGAAGTTTATATTTACGGAGGCGTTGGTTTTTCTTACCTGATGAACAAAGGTGTTCAGGTAGCCGGCCGCTATGGAGAGACGATGAAAGCTTCGATAGACTCTACTAAAAATGTCAACAATGTGTTCCCGGCAATGAACATCGGCTTCGAGTACAACTACGGTGAGTCGGCGGGCAAAGACCTTTACCTGACCATGGGGATCAATTTCCAGTATATTCTCCTGCTGAAGGAAAGAAACACCTATTATGTAAGTGTGGCAGCTCCCGGAAACAACTATCACACATACCAGTCCAACCTCACTGGTAACGTGATAAGCCCGGGATTTTACATTGCGATACATTATGTCTTCCGTAAAAAGAAACACAGCTTTTACCTTTAGGTTTTGCCTGACCAAAATCATCCGCGGTATGTAGATGTATTTTTCCTTAAATCGCTATCTTCGTTTAACTAAACCTTTCGGAAATGCAATTATTTATGAATCAATTTTTTCTAAAAGAAATGCGCTATTCTGATGCGTCGGATTTCGCTGCAAAAATGAAGGAAGCGTTGCTTCAGAATAAAATTGTTCATCTCACCGGTATACCCGCAGATGTGGATTTTAAGACCTATTACTCATCGTTGGTTGACAGCTTGGGAGAAATTGTGAACGTGGACGAGGATATTAAGACAGGCAATGCAAAAAGCAACGAACGGTGGACAGATGTGCGCTATGACAAGAACAACGACTTTACATTCCGTCACGCAAACACACGCCAGCCACTGCATACCGATGCCGCTTATGTTAACTTCGATCTCGACGTCAACTTCTTTTTTTGTATGGACCAGGCCGAGGTTGGTGGCGCCACTACTTTTTTCGATTCAGATGACCTGATAAAAGTGCTTGAAAAATATGAGCCTTTACTGTTCGAAAAACTGAAGACCGTAGAAGTAGATTTTGGCAAGGGTGAAGACCAGAGAAAACGCCGCAAGATCATAGACTATGACAAAAGAGGTGTAAAGCTGAACTGGAACTACTTCCGTGTGATGCCGGACAATACCAAAGAAGCGCTGGAGATGTGTGAGGAATTCCACAAATTCCTTGAGAGTAAAATTGTAGGTGGCGGCCTTCTTACCGGGATATGCCTTAAACCCGGCGAAGCCGCGTTTTTCCAGGACGACCGCATATTGCATGGCCGCAACTCATTTTATGGAGACAGAACGCTTATTAAGGGAGGGTTCAACTTCACCTGATGAGCGATCATTTACTTTTTAACGGAAATAAGATCAGCCGCATTGGTTTTGGGTGCTGGCAGCTTGCCGGCGACTACCAGCACAATGGCCGCCCCAATGGTTATGGAGCTATTGACATCGCTGAATCAGAACGGGCCATTCACCTGGCATTGGACAATGGTATCAATTTCTTCGATACTGCTGTAGCCTATGGTTTTGGCAGGTCAGAGGAAATACTTGGCAATGCGCTCCGGTCCTATGCCGGTGATCGTAGCAAAGCAATGATCTGTAGCAAGTATGGAATAGTGCTTGGTGGTGAAAACGTGCCCGAAGATTATTCAGCTAAAAATTTTATCACCAGTGTGGAAGGTAGCCTGCAACGGTTGAAGGTAGATCGCCTGGGTGTAATGTTGCTGCACAATCCACCTGACGACTTCGATTTTTCCGGCCTGGATATTGCTGCATTTGACACCCTCGTGCATGATGGCAAGATACAAGCCTACGGCGTAAGCTGCCGCACCCACAAAGGTGTAGCCAATGTACTCAATCATGGGTTCGGTTCTGTGGTAGAAGCAGTCTACAATGTTCTGGACAGGCGCTACGAGAAGTTTTTTTCCGACCCGCAGTATAAAGACAAGTATACCTTCATTTGCCGTGTGCCGCTGGCATCCGGCTTCGTTAGCCCACGTACACTGGCCGGCAATCCCTCATTTGCAGACAACGACATCAGGAATGGCTTTAACAGCGAACAAGTGGAGTGGGTGACCGGTGCGGTGCGGAATATGGCCTTCCTCAATGATCTTGAAGGTGGTATATCAGTGAGTGCATTGCGTTTCCAGTTATCCAATCCGTATAACACGCTTACTATTCCCGGAATCAGGAATACAAAGCAGGCCAATGATGCGATAATGGCATTGCGCCTTGGTCCATTGCCGGCTGATGTGATCACTAAGATCGAGGCAGCAGTACCTGAAGTGTTCTATAAGTGGAGATGATCTCCGGTCACATTTTTATGCCACAGACCCAGTGAAACTACCCGCCATGGTATGGTGGAGAAAGGCTCTTTGCCGTCGATGATATTGTGCACATGCTTTTTCAGCAGGTCTTCGTTAATTATGTCTTTAAACACTTTGCAGGAGTAGTCTATAGCGCTTAAAAACCATTCCTTCCCCTCGCCCTTAAGCCATGTTTCCTCAGGTGTCACAAAGCCCATTTTATCCTTGCGGTTCTCAATGCTTTCCGGAATAATGTTGTGCATAGCCTTGCGCAGTATGGTTTTCCGCAGGCCATCCTTGTACACAAACCGCTCTGGCAGGCCCAGGTTGAACTCCATAAGCCGGTAGTCCATAAAGGGCGTCCGCGACTCCACGCTCCACGCCATGGAGTTGTGGTCCTCGTAGCGTAGCAGCGCGGGCAATGGCTGCCTGTATATTTGTCGCATCAGGTTGCGTTGCAACGAATGTGCCGGACCATCATATATAGAAGCAGGTTCAGAACCCTGCAGCCAGTTAAGTCGTTCGGGTAAGGATCGCTTGCCCATATTCATTTTAAAGGCGCCCAGTAAAAATCCTTTTGGCCATGACCCATGCTCACCTTTATAAGAGCGCGACTCTGCCAGCAATGACCGGAACCGTGCCTTTTGCATAAGCCCCGAATATAATGGCAGATCATTGCCACCATAGCCCGCCAGTTGCTCATCTGCCCCCTGTCCGTCAATCATTACGGTAAGGCCTGCTGCGCGCGACGCCTTGAACACCGCCCACTGGCTGAATACCGATGTGCTGGCCACAGGCTCATCCTGGTGCCATACAAACGCATCCAGCTCTTCGCGCATGCTATCGAACGACGGGAACACACGATGTGGATGCGCATTCGTTTTCTTTATTACTTCCCGGGCAAAACGCCACTCATCATACTTCTCTTCATCGAAGCATGCAGTTACGGTTTCCTGCCCGGCATGGTCACCCCTGGCCTTGAGCAGATCTGCCGCTATGCACACAATACTGGACGAGTCAAGTCCGCCCGAAAGCGCTGTGCCCACCTTCACATCTGAGCGCAGGCGCAGGCTCACCGCATCGGTAAGCAGGTATCTGAATTGTTCTGCTGCTTCCTCGAAGCTTCCCCTGAAGCGCTTCGGTGATAATGTATACCACTGCACTATTTCCGGCTCTACCGTATCCTTAGACAGGTCAATGCGGAGATAATTGCCGCAATGTAGCTGCTTTATATTCTTGTCAAAGGTATCCTCCGTATGATCTACCGCACCCGTAGCCAGGAACTGCCGGGCGATAGGAACATTCATTTCAAATTTATAATCCGGCGAGGTGCGTATCTGCTTGATCTCAGATGCAAGGTAGGTGGCGTTCGCACCCTTGTAATAGTAAAGCGGCTTTACACCAAAACGGTCCCTTATTGCATAGAGTTCTTTTTTGACCTGATCAAGCAGCAGAATCGCAAACATGCCATTGAACTTCTGGAGGCATTTTATACCCCATTGCTCCCAGGCATGCAGTATCACTTCGGTATCGCTCTTGGTCCGGAATTGGTGCCCCAGCACTTCCAGCTCAGCCTTTATTTCTATATAGTTATAGATCTCACCATTGAAAGAAACAGCCAACCCGGCTTTTTCATATTGCATCGGTTGGTGACCGCCGGGAGACAGGTCTACGATAGATAATCTGCGGTGCCCAAGGCCCACTTTAAAAGGCTGATCGGCAGGCAGGTCGCGGTATTTCCAGTGATCTTTTGTTGATTGTGCGGTATCGCCCCCGGCCCATATTTCCATCTTCCCCGGTTCCCAGGTAAGAAAACCCTCATCATCGGGGCCACGATGCCTGATGATGGCAGACGCCGTGTGTAATTGCTTTGAGTTTAACGACCTTTTATTATTAATTATGGCAAGTATACCGCACATGGATCAGGCTGAAGTAATATTTCCTAAAAGTACGGAAAAAGGCGGACTAGCTTGTAACCGATCGGGGCTAATCGATAACACTAATAATGCAATTTGCATCCAATTATTTTAATATAATCATCTGGTACGCGATAAACGAGACGATGTTCATCATTGATGCGTCTACTCCAGTATCCCTTTTAGTCGTGCTTTAAAGGTTGGGGTTTCCCGGAACCCTCAAACGGGGTTCTCGCCGTTTCAACTAACAGTTTGTTGATTTTGCTGTAAATTGACTTGTCTGTTTTTTGCCATTCAGTATATTGCTCAAACGCCAGAGGAGTGAATCGAATATCGCGCATTTAATCAACCTTTACAGTTATCGATTCCTCATTCTTATCCTGTGCAATGGACTTAAGGAGCATGTCTTTATTTGCAGGGTTCGTCGACAAAAATGCGGTTTCGTCCAATTCTTCTTCCACAGTGATAACTACAGGCTTTCCCTTAAATACTGCTTTAATAGCATCAAGGATATCCGTATTTATATCGGTTGCTGACTGAAAATGATATGTAGTGTACATAATCGATCTTTACTAAGCAAAGTTACGCTATTATGAGAAACCCGACTAAGTAACAGGAGCAAGTTTATTTTATAGGTTTGCAACAAAACGTGCGCATAATATAAAATGATGCGTATCTTTGATTTATGAAAGCCCGTTTGAATCTTACTATTGATGAAAGTCTGCTCGCAGATGTGAAGAGGATGGCTGAAAAAAAGGGTACCAGCGTTTCTGAACTGGTAGAGGAGTTTTTTAAGAAATTCACAAAGCCGGCCAAACAAAAAAGTGTGATTGATATTGTTGACAAACTGAACAAACCGGCCATCGACCCGGGTGCTGACTTGAAGGATTTGTATTATAAAGAGCAAAGCGGGAAATATGGCTTTTAAAGTGATGACAGATGCCAATATCGTACTTGACTTTACACTGAAACGTGAACGGTATGAGATTGCAAAGAGGGTATTCGAACTGGCAGTGAGTGGCGATCTGCATTTGTTCATTACTCCGGCCATTTTGCATATAACTTCATATTGGCTCGTTAAGGCCTATGGAAAACAGAAAACAAGGGAAATAATTCTATCACTTTTAATGGACGTAAGGGTCATAGACTCGACTCATGAGATAGCTGTCAATGCCGTTTATTCGAAGATCGATGACATAGAAGATGCGCTGCAGTATTTTACAGCCATTCATCACAATCTTGATTATTTCCTTACCCGGGATAAGAACTTTCAAAAGGCTGCCATGCCGGCACTGCCAATTTATGCACCGGAAGACTTTTTTAAGGAGGTGTATGATATTTAGTGTTCAATCCCTCCATATAAATGAATTTATTGCAGCAGGTACCTGATTTTTTTTAACTTGCCTTCATATTCAGCATGAATAATACATTTCACATAGGGCAGCGGGCATCGATAGAGAAGGTGTTCACCGAGGAAGAGGTGCGTATGTTCTCTACGGTGTCACAGGATGCAAACCCGGTGCACTTTGACATAGCCTATGCAGCCAAGACAAGGTTCGGGCAGCGCATAGTGCAGGGACCCTTCGTGGCCTCGCTTATCGGCGGTATACTGGGCTCGTCATTACCAGGGCCGGGTACCATCTACATCAAGCAGACCACGAACTTTTTGAAGCCGGTGCATATAAATGAGCGCATAACAGCTAATGTGGAGATAACAGCAATAAAAGATAGTAAGCCGGTTATTACACTGAGAACCTGGGTGGAAAAGGAAAACGGCGAACTGGCAATAGATGGTGAGGCGATCGTTATGTTTTTAGGTGAGCATGTATAAAAGATGAGGATGCACAATTTTTCGTTTACAGATATAGAACAGATACTTAAAACCACTTGCCGCTACGAGGGTAATACATCACTTGTATACGATGGTTTCAGGCCGGTAATGGAGTGCTCTAAGAACCACATATCGTGGATAAGGCCCAAAGTGAAGAAAGCCGCACAATACATCAACACTACGGAAGCAGGCTGCATTATTTGTGACGAGGATGCGTTTAAATTGTACGCCGGCGATCTTTCGGGTCGGCTGTTCATAGTTACGCCCGACCCCTTGCTGGCGTTTGTGAAAATACTGACTAAGGCGGAAAACAAAAGCAAACCGGATGGGCCGCTTATCCACCCCACGGCCATTATCCATCCCAATTGTAAATTAGGCATTGGCGTGAGTGTAGGCCCTTACAGCATACTCGATGAATGCACTATAGGTGATAACACCGTGATCGGCGACCATGTAAGGATACACCATAGCGTGACCATGGGCAAGAACTGCCATGTGCGGGAGTTTTGCTCTATAGGCGGAGCGGGATTTGGCATAGTGAAAGACGAAGAAGGAAACAATATGCATGTGCCGCACATAGGCCATGTGGTGATAGGCGATAATGTGCTCATTTTCCCTTACTCCAACGTAGACAAGGGCATGCTGGGCAATACAGTAATAGAAAACAATGTGGTCATTGACCATTACTGTCACATAGGCCACAATACATTCACAGGTAAGAATACTATAATCACCGCAGGTGTCGTGATGGCAGGTGGCAGCCGTATAGGCAACAACTGCTTTATAGGTGTGCATACGGTAGTAAAAGAAAAGGCCGAGATCGGCGCCTATGTGACTACGGGCATGGGCGCAGTAGTCACATCCAATATTCCTGACAACCAGACCTGGGTGGGCAATCCTGCCACGGAGATCAAGGCATTTGCTGCACAGCGGGCTTTCGTCAGGAAGAATAGTACGGAATAATTCAACAAATAATCAGTTTCTCCGGCCTTTAGGACGGGGATAGCAAACAAATCAATGACGGCTTTAGCCGAAATGCGCTACAGGTAGCCCCGAAATACCGATTTTGGCTAAAGCCATCCTCCATTTTTCCATTCTTTCCCCGGCCTGAAGGCCGGGGCTATTGTAGGAGGACGCCCGAACTGCTGAAATACTACTCTATTGGCAATAAAAACTTTACTTTTGCGCTTGTTATCACCTATCATTCTTTCGGAATAAAGTAGAGCGTATGTAATACGTAGAGACGCAATGCATTGCGTCTCTACCAAACACATAAAACGCTTACGCAACACGATTCGATTTTGATTGGTAATAAGATTGCCCGCTAAAACAAAACAATGAAAATAAAACTATGTATCGTGGTAGGTGCGCGCCCTAATTTTATTAAGGCAGCGCCCATCATCACCGCCATCAAAAAATTCCGAAAGGATCATAAAGACCTCAACTACTTTCTGATACATACCGGGCAGCACTACGACGAGAACATGTCGGATGTGTTCTTTAAGGAGATGGGCATACCGGAGCCCCAATACCAGTTGAATATCGGCTCGGGAAATCACGGTAAACAAACCGGTGAGATGATTGGCCTTATAGAGGAGATACTGCTGAAGGAAAATCCTGATATGCTGATCTCCATAGGCGATACAAATTCTACGCTTGCAGGCGCTGTGGCTGCCTCCAAATTGCATATACCCATAGCACATATCGAGGCGGGCCTCCGGCTCTTCAACAAACACATACCCGAAGAGGTGAACCGCCTGCTCACCGATCATCTTTCATCCCTGCTTTTTGTACCTACCAAACTGGCCAAAGAAAATCTCGTTAGAGAAGGAATGAAGCCCAGTACTATTTTACAGTATGGCGATATCATGTACGATGCCACGCTGCAATTTGACAAGATAGCCGAGAAGAAAAGCAAAATACTGAAAGACCTGGATCTTGAGAAAGAGGGATTCATCCTGGTAACTGTGCACCGCGCAGAGAACACGGCACACATAGACCATCTGAAAATAATACTGGATAGCTTTGTGGAGCTTTCTGCGCAGCACAAGGTGGTTATGCCCATTCATCCGCGCACAAAGAACCTGCTTAAAGAGCATGGCCTGCTGGAAGAATATGCGAAGCACATACAGGTAGTAGACCCGCTGGGCTATATGGATATGCTGGTAATGGAGAAGAATGCCAAGCTAATTGTCACAGACTCGGGCGGGGTGCAGAAGGAAGCCTTCTTCCAGGAGACGCCATGTGTTACACTGTTTGAGAATACAGCATGGGTGGAGCTGGTGGAGCTTGGCTGGAACACGATCGTTCCACCTATATCCACAAAGCTGATCACAAAAAGCATCTTAAAGGTGCTGAAGAAAAAGACGAAGGGAAAGAAAGGAAGTCCATATGGCAAGGGCGACTCGGCAGAATTGATGTTAGGAAAGATTGTGGCTTTTTTAAGCCATCCAAAGTTTTAAAAAATGGATAAACGTTTTAACAAGATACTCGTATTGGCGCCGCACACCGATGATGGTGAATTTGGCTGTGGCGGGACCATCAATAAATTTGTTGAGGAAGGCCGTGAAGTATACTATGCGGCATTTTCATCGTGCAGGCAGTCTGTGCCAAAGCAATTTCCGGAGGATATACTGATAACCGAAGTGAAGGCTGCGACAAAGGTGCTGGGTATACCGCCTGAAAACCTGATGATATTCGACTATGATGTACGGACGTTTAACTATAAAAGGCAGGAGATACTGGACGATATGCTGGGTTTGAAAAAGCTCATCAATCCAGACCTCGTTTTCATACCCTCGCTCAGCGATGTGCACCAGGACCATGCAACCATTGCCAACGAAGGGCTTCGTGCATTCAAATGGAACTCTATCTTTTGTTACGAGCTGCCGTGGAATACATCGCAATTCAACACCCAATGCTTTATTTCGCTTAGCGAAAGCAATGTAGACACCAAGCTGGAAGCTATCGCAGAATATGCATCGCAGGGCCACCGGCCGTATTCCAGTTCTGAGTTTATAAAAGGGCTGGCCAAGGTAAGGGGCGTGCAATCAGGCAATAACTATGCCGAGGCTTTCGAGATCATCCGGCTATCGATCTAGCCAATTATAAACAAATATGGGCGCATACAACCTGGTACATATAGTAGCGGGCGGTGAATACAAGACACCGCTGGTAGCCAGCCAGGTATTTGACCGGGCCGAGGCCCAGGCTATTACCGATGGGCCGGATAAACCTGCATCTGTGTCGGTATGGATAATGGCGCCTATGCGCGAGGTGTTTGACAAAGGCAGCCAGCAGATAATAGAAGGACTTAAGAAAAGGTGCCCGCACATCAGCATAAAAATTGTTGGGGGCATCAGCCGTTTCGGCAACTGGCCGGCTGCGCCCACGCTTAAGCGGCTCAGGAGATCGTTGGGCAAGGCCACCGTCTATTGTTTCAGGGGCGAGACTGCTTTTGAGTGGGCCGCGGTTTTAAAGCAATACTTTCCTAAAGACGGCTATATACTTGATATACGGGGGTTCTGGCCTCTGGAACGACTGATTGGCGATGATATTACTGATGAAAAGGACATGTCGCCCGCGCAGAAGGAAGTTTACCACAAAGACCTCAACCGGCTTAAAAATTCAATAAAAGCAGCAAGCGCAGTCTGCACAGTAAGTGAGCCGCTGCTGGATATGCTGGTAGAAAAAGCAGGTGCACCCGCCGGCTCGCTGGTGGTGCCTTGCTGTGTAAAGAACATCATACCCGATACCAGCAGGGACCGTGTAAGAAAAGAGCTGGATATCGAAAACAAAACTGCCATACTTTACCTTGGCGGTACACAAAAATATCAGCATCTCGAAGACCTCGTTATACCTTTTCTTAAGTCCGCACTATCATTATCGGAAAATAATGTCGCCGTGCTGATAACACAGAACAAGGATAAAATGGCTGAGCTGCTCGCTAAGTACTCAGTGGATATAAGCAGAACAAGAATGATCAGCATACCGCAGAATAAGGTAGGCGACTACCTTACGGGGATGGATATGGGTTTGTTATTGCGCGCTCCTTCAATACTCATCAACACATCGCAGCCGGTGAAATTCGGTGAGTACCTGGGTGCCGGAATTCCGGTAATTTTGGAGGAAGGAATGAAGAAAGCCGCTGACATTTTGCAGGAATACCAGCTTGGTTGCATTGTAAAACTATCAGGCAAGAAGACGCAGGGAGAAATAGACAACGAAGTAAAAAAAGCGCTGGATTGGCTGGAAGCTAACCGTAGCGCAGTGCGCACAAACGCCCGAAAATTTGTAGAGGAGCAATACACATGGAAGGCTAATGTGCAAAAGGAAAGAAAGATGTATCTTGAGGCACTGCAGGCAGATGATTAAGACATTGATGTTTTGCAATTGAAACAGACGGATATGAGGACAGTATACATTTCGTTTAACTACATTGGATTTTCGCTGCTGCTTTGTGCAATAATTTTCAGCCAGCTACAGTACAAAACAGTTTGGCCGGTATGGGCAGTTGGGGTAGCATGTGTATGCACAGCGGCCCTTCTGAGAAGAGTTTATTATAAAAAGAGATTTTAATTCAGGGTGGTGTTATTATGAAGAATTTTGCATTGATAGGGGCCGCAGGCTATATAGCGCCAAGGCATTTGATGGCGATCAGGGACACAAAGAATGATCTGCTGGCAGCGCTTGATCGGTTTGACAGCGTTGGTATTTTAGACAGCTACTTTCCGCAGGCGCAGTTTTTCACGGAGTTCGAGCGCTTTGACCGCCACATCGATAAGCTGAAAAGAAGAGGCACCAAGATAGACTATGTGAGCATCTGCACACCCAACTACCTGCATGATTCACACATTCGTTTTGCGCTCCGCAACCATTCCGATGCCATCTGCGAAAAGCCACTCGTACTCAACCCCTGGAACCTTGAAGCGCTGCAGGAAATAGAAAAGGAAACCGGCAACAGGGTAAATAACATCCTGCAGTTGCGCCTGCACCCAAGCATCATTGCTCTTAAAGAAAAGATAGCTAACAGCGCCGGGGACAAGATACATGATGTTGACCTGACCTACCTCACTTCCCGCGGTAGCTGGTATTTCAACAGCTGGAAGGGCGATGCCGGTAAATCGGGCGGCATTGCCAGCAACATAGGCATTCACTTTTTCGATATGCTCATTTGGATATTCGGAGGAGTGAAGGAAAACATCGTTCACCTGCTGCAGGAAGACCGCGCTGCCGGTATGCTTTACCTGGAGAAGGCACGGGTAAGGTGGTTCCTCAGCATCAACTATGAGGATATACCCGATGCAGTGAAGAAAGAAAACAAACGCACGTTCAGGGCAATAACAGTGGATGGTGAAGAGGTAGAATTCAGCGAAGGCTTCGGCAACCTGCATACCCGCAGCTATGAAGAGATACTGAAGGGCAACGGCTTTGGACTGGATTGCGCACTGCCCAGCATACAGGTGACACACGACATTCGCGAGGCAGAGATAGTAACACCCAAAGGAGATCATCATCCCTTTGTTAAAAAGTAAAATTGAAGCTTTGTCATGGTGAGCCCCGCCGAACCATGACCTGCTGAGTTTCGAAGATTGCTACATAGTAGTTTGATAGCTGATCACAACTAATAAAATCATTTCCATGGATTATTTCGCACATCCTACCGCAGTTATCGACGAAGGCTGCGACATACACGATAAAGTGAAGATCTGGCACTTTGCCCATATCATGGCGGGCTGCACGATTGGCGAAGGTTGCAACATCGGCCAGAACTGTGTCATTTTTCCCGAAGTCACCCTGGGGAGGAACGTCAAAATACAGAACAACGTATCGGTATACACCGGCGTTACCTGTGGCGATGATGTGTTCCTCGGCCCATCATGTGTATTTACGAATGTAATCAACCCCCGCAGCGCAGTGAACCGTCGCGGGCAATACAGCCGCACATACGTAGGCAACGGAGCCACAATTGGCGCTAATGCCACAATAGTCTGCGGGCACGATATCGGCTCCTTTGCATTTATAGGCGCCGGCGCAGTGGTAACAAAAACAGTACTTGATTATGCGCTTGTAGTGGGCAACCCGGCCAGGCAAGCCGGCTGGATGAGCGAATATGGCCACAAGCTTTCCTTCAAAGATAATATGGCTACATGCCGCGAAAGCGGGCAGGAATACAAGCTTGAGGAGGGTAGGGTGACAAGGGTATCATAGAAACTTAGCGAAACGCATATACCGCAGTTAAAACTCCAGGTACTTTTTCTCCTTCAGTTTAAATGTCTTTTCTGATATCTTCATCAGGGGTTCAAAATTCCTTTTTTTCAGTGCGTAATATAAAAATGGGTTGGGAAAGCCAAAGTAATACGACCTGGTATCAGCCTCCGTTTTTATTTTATACCCACCCTTCGCGAGCTTATCAATACCCTCCACCAGCACATCCCGGGCCAGCAGGTAGTTTTCAAACTGGATATCAGCAAATGTGCGCGCGTTCGAATTCAGTGCACGTTGCGCTACTATAGTGCCGGTATCAAGGTGATCGTCAATAAAATGGCAGGTAACGCCTATCTTCTCTTTTATACCATAAAACAGGCACCAGAATGTGGAATACATACCGCGTATATCGGGGGATATACCATGATGCACATTTATGGTCGCTATCTTCGCCCGGCTGAAGATATTTTCCCTTATGATACCGGCGTCCGACTGGATAATAATATCCGGTTTTATCTCGTTCAGGAACTGAACGCTTTTTTCATCATTGACCTCGTCAGCAAAACCATTGCGGAAATCTTTCTTGTTTATCCGCGGTATCAGTGGCTCAACCTTTTTGTCAATAGCCAGCGAGTCTCTTTGCAGATCAAATCTCCCATCGTCAAACCGTAGCTCACTATATATCTTCTTTAGCTTCTGTTCCAATCCCTGTTTGGCATGAGGCTTCACTACCGTTAGAAATGAATAGTTATGATCCGGCCTGTTTTGCAGCAGGTGGTTAATATTCAACAGGCTTGCCGCGGAAGGTTGATCAGAAGTATAAATACAAATGTTCATAGATTCAGTATTTTGTACAGGATCCTGTGATTATTTCCCATGCTTGGATACAAACCATATCTGTCGTGTGCGTAGTTCCTTTTATGTTCGTCGCCAAACCTGTAGTCAACCAAAAACTGTTTTTTAAATCCTTCTTTATTAAGCGATTCATTCAATTGCTCCGTATAAGAGCCATCCGGAAACCCGATCGAAGTAACTTCCTTCTGAATGATGTTCTCAAGATATTTTTTCGACAGGAGGACCTCCGCAACCGCATCGGCATTCGCAAGCGAGCCCAGGTTGTTGTGGTAGAACCCATGAGAGCCTATAGTGATATTTTTGCTCAGTGATGCCTTATGTATCTCTTCGTCTGTCATCAGTAGCCAATAATCCTCCATGTCCTTTTTGTTCGTAAAATCGTATATGCCCAGGAGCTGGCGCACCAGTTCTTCTTTCTCTTCGTAACCGGTTTTTTTACTGGTCTGTATATACGCTGCGAGGTCGGTATTCAATTCCTTGCATACAAATTTCAGGCCATTAAAACGAAACACCTGATCATTGAGCTTTACTACGCTGTCTTTGCCCGCGTGGCGGCACACTATATCCAGCACATCAGCCCAAAGAATTTTTTTGTCCATAGTGCCCACTCCCGTTACAAAAAAGAAAGCATGGGCATTGTACTTATCGAGTACAGGCAACGCATAATTAACGTTATTGGCATAGCCATCATCGAACGTAATTAGAATGTTCGTTTTTTCACTGGAGTAATTAGCATTCAGGAAATCATCGTAGCTAAGTATGTTACAATGCTTTTTAAAAGACGCTATCTGCTTCTCGAAATTGCTTACGCTGAAAAACCTTTCGTTGAATGAAGTATTCTGGCTTTTATCAACCCCATGGTAGATTACAATTACAAGTTTTTCGGACCTGCTTTTAGCATAAACGCCATTGTCTATGAGGTTATTGGCAACAACTTTTTTTATTGTTGTCAGTTTATGTATGATCTGAGGCTTCATTTTATCGATCTCGTTTTTTGCAGGATTTATTGAGGTTACTTTTTTTGATACGCTATGTATCTAACTATCTATAAAGGTACTTCATAACGAACATAATTTTCGATAGAGCGCCTTCGAATTGTCTGCAAATGAGCCCCATTTTGTTACGATAAACTCCCGGGCGGCTGCGCCCAACTGTAACCGTACTTTCTTATCGCC
The DNA here is from genome assembly GCA_947476485.1 of Chitinophagaceae bacterium. Taxonomy (GTDB): domain Bacteria; phylum Bacteroidota; class Bacteroidia; order Chitinophagales; family Chitinophagaceae; genus Nemorincola. The sequence goes on from CANJQU010000023.1 coordinate 24,101, forward strand.
AAGTAGTTCCATAAGTTTGGTGGTCAGCACCTTATGGTCAAATGGAGGAATAAGTATCCCGTTTTGGTTATTATTGATTATCTCGCTATGTCCACCTACATCGGTAGTGATCACCGGCAGGCCGGATGACATGGCCTCAATGACCACATTTGCCATGCCCTCGGAATGTGATGGCAGGCAGAAAATATCTGCTGTCTGGTAGAGTTTATTTAGTGAGCCTGGGGGCACTCCGTCAAGCCCGCGGAAAAAAGGTGTTAAACCTCGTTTTTCCACCTCACCATAAATATCAAATTCCGGAGCCCCGGTATGCACACCCACCACGAAGAAGTCTGTACGGTGTTTCTTCACCTCTTCCAGCGCATCAAATAGCTCTATCCAGCCTTTTCTTTTACTAGCAGTGCCTATAATGAGAATTACGGTTTTGTCGGTAGGTATTTTATATTCCTGCTTTGAGAGGGTTATTCCCTGTTCATCACCGGGCTTAAAATAATTATAGTCCACCCCCATAAAGATCACATCGTAGGGCATATGCGTGCCCGTGGTCTCGTTGGCGGCCTTGCCCAGGTAGTCGGCTACCACACATCTCAGGTCGGCTTCCTCCCATGTCTTCTTAAACTGGCTGAATGTGGCTGGCTTTTCGTGCGGGAACAGAACCACATCATCGCCTATGCACAATATGGCAGACTTGAGGCCCAGGCGGTGCGCTGCTTTCTGTACAATAACGGAATTGGGTGTCCACTGGGAATAGAAAATATCAGTGGAAGGATGCAGTTTGATCTTCTGCTCCTTAAAGAAGTCCACTATGGCAGCTATGTTTCTTTCCTCGAATGAACGTTTCACGAGCCGGTTCGGCCGCATATTGGCGATCCGCGGGTGATAGACCGTAATGCCGTCATACACCCGTTTGCGGGGGTAGCTTAAACCGGCATATTGCTTCCATTCGGGATGCAACTGGTAAAACGGGAACGGCGGATGCCAGGGTACGGGCACGATCACCTTCAGATCGGCGCCGTTTTCTATCAGCCCTTTATATTGCCGGTGGGCAAAAATACCATTCCACTTCATACCCGGCCTGTCAAAGGGATAAATGGAAGGGAAAGCCCAGACTCTCATACGCTAACTGCTATGATTTAATATAACGGGACAGCCACTGCTCCTTCTGCGGGGTGTGGCCGACAAATGGTTTATCAGCCGGCAGTATTGCTTTTTTCACCGCTCTTACATACAGCTCAGTATTATTCACCGTCCTGGTCACATCTGTGAACCCATTATCTTCCAATACTTTCTTAATAAAACTATAGTCGAAACGCCTGTTAAGTAACGGAGAGAAAAGGTCGTGGTTCTGATGCACTTTCGCTTTATCACCGCCCGCTTTTTCTATCAGGAACTGCTCTTTTTCTTCCCAGGTCAGCAATGTATTGTAGCGTACCCTGTTTTTGAAGAGCTCTATATCCTGCTCGTAATTCAGTGTTTCGCGGCCGTAAATGTTCACATAGATAAACCCGCCGTCCTTCACACAATCCATTACCTGCTGGAACGCCGTGTTGAAGCTGCCTACGAAAGGCAATACGCCCCACGACCATGCCAGGTCATACTTCTTGCCTGCAGGCAGGTGCTTGGAAAGATCTTCCAGTGGCGTTACAATGAATTCCTTCTGAACATTGATATCTTTCAGTTCAGCCTTCGTGGCATTGATGGCAGACTGGTTAATGTCTACTGCCGTGATATTTGCCCCCAGTTTGGCCAGTCCGTAAGACCAGCGGCCTCCGCCGCATCCGCAGTCTATCACATCCTTGCCTTTGAACCAGGCCTTATCTATCAGTATCTCGTGATTGGCGATAATGTCGGTAATGTTCTCATTGAACCATTTGTCACTGAGCATTGCCTCCCCTTCTCTCAGGTTTGTCCACTGGAAACCGAATGCGCCTATTGTCTGGCTTACAGCTAATGGCAAAGCATTATCCAGGTCATTGATCTGGTTGTACAATAGCTTATATAACGCATCAATATCTTGTTTGTTTCGCTCTATCTTTATATCGTAAGACCTGAGTATAGGAGACAAAATCTGCCTGAGTATTTTCTTCATCGTTTATTCAATTAATCGGGAACCCCTTATGTATTACAAATCTATTTTTTCAGCTTAAGTAGTGAGGGGAAAAACAATAATGCGGTAAAATAGAATACTTCCTTTATATTTTTCCGGTCAGAGTATTTGAAATAATCTGAGGCGTTCTGCATGACGTATTTTATCTTTTCTAATCCCTTCAGGTCCTTCGAGCCAAAAATAAGTTTAATTTTTGACATCTGCAATAAACGGGGCCGCATCAGGGCATTGTGCCTGTATTCGAAATATTCATTGGCACGTTCGTATAATCTGAACAGCTCGAAAAAAAATTCTTTCTTGGCTTTTTCTGTCTTTGTGATACCACCGGGATGTTCCCGGTACACACCTGTTTTGCCCGGCAGGCATTTTATCTTACCCTTATCGCTCAGCAATAAATGCATCGCAATATCACCGCTCATTGCCTTTACATAAAACTCCGGAAGTGGCTTGGGAAGAATATTCCTGAAAAATAAAGTGGGTGTTGGTATAAAAACTTTTTCTGCGCTCACAATATCTTCAATGGAAAATTCATCCTTCGTGAGCACCGGATAGGGGTCTGTTGCGTCCTGGCCGTCTTCATCTTTCACCTCAACTCTTGTAAAACAGATCGTGAAATCGGGATTGGCCTCAAGAAAGTTGAACTGCATCTGCAGTTTATTAGGATCCGTCCAGTAATCATCCCCCTCCAGGAACGCGATATACTTACCGCGGCAATGCATCAGCGCATTTACTGCGTTTGCCTTGGCCCCCATATTTTTTTCGGCATAAAGGGGCACGATTATATCGGGGTATTTTGCTGCATACTCCTCTATGATCTCCTTCGTCCTGTCCTTTGAGCCATCTTCGCCTATCACCATCTCAAACTTAAAATCACACTGCTGGCTCACAACGCCCTCTATCGCTCTTCTGATAAAATTCTCGTGATTGTAAGTGATGGTACAGACACTAACTAATGGCACACTACTACTATCCATTCCAATAATTATTTTTACTTACCAGCTCAAAATATTCATCACGGGTAATTCCGACTATGTGCCGGTCCCAATATCTGTTCTTCCTGAAGTACCATTTCTTTTGTGTGCCCTCTATGGTCCAGCCACACTTCTTTGTATATACGCCAAGTGAGCTGTCGTTGTATGCTATGATTGTTGTATCCAGCCGGTTTAGCCCCAGCTCTTCAAATGCAAACCTCATTATTGCCATTATGGTATCTACGGCATATCCTTTGCCCCGCGCCGTTTTGTCTCCTATGGTCATTCCATGAGAAGCGTTCCGGTCCTTCCAGTTGATGTCTACCAGGTTCGCAGAGCCTATGAGCCCAACACCCGGCACATCTATCGAATACCGTTGGTTGAGGGAATTAAGGTTGAGCGTTTCAAACCATTTCTGCTGATCGTTCATGCTCGAAGGGAAATGCCAGCCACCTATCATGGAAAGTATCTCCGGATCATTGGTCCATTTATGCAAAAAAGGGAGATCTTCCCTTTCTACCGCTCTCAGCGTTACCAGTTTTCCTTTAATTGCCATTGTTTAAGTTAACTTAAAAATCGTTTCAATAATACTGTCCATATCCTCTTTATTGTATCGCTGGTCTACAGGCAATGCTACAAGATTTTCCGATAAAAAATATTCATAGTTTTCCTTCGTCATCCACTTCCGCACATTTGGCCAGAAATCCGGAATGAAGATCTTTTCTTTGATCAGCAATCCTCTCAATTCCGGGTTAGACACCAGCAGCGGATAATTTAGGGCCGCGGTTGCCGAACTAAAATTAAGGTTTAGTTCATTAATTTTTGCCAGCTTGCTGTGTAAATACTGAAAATTCTCCTCACGGCGCTGCTTACACGATGAATAATCGATAGATGACATGATCGCCTGGCTTAAGAATGACATGTGCTTCATATCTGCTCCTGTGAGCCGCACCTCGTTTCTTAAAAAATCTTTATATCCTGGTTCTATCCCCGCATCATAATATTTTAGCAAATGCGTGCAGGAATCGTAGGAGGTGTCTTGCGGCAGCGTGATCCGCTCACTTGCATCTGTCTGCAAATAAGCGCCATCGGGTACGCCAAAGAATTTCCGGCACGAGTAAAAGGTACTTGCGTTTGCAACAGGCCTCGAGAAAAATGATTGTGAATTATCTATTATTACATCCCTGCTTTCGCGGCTCAACTTCGCTACTGTATCATCTTTGATACCGAAGTAATTTACATATAACAGGCACTCACCTTCTTTTACTTTTATTTCCGCTGCCGGGTCAAGGTGCTCGTTTATATTATAGAACACATGCTTCAAACCTAATTTTTGGATCGGCTCCAGCAGGGCATCGCAACTGTAGTAAGGAACATAGACCAAGGAGTATTTATTCACTCTTAATATATACTCCAGGGCATTTCTGCCGGTATTCAATCTTAATAACTGATCGTGATATTCCCGCCCTTTCGAAAATTCCATTCCTAAATAACCACCAAAACTACTCATGTAAAGTTTATTCATGTTTATAAGTTGCCGGCAACATAGGTCACTGACAATTACCATACCGCTGGGGTAAAAATACAATAAAAATGGCGGTTAGTTATTTACAGCCCGTAATACAATGCGTGCGATCATCTCGATCACTTCTTCGGTGAGATCATGAGATGAAGGAAGACATAAGATGCGACTGGCTATGTCTGCAGATACCGGTACATTCGCGGGCTTTACATAGTTCAGCGTTGACAGGCAAGGGTAGAAATAACGACGTGGGGATATTTTATGGCCTGCAAGCTCCTTGATCACTTTTAGCAATACTTGCTCGCTTTCAAAAACAAAGGGGCAATAGGCATAATTGAATCCTGCATCTTTATTAATTGTTATCATACCCAGGTTGGCATGCGCCATCCTTTTCTGATAAGTATCCCAGATCAGTTTCCGCTTCGCCAGTATCTCATCTATGTATTTAAGATTACAAAGCCCCATCGCCGCATGGAATTCCGAGTTCTTGCCGTTTATCCCGATCGTTGCAAACGTGTCCGGGCCATTATGCCCAAAGTTGCGCAGGAAAGACATCTCCCTCAGTAATGCAGCATCTTTTGTTACAACGGCGCCACCTTCGGTGGTGTGGAATAGCTTGGTAGCATGAAAACTTGTGGTACAGATATCGCCATATTCAAAAACAGACCGCCCTTTGTAGGTGGTGCCGAAAGCATGTGCGCCGTCATAAATAACCTTCAGGTTGTGTTTTGCGGCTATTTTTTCTATTGCTTCAATATCACATGGATTGCCGAAAACGTGGGTGGCCAAGATTGCAGTGGTCTTCGGCGTAATGGCTGCTTCGATCAGCGCCGGATTAATATTTAACGACGCCGGGTCTATATCTACAAATACCGGTTCGCATTCCTCCCACACTATGGATGAGGTGGTAGCTACAAAGCTGAATGGCGTGGTGATTATTTCTCCTTTAAGCTTTAGCGCCTTGATGGCGATCTGTAATGCAATGGTGCCGTTAGACAAAAACAGAAGATGATCCACCCCCAGGAAGCTCTTCAGCTTCAGCTCCAGGTCATTTACCAGCGGGCCATTGTTAGTAAGCCATACGCGGTCCCAGATACCCTTCAGATATTGTTCATATTCCTCGTAAGGTGGCAGAAATGGTTTTGTAACGTTGATCATATTGAAAAATCAATTTGGATTAATTGTATTAACTGCTGCAAAAATTACTGTTTCCTCTTCACTGATAGTATAATGCCCCATGTATATCTTGTACCCTAAATTCAAATTTAATATCCATAAAGGGATATCCGTAAAATCACCCATGCTATGATAAATGGCTATGGCGAGTTTGGGTTTGAACTTCATAATTGTGTTTCTCGCACCCTTCAGGGCATCAGGTTCAGCGCCTTCTATATCCATTTTAATAAAGTCGACCCTGTCAAAATCTTTGCAAAGGTCATCTATTGAAAGGGTGTTTGCAATATCATCATAACCGTCAAACTCGTCAAGCGAAATACAACTTGCCGGCCCGTGATCTTTAAAAAACACTCTTACATTGCTTTTACACCACACCGGTCTTTTGATCAGCTCTATATTCTTTTCCAACTCAGGGTTTAGTGCAATATTCCGTTCAAATATTTTTATGTTTAAGGGTATAAATTCAAAAGTAAAGACCTTGCCGGTTTCACCCACGATATCCGCAAAATAAAGCGCTGTATCGCCCCAACATCCACCGGCATCCACCACTATGTCTCCTTTGGATGCGCCGATCTCAGTATTTTTTGTTTTGTATCTGTATTGTTCCAGGATAAAATCGATCAAAAGACCATTCGCGGTAAAGTAAATTTTTACGTTCTTTTTGATGTTATTCAAATCGAATTTATGCAGTTTCATATCCATGAAATGCGGATCAATGAAATCGCTTTTATCTTCCAGAAGATGCATTTTTTTCAATTCAGAAAAATAAGTATGCCCGCTTAAAGGCAGCTTCACTTTTCTGTACCCTAACATCCTGAAGCACACCAGCAAAACCATCAGGTCTTTTGATTCGCTGTCGCTAAGACCATTATACAATTTTTCAAGGGATGGGAAATAGGGGATCAGGTGATCATAAATGCGGTTGATCGTGTTGTTTTGCTGATCAATGGAAACCTTATTTTTAAATATTAGTTTCTTAATAGTTGATTTTACCGTTACCGTTTCATAAGGGTCAGACCCTCCATATCTTTCTTTGTCATAGTTATCGGTGTAATCATTGCGATTATTGGCTAAAATACAATTTATCATTTCCGTCTTAAAGTCCATAACACTCATATTTTATAGCCCGTTTAACTCCAATCCGGATTGTTACTTTAGCTTTATTTCCGTCATCGGCACATATCCCGGCCAGGTATTTTCAAGGGCCCCGGAAGCGCCAGAAATGGTTTTGTTATCATAAGCAGATCAGGTAAGTGTGAACGGCAGCGAGGGTCTTACTGCCCCTATCCATTTCCCAAACCAACTGCCTGTTCTTGGTTCGTCAACTACTTCAAAAGTAAGTATATCTTCAATTGAAAATATTACAGGTCCCCTGTCCTTAACAAAAAACAGCCTTATCGTATAAATGTCGTCATTCAGCAGCCTTCCGGGTATCGTGAGCGTACTGCTATGGCGCCCCTTCCCTAGTGGTACCGACAGTGTCGAAACATTAAATATACAAAGCCCGGACGGTGTGCTCAGGAAAAGGCTGATATTAAGGTTGCACTCCTTGTGCAAAATAAATTCGAAGGTGATATCTATTTCTGTGGCAACATCGATCACGTCTACCCCTTCCGCCAGTTTTGGGTTTATCCGGGCGCTCATAATGCTGAGATACTCATTGCCGGGCGCTTCTTCTTCACTGCTCCACTCGGCAGCAATGCAATTTTTCACTTCCCGGCTCAGGTAGTTGTTAATTACTTTATCAGTTTCACCCAGGTCCACTATCTGACCTGATTTCAGGTAGATGGCGCTTTTGCACAGGCTTTGAACAGCCTGCATATTATGGCTCACAAATATTATTGTACGGCCATGGCTGGCAACATCACTCATTTTCCCAAGGCATTTCTTCTGGAACTCGGCATCACCCACCGCCAGCACCTCATCCACTATCAGTATCTCCGGCTCAAGGTGCGCCGCTACGCCAAAGGCCAGGCGCACATACATACCCGAAGAATATCTTTTCACAGGTGTGTCTATATACATCTGCACACCGGCAAAATCAACGATCTCGTCAAATTTTCTGAGTATCTCCTTCCGGGTCATACCTAGTATAGCGCCGTTTAGAAAGATATTTTCACGCCCGGTGAGCTCCGGATGGAAACCTGTACCCACCTCAAGCAGGGATGCGATCCGGCCCTTCACTTTTATCTGCCCGGTTGTCGGGCTCGTTACCCGGGAGAGCAATTTGAGCAACGTAGACTTTCCCGCGCCATTCTTGCCTATTATTCCCAGTGTATCGCCTTTGTGTATCTCAAAATTTATATCCTTCAGTGCCCATGCAAAATCACTTTGCACGGTCTTGGTGCGGTCGTTTTCCGCGCCTATTTTCAGGTAGGGGTCTTCCTTGCCGCGTGTCATTGCCCACCACCGTTTCAGGTCATGGCTCAGCGTGCCGGTGCCCACCTGGCCCAGCCGGTATAGCTTGGAAATATTCTCCGCCTTTATGACTACCTCTTTACTCATCGCTGCTTATACAGTATCTATAAACCGTTTCTCAACTTTATTAAAAATAATGAACCCGATCACCAGTGTCACAAGCGTAAAGGCAACACTGTACAAAAGCCATTTGATATCGAATACTCCCTGCCCGAAAAATCCGTATTTGAATGCTTCAAACAATGATGTAAGCGGGTTGAGAAGGAAAAATAATTTCTTCTTACCGTGAATTTCAGACAATGGGATGATCACCGGCGTCATGTACATGGCCAGTTGTACGCCAAAGCCCACAAGGAAAATAAGATCGCGGTACTTGGTTGTGAGCGAGGTAATGATCGTTCCAAAACTAAAGCTCAGCAGAACAACCACTCCCAGCCAAATGGGCGAAAGCAGGATATACCAGTTTGGCGTTATTTTTTTGTCGATAAAAATATAATACAGCCACACCAGCAGGAACAGGCTGAACTGTATCAGGAACTTCACCAGGCCCGATACCACCTTCGACAAGGGAAGAATGATACGCGGAAAATAGACCTTGCCGAAAACCGTCGCATTTTCGGTAAATGTCTTGGAAGTTACATTAAGTGTGTCGGAAAAATAGCCCCATAGCGTAGTGCCGATTAGGTAGAAAAGCACCGCCGGAACAGCCCCTGTAGATATGTTGGCAATGCGGCTGAAAATGATCAGGAACATCATCGATGTGAGCAATGGCTGCACAACAAACCATATAGGCCCAAGGATCGTCTGCTTATATACCGTGATAATGTCTTTTTTTACAAACATGATCAGCAGGTCGCGGTAATGCCACAGTTCTCCAAAATGAAAATCCAGGTAGCCACGGCCCGAAGTGATATTGATATCCCACTTGTCTATATCATTATCCTTTATTGTATCAGCCATAACATTATTGTGCTTACCCTGCGTAAGTTTCTATATTGTTGATCTTCTTTTTTACCGTGCAAATGTCCAGGTGTGTTCTTTATTTCGTAGAGACGCAAAATTTTGCGTCTCTACATTGCGCATGCGCATTTTTTTAAAACAGCGCCCTGTTATTTGTCCTTCTTCTTCTTACTTGTCCTGAACCAACCCCTGATGCCTTTTCTCTTCTTATCATCTTCGAGGTAGTAACCGTTGCCGTAAGCGCCATATCCATATCCGTAGCCATATCCGTAACCATAACCATACCCGTAACCATACCCGTAACCGTAACCATAGCCATAGCCATACCCGTATCCATATCCTTCTTCATATCCGTATCCATATGCGAAGCCCCTGTTGGCTACAACGTCATTCAATATCAGGTTCAGCCTTGGGATCCTGCCGCCATAGTAAAGTTCGTTAGGTATGTTGAGCTGTTGTTTATAGGTATACCCCTGCCTCAGTATGTACAATGTCGTGTCGGCATACTTGTTCAGCAACTGCGCATCCGTTACCAGTCCCACCGGGGAAGTATCCACGATCACATAGTCAAAATTGTCCCTCAGGTATTGGAAAAGGATTTCCACCCTGTGCAATAAGATAAGCTCAGAAGGGTTTGGCGGTACAGGGCCTGACGGCAGTACGAAAAGAGAATCTTCCACACCCGAGGGTATGATGATCTCACTGATCTCTGCTTTGTTGATCGCATAGTTCGAAAAGCCCACATTATTATCAACGCCCAGTATGCGTGAGATCTTTGGTTTGCGAAGGTCAAGCTCTACCAGCACTACTCTCTTGCCGGACATGGCCAGTGTAACAGACAGGTTTACTGCAATAAACGATTTACCCTCACCGCTCATGCTCGATGTGATCATGATAACCTTGTCCTTCTTGTCTGTAAGCAGGTACTGGAGGTTGGTACGTAGTGCACGGAATTGCTCAGAGATGATGGTGCGGCTGTTCTTGGCAATGGCAACACTATCACCCGACTGGTTGTTACCGATCTCACCAATGATAGGTATCGTCGTCACCTTCATGATATCTGTCTTGCTAATGATCTTGATGTTCAGCGCTCTGCGCAGCACGATAATACCGAACGGTATGAGCGCACCAAACATGAATGCCATCATCAGCGTTCTTGGGCGGTTTGGCGTCACCTGGCCTCCCTGCAATGCCGGATCTATCACGATCGCATCTGCTACTGTCGATGATTTCTCAATAAAGGTCTCCTCTCTCTTTTTCAGCAGGAAGAGGAAAAGCTCCTGCAGAATGGACTGCCTGCGCGAATAATCAAGATACATCCTTTCTACCGTAGGAACCTCTTTGATCTTACCCTGCAGGATCTCCCGCTTTGCCTTGATCTTCCCGAGTTTCATACTCAGCTCTTTTATAGAAGAGTTAAGCGCGTCCATGATCTCCTTCTTGGCATCAATTTTCTGCTTTACCAGGTTGCGGGTCACCGGATTACTAGCAGTATTCGTGATCATACTGGTTTGTATCAGCGTGGTCAGGCGGTTATAATTTGCCATTAATTCCGCCAGGCCCGAATTGGTAAGCAGCGATGCCGGTAACGTCATCGAGGTCGTCATGGTATCCAGGTGGTCGCGTATAGCTGTGGTTATGTCCAGTTCCAGGTCTATGCTGCTAGACTTCTCTTCCAGGCCCGAGCTGGCGCCAATAAGCTCGGTAGACTGGGCTTTGAGGTCAGCGACATTATACTCTTGTTTGAATCGTTCAATTTTTGTTTCAAGTTGATCCAGGTCCCCGGTCAATTTCAGCAACCTGTCTTCGATGAACTGGATCGTATTATCGGCTATGCGGGTTCTGTCCGCCACATTCTTTGCCTTATACACCTCCATCATGGTGTTGATCATGTCCATCGCCCGCTCCGGCAGATTATCAATACGAGTAAGAAACAGGCAACTGGTAGCCTTGTTGGCTCCGGTGAACTCTATGGTATTCAGGTTATTGATGGCGGCAGTGAGAAATGAAGTGATATAGATAGAGAACTGCGCCTTTACAGGGTCGAACTGGTCCGTCTTTTTAACGATGAATTTTCTTCCGCCTGCAGATGTGATCGTATCATCATACTTAGCGGTCAGTATTTTGGCGCCCGGCTCCATGAACTGGTAGGTACTTGCTCCTGCTATATTTATTTTACAGCCAAAGTCATCGTCAACACTATCGGCTATCACTAATTCAAATGGCCTGTTTTTGTAGATCTCAGTTGTTTTAAACCTCCCTTCCACCATATAGTTGATGTTCAGGTGCAGCTTTTTGGCGATCACAACCATCGTAGACCGGCTCTTTAGTATCTCGATCTCGTTGTCTACGTTTATTTTATTCGTGTTCAGTTTCAGCGCCTGCAGCACTTCATCCCCGCTCGATGTTCCTCCTTTTTTTGAGTCATTGATCAGGAACTCTCCTTTCGAAATATATCTTGGAACAGTATAGCGTAAATACAGATTGGCAATGATCAGGGAAATGATAATGCTGCCAAGCAGCCATGGCCATATGGCCAGAACCGTGGTAACCAACCATTTTATATTAATGTTACCACCGCCGCCGCCATCCATCCTGGGCTTGTTATCATGGGCTGCTGCTGTTATAGGTGGTGTATTATCTGCCATCCAAAGGATTAATTTTATTATTTAATAACTCTAAAAGCGATCATCACGGATATTAGCGAAAGGATATAGGTAAGGTAGCCCTGGTAACGCTGGAACGAACCATCACTGTTCAGTACTTTATCTCTCCTTGGCTCAATATAGACGATGTCGCGCTGCTTCAGGTAAAAATAAGGTGACTGGAATATCTTCGACGACCTCATGTCAAAACGTACAAATTTTTTATGCTCACCATCTGCTTCGGTTCTTATCAGCAATATGTTGTCACGCCTCGCGGTAATGGCGAGGTCGCCCGCCAGCGCTATCGCATCTACAATGCTTATTTTCTCACTCGCCGATGTTATCAATCCTGTCCTGCCGATATCTCCCAGCATGTAGATGCCAAAATTCGCTATCCTCACATTCACCACCGGGTCTATCCAGAACTCCTTGGCTCTTTGTTTAATAAGTTCCCTCGCCTCGGTGGTAGTTAAGCCTTCCACCTTCACAAACCCGATGTTCGACAATTCTATATATCCTTTCTTATCAACCAGGAAACCATTCAGTTCACTGAAGTTACCGGTCGAGTTCGTTGTAATTGGTGTATTTGATTCGTTTTGAGCAATGGTTTGTATCGTCACCGCAAGCACATCATTCTTCTCTATCTTCGGATCAGTAAAGGGTGTTATCGAATCCATTACTATCGGCATCGGGCCGGGATATAAAGAATCTTCCTTAAGATCATTGAAATATATTGAATTTTTATTTGTAATACATGATGTTAGGCATGTACTGGCAACAAAAAACAATAAAAGGACAAAGCTGCACCAGCCCTGCCTGTTCAATTTCGGCATTTCAAGAAATTTCACCAAAAATAGTCTAAAATAAGCTAAAAATAAAAAATAAGAGGGGCCATTTAGTATTTACATAACAGCGTTTATGTTACGTAATGGTGTTTACAACCGCGCATCAACCATGTCTTTATCCAGGCATCCCTTTACATCATAGATAATACCCTTAGGTTTAACCTTTTTGCGCCAGTCTATATCTAAGAAATCCTTATGCGCAACCGCCAATACCATGGAATCATACAATTTGCCTTCAGGCAGGGTCTTGATCACTTCTATGCCGTATTCATGGGCCACATCAGCAGGATTTGCCCATGGGTCATATATGGTTAATTTAATGCCGTAGGAGACCAGCTCATTTACAATATCTACCACACGGGTATTCCTTACGTCCGGGCAGTTTTCTTTGAAAGTAATGCCCAGCAACAGCACATCTGCCGACTTTACAGCGATGTCGTTCTTTATCATCAGCTTCACGATCTCCCCGGCTATATAGATGCCCATTCCGTCGTTAAGCCTTCGGCCTGCTAGAATGATCTCGGGGTGATATCCTGCCTGTTGTGCTTTTTGAGCCAGGTAGTAGGGGTCCACGCCTATACAGTGGCCGCCCACCAGTCCCGGCTTAAAGGGAAGGAAGTTCCACTTGGTAGCAGAAGCCTCTAACACCTGGTGGGTATCAATGTCCAGCCGGTTAAATATCTTGGCCAGCTCGTTTACAAAAGCAATGTTGATATCCCGTTGCGAGTTTTCTATCACCTTGGCGGCCTCGGCTACTTTTATGCTGGCTGCCTTGTGCGTACCTGCGGTAATAATAGACCGGTAAAGGCTATCCACCGCTTCTGCGATCTCCGGCGTAGACCCTGAGGTTATCTTTTTTATCTTGGAAACGGTATGCAGTTTATCTCCCGGGTTAATGCGCTCCGGCGAATAACCGCAAAAGAAATCTACATTGAAGGTCAATCCAGATACACGCTCCAGCACCGGAACACACTCTTCCTCAGTCGCGCCTGGGAAAACCGTTGATTCATAAACAACAATGTCTCCTTTCTTCAACACCTTGCCCACAGTTTCACTGGCTTTGTACAGCGGCACAAGGTCTGGCCGGTTGTTCCGGTCCACTGGGGTAGGAACGGTAATAATATATACATTACAATTGGCAATATTTCCCGGATCATTGGTGCAATACAATCCCTTTACGCCTGCAGCAGGAGCCTGCCCCAGGGTCACCTGTTTCAGTAAAGAAGCCTCTATCTCTAAAGTAAAGTCAACCCCGTTTTGTAGTTCGCCTACCCGCTTTTTGTTGATATCGAAGCCCACTACAGGGTAATACTTACTAAACTCCACCGCCAGTGGCAACCCCACATAACCCAGCCCTATAACCCCGATCTGATATGATGTATTTTCCATTAAACCTTCCTTTATTCAATACTCGTTATTTACTATGGATATTACTTTTCAGGCAGCGCGTAGAGACGCAATGCATTGCGTCTCTACAAAATGCTACCATGATATCAATGGCAGAAAATTTTGCAAATCCGCGAATAGGGCGCACAAAAGTATAAAAATATACTCGTCCTTTGATGGTATCCCGGCGATAACATCAAAATCTATATTGGTATTCTCCTTTGCGATCTTTAAAACATAATATGAGGACTGCGCCTTTCCGCCTCTTTGCGAGAGATAGTTTTGCGCGCAATTAGTCTCGCCGCTAAAAACACAATCTTGAATTAAGGAAGGGGTAACCTGCAAATTTGTGGTAGTCCCGGGTGCCGGCCATCATCTTCAGCACACCTGCATGCTTTTCGTGGTGCATATCGCTGCCGCAATAGTCATACATTCCTTTTTGCATCAATTGATCGGCAACCTGTTTTATATTCTGGCCGTAGAACCCGGCTATGGAAAGCATATTCAGTTGCAGCATACATCCGCGGTCTTTCAGCTCCCTGAAGCGGCCCAGGTCCCTGTGAAAGAACAGGTAACGCTCGGGATGGGCTATTATCGGTCGGTAGCCGGCGCTAAGCATTTTAAAGATCACATCGGCCAGCATAGGTGGTTCATAAAGCATGGAGAACTCCACCAAAACCTCGTTCTGGTATATGGTAAGCAGCGGCTCATTCTTTTCGAGCAGGGAAATGAAATGCTCATCGATATAATATTCGGCGGCAGCCTTAACAGACAGCTCAATATTGTTTTCTTTAAGTGCGTCCTGCACCTTCTGTAATCCTGCCTGTATGATCGCTGTAGTGTTGGGATAGTAATCGATCATCACATGAGGAGTGGTGATGATAGTTTTGTACCCCATATCCTTCATGGCGCGCAGCAGTGCCAGGCTGTCATCAATAGTTTTAGCGCCATCGTCTATGCCCGGTATGAAATGTGAGTGCATATCTGCCCCCAGGAAGCCCCAGCCTGCATTCTGCGGCACAGGCAGATCATAATCCTCATCTTCATTTTTCTTCCGGCCAAATAATCTTGAAAACATAAAGCAAGTTACTAAAAAACCCCAAGACAAACCCCTGCCCCCTAAAGGGGAACCATCTATTAAGCTAAATCAAAAATAATGAGCTGTCGAATACATTTAAACAAATCTATTTCTGATAAAAGATTCGAAAGCTGAGAAGTTATTCACCAGCGCTCCCCTTTAGGGGCCGGGGGTTCGGCCGTTGCATCGTATCCGTCTCCACATGCCCGTCACGAATTCGTATCACCCGGTGTGTATAATTGGCTATATCTTCCTCGTGCGTCACAAGCACTACCGTATTACCACTGGCATGTATCTGTCCGAAAAGTTCCATGATCTCCACAGAGGTTTTACTGTCCAGGTTGCCCGTCGGCTCGTCGGCCAGCAGCAAGGATGGATTATTAATAAGCGCACGGGCAATCGCCACGCGCTGGCTCTGCCCGCCAGAAAGCTCATTGGGCTTATGGTGTGCCCTGTCTGTAAGGCCCACCTTTTCCAGCATCGCGCGGGCGCGCTCTTCGCGTTCCTTTTTGCTGGCTCCGGCATAGATCAGTGGCAACGCCACATTTTCCCATGCTGTGAGGCGCGGCAGCAGGTTGAACTGCTGGAACACAAACCCTATCTCTACATTGCGCACATCTGCAAGTTGGTCGTCCTGCATATTGCTCACGTCCTTACCGTTCAGTATGTATTGCCCGGCCGATGGAGAATCCAGGCACCCAAGGATATTCATCAGCGTAGACTTACCCGACCCCGACGGCCCCATCAGCGCCACATACTCATTCTCACTGATCAGCAGGTTTATGCCCTTTAGCACAGGCAGCTCCTGCTTCCCCAGGAAATAGCTCTTCCGTATATCGTTCAGCCTGATTACTTCTTTCATTATAGTCGTAACATTATTATTTATCGTTCGGCGAACCGATATTCTTGCTTTGATTTGTTTCGTAGAGACGCAAGATCTTGCGTCTCTACATGTACCCATCCTCCCCGCGGTAGAGACGCAATGCATTGCGTCTCTACGCAACACTCGATCCACCCAACAATGCATTTATCTCGCATTCAATCGTTGCAATCAAAAACAATGAAAGATTAGATGACTTTTCAAAAATACGCATAATTTCACCCTTTGAACAAAGCGGGGGTTCGTTTAGTGCGAAATGAGTGTGGGCTGCACCTCCCCTCCTGTTTTTAGGAGGGGATGCGCTAAAGCATAGCGAAGCATGCTTTAGCGCCGGGGTGGTTGGCGCTCAGGACAGGATGAGCTCGTTGGTGCCAATAGCTATCGGGATGGATTTTTCTACTTGGATTTTGATTTTTAACTTTTGAATTTGCAAAGTGATAGTTTTTCCTAACTGCAAGATAAACCTTGGACTCTACGTCACCCGCTGCCGGGAAGACGGTTATCATGATATTGAAACCGTGTTCTACGGATTACCGTTTACCGATGTCCTCGAAGTAGTGCCCGCCACAGAAACAAAACTGCATATCAGCGGCCTGCCAGTAGCAGGAGACCAAACCACCAATCTCGTCTGGAAAGCATACGAACTGCTCAAAGAAAAATACCCTGTTAAAATTCCGGCGCTCGATATTTACCTGTACAAAGCTATCCCTATGGGCGCCGGTCTCGGCGGCGGTTCCGCCGATGGCGCATACTTGCTGCGGCTGCTTAACGACTATTGCCAGATCGGCATTGATAACGAAACACTCGCAGGCTATGCACTCCAGCTCGGCAGCGACTGCCCATTCTTTATCTACAACACCCCCCAGCTCGCTACCGGCCGAGGAGAAAAGATGACCCCCATCACACTTGATCTCTCCCCGTACAGCATCCAGCTCATTTGCCCTGCTGTACATGTAAGCACCGGCAAAGCCTTCCAGATGTTAACACCCCGGACGGCGCCATTCGCTTTGGAAAAGCTCAACACGCTACCTATCGAAGAATGGAAAAACCACATCAGCAACGACTTTGAAACCCCCGTTTTCACCCAGCATCCCGAACTGGCCGCAATAAAACAGCAACTCTACACCGCCGGCGCCCGCTACGCCTCCATGAGCGGCAGCGGCTCCGCCATCTTCGCCGTCTTCAACAAAGGCCAAAAAGCAGAAATAAAAACAGAAGTGGAATTTAAGGAGTTTTATACATAATAACTAGGACAAAATGAGCACGTTGCACCTCCCCTCCTGTTTTTAGGAGGGGCGTGCTGGAAAACACAGCGAAGCAGTGTTTTCCAGCCGGGGTGGTTGACTCGAGCCCGCGCTACTCCTTCACAAACCTCCTCACCTCACCCCCCATTTATCCTCACCAGTATGTACAACTCAATGCGTGTATAATTAATGATTTTTAAAAATCCAGCATCAAACACACGCAATCCAAAAATTTGTGGGAATCTTTCATGGCAGTCAGCTCCGTCCGGCACATTTCTTGCGGCGTTATGTTCTGCGGGTTATATGGTCTTTGCGACCGTTTGCGTGAAATAGAACCAGTACCACTTATGAATAACAATAAAGCAAATGAAAACACCAGGACGAAAAAACACCGCAAAGCGTGTGATATTCTTGTGATATTCTTGTGATATTTTTTCATCACAATCACTTGATAATCAACAAAAACATGGGAAATTTTTTTTTCTAAAAAACTGTGATATTTCTAATCCAGCATAAAAATAGAAATGTATAACATGCTGCCGCACGAAACCGCAAAAACCAGAACTAGTCAACGGGACATTATCCTGTAGTATCGTAAAAAAAGCTGGAAAATTTGATGATAGAAGCGATGAAGATGAGCCTATGATGGCGCCTTTTTGGGTCGTGATACGATTGCGCAGCCAGATCAAAGAACGAAGCTGGCACGATTGACCTTGGCAAATAGTAGTACTGTGGAGAGCCAAAACCAGCGCCATAAAGGGAAGTAGCGAACTGCCATAACAGCGTGGAGCTATCTTTGGCCGCGCGGAGCGATTCGGCCAAAGTCGCCTTTTCTTTGTTACTTTCTTTTGGCGAAGCAAAAGAAAGTAAAGACAATGAGGGCAGACACTCCGTGGATCGCAGAATAACACGTTATTCCTCTATTTTTTTTACATTTATACCGCAATAAAACCATTATGATAGATACCCCACGATACAAGGAGCTGCAGGCATTACTGGCCACGCAAACTGATGCCAAAGCGCGCATTGATACGCAGCTCCTCATCGCAGAAGAAGTAAAGAACTTTGAAGTGGATGATGCGGTGCAAATGGCACATGACATTATCATACATTCACGCACCATTGCTTACCCATCAGGTATCGGCCGCGGACTGTGCCTCAAAGGTTTCTGCCACCGGCTAAAGGGTGAGTATGATGCCGGCCTCGCCGTTCTGGAAGAAGCGCTCGCTATGTCCCGGAAACTCCATGATAAGAACATGGAGGCCACTGCGTTATACTACCTTGGCAATATCTACCGCGACCTCGGCGACCTCGCCCGGGTGTTCAACCACTACGAAAAAGCGCTGGCCATAAATGAAGAGCTCGGGGAAGAATACTATCAGTCAGTTATACTCTCAAGTATATCTAACCTGCTCTATGATCTCAACGACTACGACAGCGCGCTGGAGTATGCACTGAAGTGTCTGCCTATTTTTGAGCGTGTACATAATGTCAACAGCCTGCTGAATATCTACAACACACTGGGTAACATCTACTTCAAAACAGAAGCCCTCGGTGAGGCGCTGCACTATTTTGAAGAGAACCTCAAGCGCTCAGAACCGGAAACTGCAGCATTTGTGCTGGCAGAGAGTGGTGTAGGCAAGGTATACTACCGGATGCAGGATTTTGCCAATGCCAATAAATACCTCACCCATGCCCTTCGCGAGGCGCAGCAACTGGGCAATGCAGAGGTGCAGATCATCTGCCATTTCTATCTCGGCCGGATGAGCATGGACAATGAAAACTACCGTGAGGCGCTGAAGGCGCTGGATGCCGCTTACAACCTGGCAGGGGAGTATGCCCGCCGCCATGATATGATGAGCATACACGAGATGCTCTATGTGCTCTATGATAAAATGGGCGACATTCCCAAGGCCTTCCATCATCTCAAATCTTTTGAGCACCTCAAGGAAGACATATTCAAGCAGGCTACGCTCAACAAGTTGAAGAACCTTCAGGTGAGGCAGGAGACCGAGCTCGCGCAAAAAGAAAAAGAGGTAGCTGAGCGCACTGCATTCCTCAAGCACCAGTTCATGGCCAACATGAGCCACGAGATCCGCACCCCGATGAACGCCATTGTAGGCCTTACCCGCCTGCTGCTCACCAAAGATCCTAAGCCGGACCAATTGCGTTATCTCAACGCGATACAGCTATCATCTAATAACCTGCTTGTCATTATCAATGATATCCTGGATCTTTCCAAGATAGAAGCGGGCAAGATCATCATTGAGCATATAGATTTCAGCATACGCGAAGTGGTGCAGAGTGTGAAGGATATGCTCATGCTTAAGGTGGACGAAAAGAAAATAGAACTGTTGCTGAATATAGACCCCGCAATACCTAACAGGCTCGTAGGCGATCCTACCCGCCTCAACCAGGTGCTCATCAACCTTGCTGGCAATGCCGTAAAGTTTACAGATAAAGGGCACGTGGAGATCAAGCTCACACTTAAGAAAAAAGAAGGCAGTAAACTGTGGATAGATTTTGATATTGTAGACACTGGTATCGGCATTGGCGCAGAATACATTGATACCATATTTGATAGCTTCACACAGGCAGGTGCAGACACTACCCGAAAATTTGGCGGCACCGGGCTCGGCCTTACGATATCAAAGCAGCTTACAGGGCTTATGGGTGGCGATATCACAGTGCGCAGTATATTAGGTACCGGCACTACGTTCACATGCGCCATTCCGCTTGCAGAAGCAGATGTGCAAGAGTCCGTGAAGAAGGACAGCCTGCTGGATACGAAATCCATGGACAGGCTTAACAGGCTCAAAGTGCTGCTTGTTGAGGACAATGAATTTAACCGCATGGTGGCCGAAGACACGCTGAAAGAAACCATTCCAGGTATCAGGATACAGATAGCTGTAAATGGGCAGGAAGCGGTAGACCGGCTGAAAAAGGAAATGTTTGATATAGTGCTGATGGATATTCAGATGCCGGTGATGGATGGGGTGACCGCAACGAAAACCATACGTAACACATTGCCGCCGCCGGCCTGTAATGTAAGGATCATAGCCATGACCGCTAATGTGCTGCAGGAAGATGTGCAGGAGTATTTCAGGATAGGTATGAACGCCTATGTATCCAAACCCTTCCAGCACGATGAACTGCTGCTGAAAATGGATACCGTTATGGATATTGCGGCAGATGTGTCCGCACCGCACAAAGCCGAATCTCCGGCGCCGGCACCTGCAAAGGAAGAACCGGCACCGCCTAAACCCAAGGCGTTACCGATCCTCCCCGACCGCGTTACAGACATGAACTTCCTGAAGTCATTTACCGGTGGAAACCCGGAAAAACAGAAGAAATATGTAGGCATGTTCCTGGAGAATGCGCCCAAATTACTCGACAGCATTGACAGGGCAATGGTTGTAAAAGACTATGGTGCAATAAAGATAGCGGCCCACTCCCTGAAGCCGCAGTTGTCTTACATGGGCGTAAAGGAAGACGTAAGCAAGATATTCATGATAGAGCAGTCAGCAGGCGAAGCCGCCCATTTCGACTCGCTCCCCGATCTCGTTGCCAACCTCAAAAACCTCTGCACCAAAGCTTTTATAGAACTTAGAAATAACAATTAGTGCTTTTGCGAAAACTAAGGTAATGAAGGACAGGTAATGAATTAGTCAGATCCGATAGTTGCTCGATTGTCTCAACAAAAATTGAAATGGGCTGATTAATTACACTGGTATTTTCCGGCACGGCACGGTATTATTCTGTTTTAAGAAATATTTTTACTACTTTTCACCGTTAGAACACTTTTTTTATGGCACTAGAACAAAGCACACGCTATATTTTCCTGGTCGACGACGAGCCGATCCAGAACGAAATGCTGAAGGATTACGTTTCAGATCATTTCAAATACAAGATCAAAACCTACGAAAGCGGTGAAACTGCGATCGCCGATATGCACCTGCATCCCGAGATCGTTGTGCTCGACTTCCACCTCAACGCCCACCTTCCCGATGCGCAGAATGGCGTGGAAGTGCTCAGGAAAATAAAAGAGATCGCACCACTTACGCAGGTCATCATGCTCTCCGGCCAGGACAAACTGGACGTAGCTGTAGACAGTATGAAGTACGGCGCGTATGATTATGTAATAAAAGGCGAAACTGCCTTTTCGCGCATGGGCAACATTCTCAACAACATCAATGAGCTTCATGGCCTTAAAGAAGCCACCGGCTCTTACAAAAAGATAATTGCGTTCCTTTGCGTAGCCATCGTTGCCGTTATCGGCCTGTCGGTTTACCTCTCGAAGAAATGGGCATAAAGCAGTCTTACTTATATAAGCTCAAATGCCCCGTGTTTCGGGGCATTTGAGCTTTCTGCTCTTAACTTTTTCTTTTTGTATCCGGCATAAAAATTGACTTACGGTATTCATGAACACACGCCTATATAGTCTGCTTTTGGTTTTGCTGGTTGCATGCAAAGCCGCCGCCCAGGAGAAATATCCCAACTGCGATACGAAGTATTTTAAGAACCGGAAAGCAGTATCCACCACTACCTGTTTCGATAAGGACCACCGTCAGGGGATGGCCACGGCATATGATGTGCACGGTAAGAAGATATACACAATGCCCGTAAGGCGGTGCTGGGGTTCCGCAAGCGTTGAGTTTCGTTATTATGATGATGGCGCCGTGAAGCAAGCCCGCTATCATAGCTACCCCGATGGAGGTATCCAATGGTACAGTAAAACAACAGACTTTGCGCCTGATGGCACAATAGCAAAAGAGGATGAAGAGGATTACGACGGCCACCCGCGCGTGACCATACAACAGCCGCCAACCACTACACCCCCGAAGCCTAAGAAGGAAATAGTTCGTTGTGCGGTACCGTTTGCCACTGAGTACTGGTATGTTAACACAACACACTATCCTGCCATAGTGGTTGCCGAAAGAAAAGGCAACCCAAAAGACATAAAGGCTGTTGTGGTGCTCTCAGGCGATACTGTGAAAGGTGGTGAATTCATAATGGCAGAGCAGTTTGTAAAGCTGTCCGACTATTATGACTACAGCGTGCAGCCGGTGAGAGACGATACCAGGAGAAAGCTTCGATTAGAATTTTCTCCCGCTTCCATTACCGACAACAAGACCGGACGGAAAAGGTGCTACTATATTGTAAAGTGAACGACGGTTTAATAACTTACTAATTTTGGATAAAGTTGACCAGCTCAGCAACGATCTGCGCGTAAACTTTCGTTTGTAAAGTTCCTATTTTCCTGATCAGCAGGCTGGGCGCAATGACGCCAGGTTTCTCATATACAACTACAGAAGTTTTTGGCAGAAAACCATCTGTTAGATTGCTGTTGTCAATATGCATTCCATTTGTAAGCAAATTGCTCGTTAGCGGGAGGTAGATCGCATCATTAAAACTATTTGCTTTAA
>CANJQU010000024.1 GCA_947476485.1 Chitinophagaceae bacterium
GCATGCTCGTGTAGACCCATCGGTTTATGGCATTACGGTTCTGGCAGATAGCGCTATATTAGCGCAAGGTGCAGCGGTACGGGCAGACACCTTTATTGCCAATCATCCCATGATGGCCAGCACTTATGTTATCAGCGACATAGAGCATCCTCACATTGCTGAGTCACAGACTGCGGACTTCTACCTGCTACTCTTTCTGTGCCTCATACTTGGGCTCATACGGTTTATGGACACCCGCTATTTTATCAACCTCTGGCGTGCATTCTGGAACCCTACACTGAGCAACAGGCAACTGAAAGAGCAGTTGCAGGGCGCAGGCCTGCCTAACCTGCTAATGAACATCTTTTTCACCTTTGCCGGTGGCGCCTACATGTACTATATCGTGAAATTCTTTACACCACATCATTCGGGTGTTATACCGCCGTCTTTGCTTATCATCATGCTTATCGCCGGTACCGGGCTCATTTACCTCGCTAAGTATGCAGCGGTTCGTTTCAGCGGCTGGGCATTCCGCGTGCAGGGGATTACAGAGCACTACCTTTTCAATGTGTTCCTCATCAACAAGGTGCTTGCAGTGGCCCTTATTCCGTTCATCATTATCCTTGCTTTTGCCGACCATCAGTGGGCCCAGCAGGTGGTGATCATTTCCTTTGTTAGCGCCGGTATCTTATTGTTAAACAGATACATACGTTCGTGGCAGGTTTTCGGGTCGTTCTTCCAATATAGCAAATTCCATTTTTTTATGTACCTTTGCGCCTCGGAATTATTACCGCTGGCGGTTCTGATGAAGTTATTAGCTAAAGGGCTAATGTTCTATTAATTAGTTGTCAATCTACCTCCGGTATTACGGCAAATATTCCCGATAATCCTTGTATATGGCCAAAGTTGTTCGTTCACAAAAGAAGGGTGTAGAAAAAAAGGAACTGAAAGTAGGCAGTATATTAATTACGCAACCCCGTCCCGAAACGGAAAAGTCTCCATATTTTGACCTGGCTAAAAAATATAGCCTGCAGCTTGATTTTCATCCATTTATTCGTGTAGAAGGGCTTAGTGGTAAAGATTTCCGCAAGCAACGGGTGGATATCGCCGAGTATACCGCCATTATTTTCACCAGCCGTTATGCAGTAGACCACTTCTTCCGGATATGTGAAGAGTTGAAACTGAAAGTGTCGCAGGATATGAAATATTTCTGCATCACCGAAGCAGTAGCGCTGTACCTCCAGAAGTTTATCCTGTACCGTAAGCGCAAGGTTTTCTTTTCCGCTGACGGTAGTAATACCGGCCTCCTCGAAGTGATCGGCAAGCATAAGAACGAAAAGTACATATTGCCGGTCTCTGACACGGCTAAGAACGATATAGCACAGTACCTTATCAAGCACAGTATCAAGTATGCAGAGGCAACATTGTATCGCATGGTCTCAAACGAGATCGGGCATGTAATGAAGCTTGCATACGATATGATCGTTTTTTTCAGCCCATTCAGCGTACAGACACTTTTTGAGCATAATCCGGCATTTAAACAAAACGGAACAATGATAGGCGCCTTTGGTCCTACAACCGCTAAGGCTGTGGAAGACAGCGGATTGCGCCTGGACATCAAGGCCCCCGCCGTTAACGCGCCTTCCATGGTATCCGCATTGGAGTTGTTCCTTTCTTCGATCAGGAAATAAATATTCGCTAACACAAAATCTGTCACAATTTCATTGGGAAATTTTTGTTTTGAAATAATGAGTGCAACGAAATGAGAAAGTTACTGTTTTGCCTGTTCCTGATTGTCCCTTTTTTTTCTGCAAATGCGGGAACTATCAGTGTTGGCTATTCATCAACTGATGTGTTGCTCTGGAGATTTTGGGAAATAGACAGTAATCATGTCGCCCATCCAAAAATATTGGTGTACAATATCACCGATAAGCCGCTTACATTTTTGCTTAAGAAAACAAATTCACGAGGCAGCCTGGATCCGCTGGAGCGGTCGGGATTGGCATATCGTTTCCAGGTATTTAGTGATACCATCGTTAAAACGATTACCATTGCACCACATGATCATGGCGTATATGACATTGTTGCACTGAAGAGCAGCGGCCTATTTGATGCTGTTCTGATCAACGGGGTCTACTGTGGAATTATGCCGGAATTAACGGAAGTAACTGTCGAAAAATATGTTTTCAAATATTATTCTCATGAAGGCGTAGCGGGCAGTATGAACTGTCTGATCGGCAAGAATAATTTATTCACCAACCGGGGAGAAACAGACAGTACTACACTGATCTTTGACTGCACTTACAAGCCCTATAAGGAAAAGAGCAGGCTGATCGAAGCCCAGATAAACGATGGGGTGGAGATGGTTTCCCTTTTCTTCGGGAATAGCCGTTATGATCTTTACGATGCCAATAAGAGAACTGAATTTACAGTCAATATTGAGAACATTCAATCGTTTACGATCAACATGGAATATAAGATCGGAAAGAACGACCTGGTTCCCGGCATCAATTTCCACAATAAGGTGCCGCAAAATGCTTTTAGCATGGGTTGCTGGTTGCCTGTGTTTGTGAAATAATTAAGCGATTACCTTTGCCCCATGGCAAACAGACTGATCAACGAACAAAGCCCCTATTTACTGCAACACGCCAATAACCCTGTGGACTGGTACCCCTGGGGAGATGAGGCATTCGATAAAGCCGTTGCCGAGCACAAGCCGGTGCTGGTAAGCATAGGGTATGCTGCCTGTCACTGGTGTCATGTGATGGAGCACGAGAGCTTTGAGAATGAAGCGGTGGCCGCGTACATGAACGAAAACTTTGTCTGCATAAAAGTAGACCGGGAAGAACATCCCGATGTGGACCACATGTACATGGATGCTGTGCAGACCATAGGAGGCAGTGGCGGATGGCCGCTGAACGTATTTGTAACCCCGCAGCGGGCTCCGTTTTATGGCGGCACCTATTACCCGCCTAGGGCAGCTTTCAACCGGCCATCGTGGATGCAGGTGCTGCAGCGCATGGAAGAGATATGGACAGAACAGCCCGATGAAGTAGCGCAGCAGGCAAAACAAATGATACAACATCTGCGGCAGGCATCGTTAAGAACCGCTCACGTAAAAAACGGAACCCCGCCCGCCGATAAAGACACGTGTAGAAAAATTGCCGACAACCTGCTGAAACAGGCGGATAAGGAACATGGCGGCTTTGGCAACGCACCCAAATTTCCGGGCACCATGGCCATCAGCTTCTTACTCGAGCATTATCACTTCACTGGTTACAAACCTGCACTGGATCATGCCTTGCGCAGTCTTGACGCTATGCTTGAGGGCGGTATTTATGACCAGCTTGGCGGCGGCTTTGCACGCTATGCTACAGACAGGAACTGGCTGATACCACACTTCGAAAAAATGCTGTACGATAATGCCCTGCTTATAGGCTGCTTGTGCGATGCCTATCGCATTACAAAAGAAGTCCGCTACAAAACTGTTGCGGAGGAAACAATAGCATTCATTGAGCGGGAGCTAAAAGATACAAACGGTGGATACTATTGTGCTTTAGATGCAGACAGCGAGGGCGTGGAAGGCAAATTCTACACATGGACATGGGAGGAATGGATGGCAGTTTTGGGATTGAACGAGCCGGTGGTCGCTGCGTATTTTGGCGTGAGCGAACACGGTAACTGGGAAGAGACCAATATCCTGCATGTATCAAAAAGCATGAACGGGGTAGCGGGAACATTTGGGTTGACAAATGACGAAGTAAAACTGCGTATCGATGCGGTGAAACATAAGCTGCTTGCGGTTCGCAGCGGCAGGGTGCGGCCTTCAACCGATGATAAATGTCTGCTCTCATGGAATGCCTTATACAACACGGCATTATGCAAAGCTGGTGTAGCCTTCGGGAATGATGAATATCTCATGCTTGCCGCAACGCATATGCAATGGATGCTGGCGGCTTTTTACGCCGATGGGAAATTACGGCACACCTGGAAAAAGGGTATTGCGAAAATACCGGCAAAGCTGGATGATTATGCATACCTGGCGCAGGCCTTGCTGCAGCTCGCATCAGCCACGGGAGCTAATGAAATGGTGCTGACAGCCAGTGAGTTGCTTACAACGGTAATGCGGGAGTTCGGCGCTGCTAATGAAGAAGGAGCTGGCTTTTTTTACTTTACCCCGGAAAATCAGAAAGACATACCTGTGCGTAAAATAGATCTTTATGACGGGGCCACACCATCTGCCAATGCGGTAATGGCGCATAATCTGTGGCTATGTGGCATGTGCATGGAAGCCGGTGAGTGGATAGAAAAAGCAGGACTCATGTGGCAGCATATGACCGATACGACCGTGCGCTACAGCTATTCGTTTGGCTATTGGGCGATCATGCTGCAAAGACAGGTAATGGGCCTCAAAACATTGATA
Organism: Chitinophagaceae bacterium; assembly: GCA_947476485.1. Lineage (GTDB taxonomy): Bacteria > Bacteroidota > Bacteroidia > Chitinophagales > Chitinophagaceae > Nemorincola. The sequence continues at coordinate 4,403 of CANJQU010000024.1, forward strand.
TGTGCAGGCGGGGATGCCGATAAGGAACGAAGAGAATTATTTGAAAACTACTTACCGCACGTTTATACGCTCACTTCGAAAAAAGAAATATTTGAATTGCCAATACTCGAAAAAAAAATTTTTGCTGGTAAAATGTATATATTTGTTTGCACGGAACAGGCATGCCTATCGCCTGTAAGCAGCGTTACGGAGGCACTTCGCCTGGTGGAATGATACAGAGACCACTAAAAAAATTGAACTATTTGTTATACTTTTGGCCCGGCTTTCTGGTAACAATTTTTTACCGAAGCTTGTATTTTTGGAAAAAACTTTGAATATTGTGCGTCCGTTCAGTATTGTGAAGAAGAAAAGCATGAAAATATTTACTTGCAAAATTGCAAAAACAATAGACAGTAGTATGAAAAAAACTTCCCTGAAGGTCGCAGCTTTAGCATTGCTGGCACTTGCTTCAAGTTGTGGACAAGCGGGCTCCAACGGCCAGTTAGTAGGTGATCAATCGAGAATGAATTATAGAGCGCCGTTCCCGATCGGTATGGTGTATGTCCCGTCAGGTTCTTATAAAATGGGAGCCAGTGATGAGGATATACGCGGCAGAAATGATGCGACGATACATACCGTTCAGCTCCTGGGTTTTTATATGGATGCTACCGAGCTCTCTAACCAGGAATACCGCCAGTTTACCAACTATGTGAGAGATTCAATAGCCAATACGATCCTTGGTAATTTCAAAGACAATCCCGATGGTACGCAACGTCTCGACATGAAGCGCATTAACTGGAGAGACCCTGAGCTTCAGGATCAGTTGGCAGCCATGTATGTTCCGGCTGAGCAGTCAGGCTGGGGCACCAAGGAAATTGATGCAAGCAAGCTGAAGTATCATTACACTACGTTTGATTATGTAGGTTCTGTGCAACATCCAAATGAGCCAAGGTCCAAATTCGTGGTTTCGCATGATGATGGTGCTTACCCGGATACCACAGTTTGGGTTCGTCAGTTCAACTACGCTTTCAACGAGCCTATTGCACTTCAATACTTTTGGTTCCAGGGCTTTAATAAATATCCTGTTGTAGGTGTTAACTGGAACCAGGCTAACGCATTCTGTAACTGGCGTACTAACATGTGGCGTTCAGAGCGTCAGCGTCAGCGCCTTTATACCGAAAGCAGGTTCCGCCTGCCCACAGAAGAAGAGTGGGAATGGGCTGCACGTGGTGGTCGTAACGAATCTCCTTATCCATGGGGCGGTCCTTACATCATAAACAAAAAAGGCTGTTACCTGGCTAACTTTAAACCTCAGCGCGGTAACTACGCAGCAGACGGCGGTCTTTATACAGTTCCGGTTGATTGGTATGCTGCAAATGACTACGGCTTGAAGAATATGTCAGGTAACGTATCTGAGTGGACTGAATCAGCTTACTTCGGTGGTACTTACAACCAGATGGCTGACATCAACCCGAGCGTAACCTACAATGCACAGGAGTCCGAGAAGAAAGACAGACCTTACATGTCTCGCAAAGTGGTGCGTGGTGGCAGCTGGCGCGACGTAGCATACTTCCTGCAGGTGAGCACACGTGATTATGAATTCCAGGATACCAGCAAGGCATACATTGGTTTCCGTTGTGTATACACAGAAACAGTGCCTGCACTGAGCAACAGGCGTCCGGTTAGAAAATAAAGAACATTCCAAACTTTTTATAAACAAAGAAAAAATCAGCAACAATGAATTCGATAGCACTCTTTTTTGAGAAGAAACAAGGTAAGTACATCAAGAACCTGATCATCGGCCTTGGGGCATCGGTGGTACTGTTGGGCGCACTTTTTAAGATACAGCACTATCCCGGTGCAAGTATCATGCTTAACTGCGGTATGTTTACCGAGGTGTTCATCTTCGCCTTACTTGGTGTTCTTCCTCCTCATGCTGATTATTACTGGGAGCGTTTTTACCCGGATATCACTATCAATCCGCATGTAGAAGCATATGAAAAAGGCCTGAAAGAGCCGCATAAAGCCGGTGACGCTCCGTCAAAATCATTAGATAAAATGATGGAAGAAGCCCAGATCAACCCGGCTAACCTCCGCCGCCTGAGCGATAATTTCCAGAAATTCGGACAAACTGTAGAGCAGATGAAAGACATCACCGATGTTACTGCTGCTACCGGTGTTTACTCACAGAGTGCACGCGAAGCTGCTGATGCTTTGGGCCAGATGAAAAACACGTTCCAGGGTGCAACTAAAACAATGGCATCATTTAATGCTGCTGCTGAAGACACTACCAAGTTCCATGAGCAGGTAACTGTTTTATCAAAGAACCTCGGTTCTTTGAACCAGATATATGAAGTGGAACTTGCTGATGCCAACAACCATCTGAAAGCAATGAACAAGTTCTACAGCAACCTGGTTAACGCTTCTGAAGCAATGGCTGCCAGCGCAACCGATGCAACTGCTGCGAAAACACAAATAGGCCTGCTTGCTAAGAACCTGACTACATTGAACCAGATATATGGCAATATGCTGTCTGCGATGCAGGGTCGTTAATTCAAGCAGCATAAAGTGAGTAAACAATTTTAGTCTAACTATAGTAAATATTAAAGAATGTCTATACCTAAAGAGCCGCGGCAGATAATGATCAACCTGATGTACCTGGTGTTGACAGCCCTGCTGGCCCTAAACGTATCTAATGAGATCCTCAACGCCTTCCGGACGTTGAGCTCAAGTATTGATAAATCCAATGCTGCGATTGACCAGAAGAACAGGGACATTTACAATGATATCATTGCCAATGAAGCCGCGCCGGGCCAGAAGGATAAAGTGCATCCTTTCAGGGTTAAGGCGGATGAAGTTGTTAAACGCTCTGATGAACTTGTCGCTTACCTGAACACTTGGAAAAGGAAAATTGTGATGGAAGCAGGCGGATATGTACCGGTTAAGGATATGCATGATCCGGAAGACACTACTTTCCCCGACAAGATGGATAACATCGATGCAACTACATCGCTGTTGGTAGAGAAGAAAGGCGGAGACGAAATGCAGAAGAAAATAAGCGAACTGCGTGACTTCCTCCTGGCATCGGTAACAGAGAAAGACAGGGCGGCTATCAGTCCGCTGATGCCTTTGAAGATACAGCCAGCGAAGAAGAACGAACACAACCCAACCGGCGACTGGAGCATTGGTAACTTTGAGCACATGCCGGCTATTGCAGCTTTGGCGCTCTTTTCCAAATACCAGAATGACGTGCGTGCAAGTGAGGCTCTTGTGATCAATAAGCTGTTCGAGGAAGCTCACGGAAAGGATATCAAATTCGATACTATTGCTGCTGTGGCAGTGCCAAAGAACAGTTATGTGCTGGAAGGTGACAAAGTTGAAGCTTCAATTCTGTTGGCAGCCTTCAACAAACAGCAGAAACCTGAGATCAAGGGTATGAGTGGCGGAGGCAGCACAAAGCCTGCTGTAAATGGGGTTATTCCATGGGAAACAATAGCTCATGGTACCGGAATGCAAACAGTACAGGGAACAATTCAACTTAACACGGCTGAGCAAGGTATTCAGAGCAGGCCGTTCAAATTTGAATACATGGTGGGTACTACCGGCGCTTCCATGCAGCTTGACAAGATGAACGTATTTTACATTGGTGTTGAAAATCCTGTTACGGTAGCTGCTGCCGGCTATTCTGTGGAAGACGTTTCCCTGGATATACCGGGCGCGACAGTTACGGGTCAAAAAGGGCACTACAGCATCACGGTTGACAAAATTGGTAATGTTGAGGTAGGTATCCTGGCCAAGACCCAGGATGGAACAAGGAAAAAAGTGGGTGGTATGAGTGTACGCGTAAAGCGTATTCCTAACCCGATCACAAAGATCGGTGGTGTGCCGGGTGGCGGCATGAGCGCAGCTCTTTTCAGGGCGCAGATAGCACCGCAGGCGGCTCTTGATAACTTTGACTTTGATACAAAGTTTGTAATAACTGCCTTTACTTATTCTGTACTCCACAAGGGAGAGATCATCGGGCCTTATGAGGTTAAAAATCCTGCTGGTTGCCGCCTTACAGGCGTGGGTGCAAATACTAACATTGAGAAAAGTATGTTACAACTGAAACCTAATGACAGGGTATTTATTGATGCGATAAAGGCTGTAGGACCAGATAAGCAGGTAAGAAACTTACCGCCGATAAGTTTTAGTTTAAATTAATTAATTTAGTACAAAAAAAACCAAAGGATATGACCATCCTGAATTCATACAGATTAACCGCTGCGACAGTTATGTTGCTTATTACAGGAACTGCCTTCGCCCAGGGCGGGTCGGCTGCTGATCCATCCGTACCGGGCAGCCAGAAGGGAGTAAACACCAGTTGGGCACCTTCGAAAACGAATGATGGGGCTTATGACAGGATATCATCGCATGCAAGTGTGCCGATAGCCTGGCAACCGATCCGTGAGACGGACATCCTTTGGAAGAAGCGTGTGTGGCGCGAGATCGATGTTCGCGAAAAGCAGAACGTGGCTTTCCGTTATGCCGGTGATGAAAGTTCTGGTGGTGGTATGTTCATAGAAATACTGATCGACGGGCTGAAGACTGGTAGAATAAAGGGCTACAAGCAGTTTGATGACCGTTTCACCCAGGTAATGAGCAAGGAAGATATCATGGAGTCGGTGCAGGGCCATACTGATACCCAGGTGATCCTTGACCCGATCGAGAATAAGGAAATACAGAAGATCATTCAAAGGGATTTTGACCCTACTGCAATCAGAAAGTTCAGGATCAAGGAAGACTGGATATTTGATCGTAACCAGGGACAAATGGTAGTAAGGATCGTAGGTATTGCACCGATCATCGACGTGGTTGGTGAAGATGGAGTTTACCGTGGATCTAAAGCGATGTTCTGGTTGTACTATCCGGATATCCGCCAGTTGCTTGCACAGTATGAGGTTTATAATGCACAGAATGATATTGCCCGCTACACATGGGATGAGTTCTTTGAGAGCCGCCAGTTTGCCAGCAAGATCACTAAGGTCAGCAATCCGTTTGGATCTGAGTTCAAGGAGAGCCTCAACCCGATGGAGTCTTTGTATGAGAGCAATCGCGCTGCCGAAGAGATATTTAACAAGGAAGTGGACATGTGGGTTTACTAAGTTGATAAGTTAATAGGTTAATAGGTTGGTTGATCCCAATTTGTTGCAATACGTATTACAGCCCCGAGATTTCGGGGCTTTTTTTTAAAATAGCAGCTTACTGTTTATCTTGTACCATAATCCCCGCCGATGACGAATGTGGAAAAACCAAGCCTGGAAGTATGCCTTTCTCCTGCACTGCTGCATCTGTATGATACAAATGATGCGGTGGTTGTTATCATTGACATTTTCAGGGCTACCTCTACTATTACCGCGGCCCTGCACAATGGCGCCAGGTGTGTGATACCGGTGGCCTCTGTGGCTGAGTGCATCACTATTGGCGAAAGCCTGCCGGGCAGTATTACTGCGGGTGAGCGTGATGGCAAAATAGCCCCAGGCCTGCAGTATGGTAACTCACCGCTGGAATACCCGGCCGGCTTTATTAAAGACAAAACGCTTGTACTGACAACTACCAACGGTACACGCCTGCTGCATATGGTTGAGGGCGCTTCTTCTATAGTTATCGGGTCATTCCTGAACCTGGGCGCTTTGTGTGCTTACCTGCTTGGGCAAAAGAAGCGGGTGCTGCTGGGTTGTGCATCCTGGAAGGATAAATTTAACCTGGAGGACACTTTGTTTGCCGGTGCGGTGGCTACTGCGCTGCAGCACGACTTTGAGGTGAAGGACGACAGCGCCAGGGCGGCCAAGCACCTATACCAGTGTGCGCAGGGCAATCACCTTATTGAGTTCCTTAAGGACAGCTCTCACTACAAACGCCTCTCAAAGTATGGCCTTGAGCACGAAATGGAGTACTGTGTGACACCTGACCTTCACCCCGTGGTGCCTTATCTGAAAGGGCGTGAGATCGTGGTTTATTAGTCGTCCTCCTGCTACAACTAAATAAACCCGGTTGACAGCCTGCCTGCCGGTATGCAGTATGCGCTTTTTACAATTTGGCTTTTTGCGAATGCGATTCATGCTGAGTTGCCACTACAAAAGCTGGAGCCAGTTTATTCGTCTTTGCCCAATACATAATAGCTAACCTTACTTTTTATGTACTTTGAATAACAAGGTATCCTTGCTTATTCCGGTAAATATTCCCAGGCCGTTGATAATATTTGAGGTTGGATTGGTTAGGTTTTGTGAACTATTGCTATTGCTGCTGTATAGTGCTGCATAATCCTCGTTAAGGTGAAATAGTGTAATTGTATAATTGCCGAAGTACTGGAACTGTAGGTCCCTGATCTGGTACTGGTCAATTATAGCGGGTTCATTTCTAAAATTAGCAACCCGGAACCTGGCGCTGGTGGTATCCCTGATCAATTCGGGCCGGTTATCTGTATTTTGCACAACAATCATGTAATAGGATCTATCAGTATTTTCCCAGTTAAGATCAATGGGGTCGTTGATCTGAAAACTGCCCGGCGTGAATGTTGTTGTCGCTTCGATTTTTGTAAGTGATAATTCTGCAGCAGACTGTGTGAAATCTTTTGGTAAGGAAGGTACTATTGTACTGGCTGCTACAATTTTACTTTTGTATTTAAAATGAAGTTTGTATTCGTTTCCGGGCAATATAATGAGCGTACTGTCCTGGTAAATTCCATTGCCTGCGTTAGTTAGCAGATGGCTGCTGGAATCCGCATCAATAAATACTCGCAAAGTATCTATTCCTTCTCCTGCGCCTACCGTAGCTCCAGAAACGGCTATTTGTGAAATAATTCTTAGGGAAACAGTATTACCGGCATAGAGGTAGCCTTCTATCACAGGGTCCTCGTTATATGCTGGCGCAGTAGACTGTTTTTCGCAGCTGAGAAGTTGGGCAGAAAGAAAAAGCCAAAATATATTTTTTGCTATCTTCATTTTATCGGATTCTAAGTGAAAGTGTCAGATTAGGTGTTAGCCCCAGATAATTAACGGTGGATTCGATTACACTTCCGTCTGAAATGTAATATTGTTTATACCAGGTATTGGTCCGGTTGTAAGCATTAAATATCGACAGGCCGATGTAGCCAATATCTTTTTTGTTTTGGTTCCAAATATGATAGCTGAAAGACAGATCGAGCCTGTGATAATCGGGCAGTCTCAAAGAATTCTTTGTGGTTACTGTAAAGTAGTCTTCTGTGGTTCCGTCCAGTAAAGTAATTGTGTAAGATCCCGCGGGAGCTGTATAAGGCCTGCCGGTGGCAAATATCCATGTCGCAGAGAAGTCCCAACGTTTATATTTGTATACGCCAACAACTTTCAACTCATGGGTAACATCCTGGTTTGCGGGGAAATACTCCTCCCCATATATATCAAAGTGGTTTCGTGCCTGTCCAAAGGAATAGCTTATCCAACCGGTGAATTTTCCTGTCTTTTTTTGCGCCAGCAGCTCTAAACCTTGGGCGTATCCGTAGCCTGTGTAAAAGCTCTCTTTGACTGTTGTTGAGAAAAAACGGTTAGATGAGAACCTTAATGAATATTCACTGATATCTTTAAGTTCCTTCTTATATGCCTCCACACTAAATAAATATTTTTTTGTCTCGTAACTCAGGCCGGAGATATAATGTATGGATGAACTCACGGGTATTTTATCTTTATCAGATAGTATCCAGAAATCCTTGCTGCCGGAGAGGACGTCTTCCCGGGTAATACGGTTGGCAAATTGGTAGAATTGACCACAAGAAGCTTTCAGAGACAGCTTATCGGTTATCTTAACGCCTGCGGCACACCGTGGTTCCCAATATGTCTTTTCTGTCACATCAAAGTAGCTCAGCCTTACCCCCGGTTTTACTTCAAGCCGCTTTCCAAATAACGTTATTTTATCCGTAAGATAGCCACCCATTAAAATTCCCTTTCCCTTTTTTGTTATTACGTCCGTAGTATCGTCTTGATTATAAGCATAGTTAATATTGTAGTCTGTTCCAAAAAGTCCAAAGTTGAGGCTATTGCTGTGCAATAAATCCCAGTTATAATCTGCCTTGATACTTATGTCGGTGAGGTCATTAGTTTCCAGGATTCCTGTTTTCACCGTTGATTGTTCTCCCAGGCTGTCTGTGGAAGTTCGTTCATTGGAGCGATCCCGTTTGCTGTAATAATCAGAATAACTGGCCAGGATATTCCCGTTGAATTTTTCGGTCCATTTTCGTGTCCATTTCAAACTCATACCCACATTACCATAACGCGTAAGGTCTGTGCTTCCATTGCTCAGCCCTAAGGAGCTGCTGCCACCAAACCCTGCCGGTGCAGTAAAACTAGTACTGTTGTCCAGCTTGTCGATACTGTAAAAGTAGCTATAGGATAAATTGTCCCTGCTGGTTGGTGTAAACACTACTTTGGTATTGAGATCCGAAAAGTAAGATGTGGTCTTTGTGTCCACAGACGGACCTGCACCCGGACCGCCCGCAGTAGGCTGTTGCTGGGAGTCTTCTGTTTCACTGCTTTGATTGAACGAGCTGGATATCCAATTATATATCGGCCCTTTCCAGGACCTTCGCCATGCTGCAAGAATAGATACGTTTTCAGTCAATGGGATCTCGGTGAAGAGATTACCGCTCAATAAACTTACGTCACCGCCAAAATTGAATTTTTTCTTATCCGCCTCCTTTCCGGTCAACTCCATTACACTTGATAACCTACCTCCGAATTTAGAATCAAACCCTCCTTTGTACAGTTGCACATCTTTCACAGCGTTGGCATTGAAGGCACTAAAAAAACCGTAAAGATGATCAACGTGATAAATAGTAAAACCGTCATAGGTAACCAGGTTTTGATCTGGCGTTCCACCACGTACGTACAGGCCTGAAGAAGATTCATTTGAAGCGCTTATACCGGGCATTAACTGAAACGCCCGCATTACATCCTTTTCGCCAACGTTGGGAAGCTCGGCGAGCTTTGCGGGAGACAGTTTCACCACGCTTAAATTGTCCTGAGACATCTGCATCACGTCACTGCGGTTTGCGGTCACAATTATTTCGTTCAGCGTAGATTCCTTCGTGGGATAAAGTTCTATCTGAATATTGCTTGTTTGCATATCTGGCGCCAGGTAAATACCCTGAGTGGTATAGCCGATATAACTCACGGAAATTGTCGATGTATCTGCTGGTACACCAGATAGTGAAAACAGTCCATCAGGATTGCATGCAGTGCCGATCGATGTTCCGGCTACAACTATATTTGCCGAAGGTATTGGCTCCCCCGAGGTTATGTCAACTACTTTGCCGGAAATGGTAAGATTTCTTTTTTGTGGCGGTCCTGTGAATTTGTTTTGAATCGGTGCGTCGCGAATCAGAATGCCGGCATCGTCATACGTCAAAATTTTACCAATGCGTTTGACGGTTATTTGCAAATTAGTGTCAATTTGAAAACTCATCTTGTCCAGCGGTCGGTAGGAGGTTCCCGGATCGCGCGTTGTGATCTCAATTGCAAGAGGCAATGGCGTTCCGGTAAACCAAAATGAAAAGTACCGTTTTTTACAGTAGTTGGAATCATAAGATATTCTGACGTTATACTTTGAGATAAATGTCTGATATACCTCGTGAAGTGAAACCTGACTAAAATGATCGTAGACGGCTATCTTTTCAAGGGGGGAAGGCGGGGATTCAACCTTTTTCCTTATAAGCTGTCCATAGGATGGAATTCCCAGCATTAAAACAACAATGATTAAATATATGCGCATCAACAAAAGGATGAACGCAAACTTCCGCGGATTAATCTTCTGCCTTACATCAGTCAAGACATAATCGATAAAAGAAGCGATAAACACGTTAATTTTTGCGATAATGCTTTTCCTTACTTCATCTTATTTAAATATTTAGGCATGTTAAATTGTTTTTCACGCGTTTGTCGCATGATTCTCAATATTTGTCGCGGTTGTACGTACATTGACGTATAGAAGGCGATCTTTAGAAAATATTTGTAACAGTGATGAGTATTCCGGGAAGGATGAGACTGTACTCAATATGAATTCTCAAGATCTCATACAAGTTATAAATGAGCGTTTCCATCGCTTAAGAAAGAAAAATCAATCGCATGAGAACGGGCCAGGATGTTAGAAATAATAAGTGGGTAGAACTGGTTCTGCATGCTGCCGGGTGGACGCTTTTTTTTACCTTACCTTACCTGCTGCGCACAACACAAGGCATGCCGCCCAGACCTCCAATAGGTTTCCATCCGGATGTTAAATTTGGTACAGAACCCATTGAGAAGGGCCATTTCCACTATGAACTGCTATTCTACAACTTCTTAATGGTACCTCTGTTTTACCTCAATATTACTTACATAGTACCCAGGTATCTTATAAGGCGCAAATACATCTCATTTTTTTCTATGCAGACGGGTATTATTTTTGCGCTAATATTTACCAGTGAATGGCTTCATAACATGTGGAATCCCGGAATGCCGGGGATAAAAATCGGGTTGCCTGTATTTCTATACGTCCTGATCACTTTGTTTGCTATTTGTTACTGCCTTATGAAACAAAGCACAGATACCGAAAGAAAGCAAAAGGAGAAGGAAAATGAAAATCTAAAGTCTGAACTTCAATTCCTGCGCTGGCAGATCAGTCCTCATTTTATGTTCAATGCGCTGAATAATATTGTTGCCCTCGCCAGAATAAAATCAGACAAGCTTGAACCAATGCTCATGCGGCTTTCCACCTTGATGCGGTATATGTTATATGATACAGATGAAAAGAAAGTTCCTATCCAAAAGGAAATTGAATATTTGCAAAGCTACATAGATCTTCAGAGCATCAGGTTCGGAGAAGAACTCCAGATGATCTCCGAGATACATATGTCTGACGGAGTAGATGTGCTCATTGAGCCTATGTTATTGATCCCGTTCGTAGAGAACGCTTTTAAGCATGGAACTGGCACAATCACTCAGCTGGTTATACATATCACTATGACTGTAACAAATGAGCGGTTGATTTTTTCCATAAAAAACAAGTATTTAAAGCATCAATCGGAGAATAAAGATGATATACATGGTATCGGCCTTCCCAATGTACGCAGGCGTCTTAATCTGCTATACGGTGATAATTTTGAATTGGATGTCAAGCATACCGAAGATTGGTTTTTAGTCTCCCTGAATATAGTTTTCAAATGATTCGTTGTATTATAGTTGATGATGAGCCTCTTGCGCTTGACTTGTTAAAAGACAATGTGAAACAGGTGCCTTTCCTGGAGCTGGTCGGCACATGCAAAAATGCTATGGAAGTGTTGGCAGTACTCCAACACACACCGGTGGATCTTGTATTCTGCGATATTCAGATGCCCGGGCTTAATGGGATCAAGCTGATCGAAAGCCTAACGGTAAGACCCATGTTCATATTTATTACCGCGTATGAACAATTTGCGTTGCAGGGATATGAATTGGACTTAATAGACTACCTGGTAAAACCTGTACCGTTTCAGCGGTTTGTAAAAGCATGCAACAAAGCCCAGGAACGGTATACCTTGAAATTGACTTCAACCGCCGATCAAAACGTGCCTGATGCAAGCTGGCTTTTTGTACATGTAGATTATAGCCTTGTCAAAATAAATATCAGAGAGATAAGATATATTGAAGCGTTCAAGGACTACATAAAGATATTTTTTATTGACTCCGCAATGAAACCTCTTCTGGTAAGGATGAGCATGAAGGGAATAGAAGAATCACTTATCCAACCTTATATGTTGCGGATCCATAAATCTTTCATTATCAATTTTAACCAGGTTACGGCCATACGTCGCAACAGCATTTTTCTGCAGGATATTGAACTCACCGTGAGCGAACAATATAAAGAATCTCTATCTAAACTCATGGGCAGACAGATATAGTACCGCTACATTTCAGGTCTTCATCTCAACTACAAATATTGGCGTTCAAGACAAATACATCCAAAGTTGTGCGGCGGTCTCCTAAGGAAAAGATATGGTTGTTCGATATTATGTGCGACGGTGGCTCAATAGCAATTCTTGGATGAATAGCGCCCCTTCGAAGCTCAGGATAGGCTTGCCATCGGCTTTAATAGTAGTAACCTGGTTTGGGCAAAAAATAATTTTCTAAAGTGGAGTTGCGCTGCAAAAAATTGCGGCGTGCGTGCTTTAGAAAATCGGAAAATACATATCTTCAATTTTCAATGATATCTATGCGCGTATTTAAGAAGCCACTAATGGTAGCGGCTGTGACGGCAAATTTGCTATGTGGTTTTTTAGCAACGGCCCAAAAGCAGTATAAGGTTCCGATGACGCAGCAGGAGTGGTCGCAGGATTGCCGGCCGTTTCGCATTGCAGGCAACTTATACTATGTGGGTACGGACGACCTGGCTTGTTATCTCATTGCGACTCCGCAGGGACATATACTGATCAATACGGGTCTTGCGGCATCTACGGCAATGATACGCAGGCATGTGGAGACGTTGGGCTTTAAGTTCAAAGACATTAAGATATTGCTGACCACGCAGGTGCACTATGACCATGTAGGGGCTATGGCGGAGGTGAAGAAACTGACGGGTGCAAGGATGATGGTAAATGAGCGCGATGCGGCTGCGCTGGCTGATGGTGGCAGTTCGGATTATGCGATGGGTGGCAAGGGGCGCTTGTTTGAGCCGGTGAAAGCAGACCGCATGCTGCATGATGGTGATACGATAAACATAGGCGATATGCGCATCACAGCGCTTTCGCACCCGGGCCATACAAAGGGCTCTACGAGCTTTTTGTTTGATGTAAGCGACCAGAACAAGGTATACAGGGTGCTGATCGCGAATATGCCATCGGTGATCGTGCCGAAGCTGAAGGATGTGACGCGCTACCCGGAAATCACTGCCGATTATGCATACACTATTGGCGCAATGAAGAAACTGAAGTTCGATCTGTGACTCTCTTCTCATGCCAGCCAGTTTGACCTTCACGAAAAACACGCGGCGGGCGATGGCTACCATCCGGAAGCGTTTAATGACCGCGCAGGCTATGATGCAGCGCTGGCGGGCCTGGAAAAGGATTATCTAAAGAATATCGGGGATTAACTGATGCTGCGGTGTAGCTGTTAAGTAAGGGCAATCATTAGTATTAATGACGCCTTACTTGGCTATGCTTTGTATAAATCAGTAGAATTAACGATTGCCGGCCGGCACGCAATTCACAACCTTTGAGCCGTGGGGTTGAAAGTTCACCAAGTATTTATTTCCATTACTATTCTAAAAAGATATTTATGAAAAACAGCTTAATCCTAATACTGCTCATTTCTGTCGGGATGGGTGCGCGCGGCCAGTCGCTGGAGCGGCAGGTGATCGGTTCGGGGGGCGCTTATATGGCGGCTTCGTGGGGGTCTTTGTCGGCTACTACCGGTGAGGTGGCAGTAACTACATTGAGCTCATCACTGGTCCTGACACAGGGTTTTCAGCAGCCGCTGCCATCAGATGTTGCGGTTTACAATGTGCAGCCCAATAATATTTCTGTAAAGGTATACCCGGTGCCTGCATCGGCGCAGATCAATATAGCAATAACCAACAGTGGCGGCAGCAATTATAAGGTAACACTGTTCGACATGCCGGGGCGGCAACTGCAACTGCCCTACCAGGACCTGAGCAGCGGAACAGAAACGATGTATGTATATGACATTCACTCGCTGGCTGCAGGTGCTTACCTGATACTCGTAAGTGATGAACATAACCAAAATGTAAAAACGATAAAATTCACCAAGCTCAATTAATTACCCCTCATTTTTTTAAACCAACTTTTATGAAGACAATAAAACAATTGTTTCTTATTGCCCTCGTTATGGCAATTACTGTAACCGCCTATGGGCAGTCGCCAAAGCTGATCAACTACCAGGCTGTGGCACGCAATGCCGGTGGCAGCATCATTGGATCAAGCACCATAAGCGTGCGCCTCAAGGTACATACGGGCTCGGCTGCGGGCGCTGTGCAGTATGAAGAAACGCACACCGCAACGACCAATGCCTATGGCTTGTTTACATTGCAGATAGGTGGCGGCACAGCAGTAACCGGCACCATGGGCAGCATAAACTGGGACAACGGTGCGAAGTACCTGCAGGTGGAGGTAGACCCGACCGGCGGCACGAGCTATGTGGACATGGGTACGCAGCAACTTGTGAGCGTACCTTATTCATTGCATTCCGGGCTGGCAGATTCCGCATCTGCGCTTGCTGGTAATCTTACCATGGGCGGCGATGTGACCGGTGCGAATAATGCGGTTACCGTGGTAAAACTGCAGGGGCGCAACATTAACTCAACAGCACCAACAACAGGCCAGGTACTTAAATGGGATGGTACAAACTGGACACCTTCAACCGATAGTACTACTGCTTACTCAGCAGGTACGGGTGTATCGCTCACCGGCACTACATTCAGCGCCACTAATACGATGGCCATGTGGAATGCTGACCAATTGCAGGGTAACAGCGTAAGCACCGTGACGCCAACAACCGGCCAGGCCCTGAAATGGAATGGCACCAGGTGGACACCAACTAATGACAGCACTACAACCTATAATGCAGGTACCGGGCTCTCGCTTACAGGGACTACATTCAGCATGCCGGCAACAGGTACCGCAGGGACCTATGGCTCTGCCACACAAGTGCCTGTTTTCACAACAGATGCCGAAGGCCGGGTAACGGCTGTGACCAACACCAGCATACCGATCAACGCAGGAACCGTGACCACAGTGAATATTTCAGCGCCTTTGACCGGTGGCCCGATCACGTCTGCAGGAACAATAGGCATCACACAGGCTACAACCGGCAGCAATGGTTATCTTACATCTGCTGACTGGAATACATTTAACAATAAGGGCACAGTATCATCCGTTGGTTTGGCTGCGGGTACGGGTATTTCCATTTTAGGTTCACCGATCACGGGTGCAGGTACATTTACCGTTGTAAACACGGCTCCCAACCAAACTGTCAGCGTAACCTCCGGTACGGGGATAAATGTAACAGGTGCTTATCCCAACTTTACTGTTGTAAACACGGCCCCTAACCAAACCGTTAGTGTAACCTCCGGTACGGGTATAAATGTAACTGGTGCTTATCCCAACTTTACAGTTACCAACACCAGTCCGTCATCTGGCGGAACGGTAACCTCGGTAGCGGCAGGTACCGGGCTTGCGGGTGGCACTATCACTGGCAGCGGCACAATATCGATGCCAAACGTTGGTGCCGCGGGTACCTATGGCTCCTCTACGCAGGTACCTGTGATCACCACAGATGCGCAGGGCCGTGTAACCGGCGTTACCAATACCACAATAGCTGCAGGCGGCACGGGCACAGTAACCACAGTTAATACTACTCCCGGCCAGCTTACCGGCGGGCCTATTACAACTTCAGGTACTATAGGCCTGGCCACAGCAGGTACGGCAGGTACCTATGGTTCTGCTACGCAGGTTCCTGTTATGACTACCGATGCCTATGGAAGGGTGACTGGTGTGACCAACACTGCAATATCCGGCGTGACACCGGGCGGCGCTGCCGGCGGCGATCTTACCGGCACGTATCCAAACCCGACCCTGGCAACAAGTGGTGTTGCAGCAGGTAGCTACGGTACAGCTACCCAGGTACCGGCGATCACCGTTGATGCTAAAGGCAGGATAACATCGGTAACGAATACCACCATTTCTGCGGGCACAGTAACCTCGGTAACAGCAGGCGCGGGCCTTTCCGGTGGCACCATTACCTCATCGGGTACAGTGAGCATGCCCAACGTAGGCACAGCAGGCACCTATGGATCTGCTACTACTATCCCAGTAATAACCACCGATTCGCAGGGCCGTGTAAGCGGGGTAACCACCACCACGGTTTCCGTGACCCCATCGTGGGCGCTTACGGGTAATACCGGTACAAACTCCGGTACAAACTTTATTGGCACAAAAGATACAGCAGCTTTTCGTCTCCGGGTAAATAACCAATGGGCGGGAGAGATCAACATGAATACATCTAACGTATCGTATGGGCACAGCTCTGGCATTCCGGGTACGGGCAATTGGAACACGGCTATCGGGGACTCCGTGCTTGTGGCTGGTACGACAGGCGCTTATAATACAGGAACAGGCGCATTTGCCTTAACCAACAATACGACCGGCTCTTACAACACGGCGGCAGGCTACGCGGGGCTGTACACCAATACTACAGGGGGCAACAATACGGCAACGGGTGGATACGCATTAGCCTTCAATACTACAGGTGGCGCCAATACGGCAACGGGTGCATTCGCATTGGTCGCCAATACTACAGCTTCTTATAATACAGCAACAGGTTATGCGGCATTAAATCAAAATACCACCGGCATGTCTAATACAGCAACCGGCTTTAACGCTATGGCTAATAATACAACCGGGGCATGGAACACCGCGATTGGTGAGAATGCACTGAATGTGGGAATGAGCGACTCGTTCAACACAGCCATTGGCGGAGAAGCGCTGTTCAACAATACAACCGGCAGCGCGAACAATGCTACGGGTCTTACATCTATGTATAACAACACTACCGGGATAAAAAATAATGCATATGGTGTAGCCGCACTCTACAACAATACGACAGGTATCAGGAATACGGCAATGGGCCACTATGCCATGAACCTTAATACCACAGGGTCTTTCAACAGCGCCTTTGGCAACAATGCGCTGCTTAATAATACTACGGGTAACTATAACATTGCAATGGGCGACTCATCTTTGCTTGCCAATACCACAGGCAGCCATAACATTGCGATCGGCAATTATAACCTGGCGGCCGGTACCAATAACTTCAATAATATTGCCATAGGCGATTTTGCCCTTGCTTCCAATCTCCAGGATGGTAATATTGCAATCGGTTATCAAAGCCTTCAACTAAATACCACGGGCTATGGAAACACGGCCGTAGGGTTCCAGAGCCTTACAGCAAATACTACAGGTGTTTCTAATACTGGTTTCGGCTCACTCAGCCTGCTCGCCAACACCACAGGTTTTGGTAATACCGCAACCGGTGTCAGCAGTATGGAAAATAATACTACAGGGAATAATAACACCGCAAACGGCTATTTTGGCCTCAAGGCTAATACTACAGGGAATAACAACCTGGCAATGGGAACTTCAGCGGCTTTTGGAAATACCACAGGCAACAATAATACCGCACTGGGCTTTGAAAGCTTATTCAGCAATACAACGGGAAGTGATGAAGTAGCTGTAGGTTACCATGCGCTGTATAGCGACAACAATACGGGCGGTAATAACCATAACACCGCGATAGGCAGCAATGCACTGTACAGCAATACAACCGGGCAATACAATACTGCAACGGGCTTTAATGCCCTGGCAAGTAACACAACAGGGTTTGACAATACTGCAAATGGTATCAGTACCTTAGCGAGTAATACTACCGGATATGCCAATACCGCGGTGGGATTTGCTGTTTTGCAGGCTAATACCACCGGCCACGATAACGTTGGGATTGGTTATGGTGGCTTAAGCTACACAACAACAGGGATACAAAATACCGGAATTGGCAGCAATGCATTGCTCGTCAATACGACCGGGAACGGGAATACTGCAGTTGGGTACTTAGCATTGGCCTCCAACACAACTGCGAGTACAAATACTACATTTGGGTACGCTTCATTGTCGTCTAACGTTACCGCTGTGGGTAATACCGGAATTGGTTACGAAGCGATGAAGAGCAATACGGATGGTTACAGTAACGTCGCCCTCGGTTACTGGTCATTGCGCTTTAATTCAACAGGCTTTTACAATACGGCATCGGGTTATCTGGCATTGGTAAATAACACTACCGGTTTCGGGAATACCGGCTTTGGATTCCAGGCGGTTGGTAATAATACAACCGGCTCGCAAAACGTTGGTGTTGGCCCCAGTACGCTTCTGAACAATAGTACAGGGTCGCAAAATACCGCTATCGGCTACCAGGCAGGCGTTAGCGTAGACGGGCTTTCGAACAGTACGGTTATCGGCGCTTTTGCTACGGTAACCGTGAGCAACCGCGTATTGGTGGGCAACGGCTCAGTAACTTCTATAGGCGGTGCTGCAACCTGGTCGGTGATATCTGACGGCCGGTTCAAGACCAATGTGCAGGCCAATGTGCCGGGGCTTGATTTTATCAGTAAGCTCAGGCCGGTTACCTATCGTTTGCAGGCCCGCAAGCTGGAGCGTTTTCATGGTGTTGCCGACAGTATCGTCAATAATATGAAGGAGTCTTACGACCTGGCAGAAGCGATCACGCATACGGGCTTCATAGCCCAGGAAGTAGATGCCGCCGCGCAGCAATCGGGTTTTGATTTCAGCGGTGTTCACAAGCCGGCGAATGATAAGGACAATTACACGATCTCTTACGAAGAGTTTACCGTGCCGCTGGTAAAAGCGGTGCAAGAACTGAACACAAAGAATGAATCATTACAAAAATCGAATGAGGCGCTGAATGCAAAGTTAGAGCTGATGCAGCAACAGATGAACGACCTGCTAAAGCAAATGAAGACGCTGAACGGCCAGAAATGATCCGCTTTACCGAAACAGATCATGTGCTTTACAAATGGGTAAAACGCATTGATACCAAAAGCAAAGAGGCTGCTTCTATGGAGGCGGCCTCTTTGCTTTTGGGAACAAGTCCGGGCCCTTTCGTAACACCCGGAAATGAAGGTAGCAGATGCTTCGGCTTATGTATCCTGGTTACGAGTGGGCCGCTTAATTACCGTGTTGTGAACAGCGCATGTAGGATGATGAGCGCCGGTGGTCCCATCTTTGTCATCTCAGTAAATCCGGAAATGTATTGATGTACAAGTATGCCGCTCAGGAGCGGAGGAAGGTTTAGCACTAAAGCAGTATGTCAGCAATAAGCCGGGGCCAAATCAATTTCTCAGGCTGTTATTTTTCTACCGCTGCAATGATCTCAGGGCTGTTTGGCCTTATTTTCGGGTCAAATTCGGCGATGAGCTCGCCTTTTTCGTTGATCAGGTATTTCTGGAAATCCCACTTCACTTCGGTATCCATGAATTTATTGTACTTCTTCTGTGTGAGCCATCTATATACGGGCGCCATCTCGGGCTCCCTTACTTTGATCTTGGCTGCCAGCGGGAAAGTGACTTCGTACGTCCTGAAGGTAAGCGGCTTGTTTTTCTTTGAGCCGGGCTCTGTTAAAAAATCTTCTGTGAGAAAGCCAATGATAACCAGCTTGTCCTTATGTTTCTGGTAAAGTTCTTCGAGCTGAGCATACTCACGGTTGCGGTCGTCCTGGGCCGTTACATTTACCATCAGTATCTTACGGCCCCTGTATTGCGACAGGTCTATAGCCTCGCCCTGGTGTGCCGGGATCTTAAAATCGTAAATGCTTGCGGGTACGTTCTCCTGGGCATTTGCAAAAAGACAGAAGATATTGAGCAGCAGGAAAAGTCTAAGTTTCACCATTTGTGATGTTTTAGGACCATAAAGGTAGGCACAATTACAAGAATCATATTACTATACGCCACTTATTTTTATACATATACCCCGATATTTTTTGCCAGGCCTATATTTTTTCTACCTTGTGTACAAATAAGTTAAGATGGGTGAACATATACGACTTCCGAAAAAAGCCGGCAGCTTGAACCGTGCAGTTTTTACTTTGAGGAGCCACGTGAATATTATGGGCAAGCTGTTATTGCTGGCCTGTTTTATTTTATGCAACTGGCAAAGCCGGGCACAGGGTACGTGGGTTCCGGTAACACGAACTGCGCCGCATTATAATGCAGGCGTAATGTTGCTGCTGACCGACGGTACCGTGCTGTGCAAAACGTCATCGGGCGGCACAGGTTACGGTACTACCTGGGACCGGCTGACACCGGATAGCCATGGCAGCTATATCAATGGTACCTGGTCTACGATTGCACCCATGCATAATGAGCGCCTGTATTTTTCATCCCAGGTGCTGCTGGACGGGCGTGTATATATAGCCGGCGGCGAGTATGGCGATGGCGGCCCCAAGAGCGAAGTATGGGATCCGAAGACGAATGTGTGGACCATGTGCCCGCAGATCGTTGTAAACCATAAAATTTCTGATGCAAACTCTATAATGCTGCCGGACGGCACCATACTGCAGGCGGTGGTAGACACAGCCAGCACACGGCTCAACTTTATTTATAACCCTGTTACGAATACTTATGCTCACACAGGCACCTGCCTGCGCGGTGACAATGAGGCTGTGTGGGTGAAGCTGCCGGACAACAGCACTATTTTTGTAGATAATTATGGCACCACTTCTGAGCGTTTTATCCCTGCCACACATACATGGATAAATGACGGCACCGTTCCGGTTTCTCTTTATGACCCTTATGGTTCGGAAACAGGTGCAGGCTTTCTATTGCCTAATGGCAAGATATACATGGTCGGGTCTCCCGGCACTTCTGCATTCTATACACCAACCGGCACTACCAGTCCCGGAACCTGGACTGCGGGCCCGGGGCTGCCAAATGGCTGGGGTGCGCCTGATGCAGCATCTGCAATGATGCCGAATGGTAAGATATTGATGGCGCTCTCCCCTCCGCCAAGGCCCGGCGACCACTTTCCGGATTCAACTGTATTTTATGAGTTTGATTATATCACCAACACATATACCCTGCTCGATGCACCGGGCGTAACAGGCGATACCATTACGGGCCCCTGCTTCATTACCAATATGCTTTCGCTGCCCGATGGTACCATACTGTACACACGCCAGGGCCGCGACCAGTATTTTGAGTATGTGCCCAGCGGCTCGCCGCTGGCCGCAGGTAAACCAACTATCACAAATATCCTGACTAACACTTGCTCCAACTATTCAATAACCGGAACACTGTTCAACGGTATATCAGAGGGGGCTTCTTACGGTGACGACTGGCAGATGTCTACCAACTACCCGATCGTGCGCCTTACATCAGGCACTAATGTGTACTATGCTACGACTTCCTACTGGAACAGGCCGGGAGCAGTAATGACCGGCTCTGCGCTTGACACAGCTAAATTTGACCTGCCGGCGGGCCTGCCTGCGGGTACCTATTCTGTGCAGGTGGTGGCAAATGGTATTGCTTCTGACAATTTCACATTTACAACAAACCCCGTTGCTATTGCCCCGGTTGCAGCAGCCATATGCACCGGTGGTGCGGTTAGCCTGACCGATGCAACGGCCGGCGGAACCTGGACCAGCAGCAACACTGCCGTGGGAACTGTGGACGCCTCAGGCGCTGTTTCCGGTCTTACTGCCGGCACAACGGTTATCTCTTATACGGTGACCGGTGGCTGCAGGGCTACTGCAACGGTGAATGTACTGGTTACGCCAACGCCTATCAGTGGTATCGCTTACACCAGTATTGGCGGCACGAGCTTCCTGAATGATGCGATACCGCTGGGCACATGGACCAGCAGCAATACCGGCATTGCCACGGTGAACGGAACAACCGGTGTTGTAACGGGAGTGGCGGCAGGTACGGCCACCATTACTTATACCAATATCTGCGGCTTTGCAACTGCAACTTATACTGTGGTGCCGGGTACGCTCTGTTCGGCTACCGGCTCTGCTCCATATGCTTCCTGCAACAGTTATGCGCTGGCCTTTAAGTCGGTGGATATAGACGGTGATGCCGGCACATCCATCAGCGACTCTGCACGCTGTGACGGTACCGGGTATATAGATCAGACAGAATTCGGGTGTACGCTCCACAGTGGTGGGGTATATGGCGTTGCTATTTCTACAGGTGGCAATGCGGTGTTTACACAATTCTGGATCGACTTTAACCAGGATGGCGTATTCCAGTCGACAGAAACCGTGGGTGGTAACACTACATCGTTTGCCAACTACGGAAGCACAACGATCACTGTACCGGGAGGTGCCACCAGCGGCACTTATAAAATGCGTGGCGTGCTGAGCTTCTCCGGTTCGGGACATTATTATCCTACCATGGACCCCTGCATGACCGGCTATAGCTATGGCGAAGCAAGGGATTATGCGATAACCATAGTGCCCGCACCTGCATTGACATTCACAGGCCCGCCGACAAAAACGGTGTGCCAGAACTCAAGTGCAAACGACATAAATGCAAACCTTACGATCAATGATGCTGCGGTAACAGGATCTGAAACATGGACCATTGTTTCCGGTCCGGCACACGGCACACTTGGCGGATTTCCCGCGGTGGGAACTGCGACCGGTGGTGCGGTAACGCCAACCGGCTGCACCTATACGCCCACAGCAGGTTATGCAGGCACCGATGCGGTCAAAATAATGTGCACTAATTCTGCCAGCACCAGCGCAACACAAACTATTGCGATCACTGTCACTGCATTGCCCAACCCGGGCACTGTGGGCGGCGTGAAGACCGTATGTGTGGGTGCAACAACAGCTTTGTCTACCAGCGGCAGCAGCGGCGGTACCTGGAGCAGCACAGTTCCTGCAAAAGGCACCGTGTCAACGAGTGGTGTGGTGACCGGCATAGCCGCAGGCACAACAACAATATCCTATGGCGTCACCAATTCCTGCGGAACACTGTTCTCATCAGCAATTGTGACCGTGAATGCTGCTGCATCTGCAGGCACCATATCGGGTGCATCGGCGGTATGCGCGGGCGCAACAATAACACTTTCTGACGCAACAGGCGGCGGTGTGTGGAGCAGCACGAATACTGCTGCAGGCACTGTGTCAACAGGTGGCGTGGTAAGGGGCATAGCAGCAGGCACAACAACTATATCATACACCGTAACCAACAGTTGCGGAGCAGCAGCAGCTACAAAGGTTGTCACTGTTAATCCGCTGCCCGTCGCAGGCAGTGTCACCGGCGTTGCCACAACGTGTGCCGGCGGCACTACTGCGCTTACAGATGCAGCATCAGGCGGCGTATGGAGCAGTACAAACCCTGCTGTGGGCACTGTGAGCGCTTCGGGAGTAGTATCAGGCATTGCAACAGGTACTACAACAATATCTTATACCGTTACTAATGGCTGCGGCACAGTTGCTGCAACGAAAATTGTAAGTGTGAATTCAACAACCACTGTGGGCAGCATATCTGGCGGCAATACCCTGTGTATAGGTGCTACGGTAAACTTCAGTGATGCAACAGGCGGTGGCGTGTGGAGCAGCGCCAACCCTGCTACAGGCACAATAAGTGTAGGCGGTGTGTTTACAGGCTTAGCCGCTGGAACAACAACCATTTCTTATACCGTGAGCAATAGCTGCGGCACAGCAACAGCAACGCTGGATGTAACCGTGAATGCAGGCACAGCCGATGCAGGAACTATTACAGGTACAGGTGCAATATGCCCCACAGCTACTTTAAGCCTTACTGATCTTGTCGGTGGGGGAGTATGGAGCAGCAGCGCGAGCGGTATTGCAACGGTTGCCTCTACAGGAATAGTAACAGGTGTTGCAGCAGGTACGGCAACTATATCTTATACCGTCAGCGGCAGCTGCGGGAGCATAGCAGCAACAACGGTAGTCACCGTAAACCCTGCAACCAGCGCCGGAACCATTACCGGTCCGGCCACTGTGTTGGTGGGCAGCAATATTACTTTGACCGATGCAGTGGCAGGCGGTACCTGGGGCGCCAGCAATGGTAATGCAACCGTTACCGGCGGACTGGTTACCGGCGTAGCTGCCGGTACGGTTACGATCTCCTATTCAGTAACCGGAACCTGCGGTACTGCAACTGCTACCAGGCTGGTAACAGTAGGCACATCTACCACAACGGTAACCGTTGCGGCAATAACCGGCTACTACTTCTACCTGTGTGTTGGTGCTACAACACCTTTCTTTGACGCTACTGCAGGTGGCGTATGGAGCATTAATGCGGCAGATGCAGGCGTGGCTTCGGTATCGGCCTCTGGTGTGGTATCGGGTATCAGCGCGGGTACTGCGCGGCTCAGCTACACGGTAGGCACGGGCTATGCCACTGCAACAGTAACCGTGTATCCGCTCCCTTCGCCGATCGCAGGCAATGCCTCATTGTGCCAGGGAGCAACATCAGCTTTGTCTGATGCTACGCCGGGTGGTGTATGGACAAGCGGTATACCGTCGATCGCCAGCGTCAGCTCCGGCGGTTTGGTGACGGGAGTTACCGTTGGTACAGCCCCGATCTATTATACATTAACAGCTCCTGCGGGTTGCCGCACTGCGCTGGTTGTTACCGTAAATGCAAATCCGGCAGTTATTACCGGACCAACTAATGTTTGTGTTGGCTCAACAATAGTATTGAGCGATGTGACTGCGGGCGGCTTGTGGAGCTCTGCGAGCGGCAGCATTACGATCGATGGGTCCGGTAATGTTACCGGCGTTTCGGTAGGCCCGGCAACGGTGACTTACGCCCTCAGCTCTGGTTGTGCAAGGACATGGAATATCAGTGTAAATCAGGTGCCATCGGCAATATCGGGCAACACATTGGTATGCCAGGGCAGAACCACGCTCCTTTCGGACGCTGTTACCGGCGGAACCGCATGGACAAGCGGCAGCACAACTGTAGCTACTGTTTCTGCTTCGGGAATGGTATCGGGTGTGAGCGTTGGAACTGCGACTATCACCTATGCGATCACTGCTACCGGGTGTAAAACGACAACAATTGTAACAGTAACGGCTATGCCGGGCGCTATCACCAATAATTCACCTATCTGCATGCCATCTGTTATAACACTGAGTGATGCCACAGGTGGCGGCTCATGGGCCAGCAGCAATATTTCTGTGGCAACCGTTGATGCGGTCTCCGGTACTGTAACGGGAATAGCAAACGGAACAGCAACGATCAGTTATTCAGTTGCGGGGGCAGGTTGTTTTGTCACTACAGTTGTAACCGTAAATGCAGGCGCTGGCGCCGGCGCCGGAACGATCTCCGGCTCAGCTACAGTTTGCGTAGGTGCTACAACGGCCCTCACCGATGCGGTACCGGGCGGTACCTGGAGCTCAACAAATATGGCCATCGGCACAGTTAGCGCCTCGGGTGTGGTGAAAGGACTGACACCGGGAACTACAACGATCTCTTATACAGTAACTAATTCATGTGGCACTGCGGCCGCTACTGCAGTAGTGAGCGTTAATCCGCTGCCAGTTGCCGGTACCATCAGTGGCTCAGGCCCTGTATGTGTCGGGTCGGCAATAACATTGTCTGACCCGGTTGCGGGCGGTGGCTGGAGCTCATCGAACAGTAATGTTACCGTAGATGGCTCGGGTAATGTAACCGGGGTAACCGCAGGAACATCTGTTATATCTTATACCGTGACCAATAGCTGCGGCAGCGCGACCGCTACTGCAGTTGTTACCGTGAACGGCCTCACTGCCGGCACTATCGGCGGTGCATCATCTGTTACCGTAGGGCTTAGCATTATGCTTACTGATGCGGTAGCCGGTGGCGTATGGTCTGCTGGCAACTCAAATGCTACAGTTTCTCCAACGGGCCTTGTAACCGGCGTTGCAGCAGGCACAGTTACCATCAGCTACACTGTTACCACTGGTTGCGGTTCTGTATCTGCTACCTACGCAGTTACCGTCAATGCATCAAGTGTTAGCCCGATAACAGGTACGTTTGGTCTGTGTATTGGCACAACTACTGCTTTGTCTGATGTGACACCGGGTGGGGTATGGTCTTCTTCAAACACATTTATCGCGACAGTTGGCACCTCAGGTATTGTGACCGGTGTTGCGGCAGGGACAACAACAATATCATACACAGTAGCGGGTATCCCGGCAACTGCAGTAGTAACCGTTAGCGCGCTGCCTTCAAGCATAGGCGGCGCTACCTCGGTATGCGTTGGCGCTACAATTACATTAAGTGACTTCACACCAGGCGGCGCATGGACGAGCACATCGGGTGTATCTGTGACAACGGGCACCACAGTAACCACTGTTACCGGGTTGACTGCCGGTACGAATACAGTTACCTATTCGCTTGGCTCCGGATGTTTCAAGACCTATGCGGTTACCGTTAAGCCATTGCCAACCCCGATACTGGGCAACCTGGCAGTGTGCGGTATAGGATCGGTAACATTCCTGTCTGACGCAACAACAGGCGTATCCTGGACCATCAGCCCTGTGGGCACTGCAACTATCAGTCCTTCGGGCCGCGTGTATGGTGTTTCTGCGGGTACTGCAACAGTTACTTATACCGGCACAAACGGTTGCATCATTACCGCAATAGTTTCGGTAAATCCGCTGCTGGTGGTGTCGCCGATACTGGGCGCCAATAATGTGGGCCATTTGCTTACCATCACTTTATCTGACGCCACACCGGGCGGTATATGGAGCAGCAGCAATTCTGCATTGGGCAGTGTGAGCGCTACCGGTGTTGTGACCGGTGTGGGCACTGCCGGTGTGGTGGTTATCACTTATACGGTGCCTTATCCTGCAGCCAGTGGTTGTGCGGCAACAGCAACAAAATCTATTACTGTGCATACGCCTGCGCCACATGACCACGGCACTGCGATCACAAACATTGGCGCTGCTATAAGCCTGGGAGATGATGCAATGGGTGGCGAATGGACAAGCAGTGATAATAGTATCGCAACTGTAGATGCCAATGGCACGGTAACCGGCATTGCCGTTGGCTCCGTGATCGTTACACATTTGGTGACCGGCAGCGATGGTGCGATATCGGCAACGATCACACAGATCGTGGTTAACCCGGTTGCTTTTGAAGTGAGGCTGCAGCCAAACCCGAATAAGGGAACATTTACGTTGAACGGATCGGTGGGTACAAACCGCGACGAAGCCGTGACGCTGGTAATAACAAATATGCTGGGCCAGGTAGTTTACTCAGGCAAGGGCGTAGCAAAGGGCGGCATTATCAATGAGCAGATATTGCTGAACAGTAACCTCACCAATGGCATGTACCTGCTGAATGTGCAGGCAGCAGCGGGAAGTAAGGTGTTTCATTTTGTGCTCGAGAAGTAGACGCTCGATTTAATAGTTCATGAATTTCGTAGAGACGCCGCGCATGGCGTCTCTACTTGTTTAATGGATTGAATAATTGTTGTTTAGAACTGCATTGCTGGCAGGCAGGGGGGAATGAGTGGCGTGGTTGTATGTGGTAGAGGCCATGCATGGCGTCTCTACGTGTTTAGAGAAGCAAGAAGTGTCTGATTGCTTCATAAGCCGTCCTAATAAGAGGGATGAGCCTGCATGGGATAGGCAGGGGCCAATGAGCGGGGTGATCGTATGGTAGAGGCCATGCATGGCCTCTCTACGTCTAAAGAAATTATTCCTTTATTATTTTCTTTACGGTTCTTCTGCCTTCATCATCTATTAGCTGAAGGATATAAACACCACCTAGTAAGGCTTGTATAGAGATACTGTTGTTGCCTTTTTTGAGGGTGCCGCTTTGTTCTATAATGCCGACTATGTTAAATAGAGCATATTCTGCGCTGGTTCTGAGATTGTCTATGTGCAGCTCGTATGATGAGGGGTTGGGGTAGATTGTTAATTGGGTGATGGATGTTTCAAATACTCTTTGAGGTATGCAGGAAGGATTGAATGAGACTTTACGGATGCAAGGGCTATTAATTTGAGCAATAAACAAGTTGCCACAGGTATCAAAAGCAATACCATTAGGACCTTTTATTTCTGCAGCATCAGCCGGACCATTATCACCTGTATAGCCATTTATTCCGTTTCCAGCAATTGTATTAATAAAACCTGAACCATCTATTCTACGAACCCTTTTGTTAGCGTAATCAGAAATGACTAAATGACCCGTAGGATCAAAAGCAATCGATACTGATCCAAGATTAGCAAGTGTAGCGGATATTCCCTCTCCATTATAAGTAGTTATCCCACTACCTGCGACTGTGGATATTACGCCGAAAGTATCAATTTTTCGAACGTTAAAACCAACAAAATCGACAAAGTAAAAATTTCCTGTGTCATCAAAGCAGATGTTCCCACCCGGACCGCAGGTAGCAAAAATTGCCGCCCCTCCGTCGCCCGTGCAACCAGATATTCCATTACCTGCTATTGTGGTAATAATTCCTGATGTATCTATTTTTCGGATTCGATAATTAGATACGTCTTCAATATACAGGTTTCCCTTTTTATCAAAGCAAATCCCTCCTACACCATTAAACCTGGCCAAAGTTGCTGACCCACTATCACCGTAAAAACCAGCAACACCATCACCAGCAATTGTATGAATAACTCCTGTAGATACATCAACATTACGTATTCTATTATTGTTGCCATCCGCGATATATACATTACCAAGAGTATCAGTTGCTACTCTGCCTGGAGCATATAATTCTGCATTTGTGGCAGGACCACCATCGCCGCTAAATGCTGGGATACCGGTACCTGCAAATGTTGTAATAACTCCGCTGTTGCTAATCTTAATAACCTTGTTCCCTAAAGCCTCTCCAATGTATAAGTTGCCATACAGGTCAAATGCCATTTGTTGAGGATCATAAATTGTGCCTCCAAAAGTTCCGGTAACCGTTGTAATTATTTGGGCCTGGAGTACAAAAGACAAACAGGAAAATATAACAGTAAGAACTTTCTTACTCATATTGTCAATTTTAAAACCTAAAGCTGAATATATAATGGGAAAGCGTTTATTGGGACTGCTCCATTCAAGGCAAAAATAGTACCTATTGGATACGCCGCCGCCGTGGAATTGATTGGTGTACTACAAGCGTTGAGGCAATTCATACCGCACGTCCAGTAATATCTATCAAACCCTTTCATCGTATTATAAAGATAATGGTTTTCCTTTTGGAGATTAAAAGCAAAAAGAAAACCGCTACAGTCCCCACTGCGCGGTTTTATCTATGGAAATATGAAGATGGAGCAGACTTGTGTTTTCTGCGGTGAGACATTGTTTTGGAGCAACTATTGTTGCCGGCGCTGTTTCAGGCAGTCTATTGCTCAATAGCCGCAATAAGCTTTGGGTCTGAAGCGGTCACTTTAGGATCGAACACTGCGGTGAGCTCGCCTTTTTCGTTGATCAGGTATTTCTGGAAATCCCACCTTACCTCTGTGTCTTTTACCTTGTTATATTTTTTCTGTGTGAGCCATTTGTAAATAGGTGCCATTTCCGCGCCCTTTACCTTTACCATCTCGGCCAGCGGGAAGCTGACATCATAGTTCTTGCCGGCAACGGATTTTTGGCCGTTTATAGTGGCCGGTGCAAGAAAGTCGTCTGTAAGCATGCCGATCACAACGAGGCCGTCGGTGTATTTTTGCGAAAGCGCCTCCAGTTGCGGATATTGGCGGTTGAACTCATCATATGCGGTTACATTGACGATGAGTATTTTGTGCCCCTTGTATTGCGAGAGATCTATTACTGAACCGTCATGGGCTTCTATCTTAAAGTCATAGATGCCGGAAGGTATGTTTTCCTGCGCTGTAGCAGCGAAGAAAATGAAATTGAGCAGGAGTAATGCTGTAAGTTTCATTGTATATAGTTTTTCAAAAAAAGATTAGAATAATTGCTGAGATCACTTATTACTTAAGTGCTGCCACCGCCTCGGTTGCTTTTTCGTTCATTTGTGGCGCTACAGAGCGTGCATCGTCATAATATGCCAGGAGTATCTTGTATCCTTTGCATTTTTCGCCCAGCACATTAGCTTCACACCCGGCATAGCCTACGAACTTCTGCTCCTTAGGGCCTATCTTTTCTACTACCTTGATCCTCTTCTGGAGGTAGTCGTTCACCATTACCGACTCTTCGATACGAACCGTGATGGTGCGGTCTGCCGATTTGTTGGTTATTGCGCAGGCCTTCTGGTCTGTTAATACTTTGGCGTCCTTAGCGGGAACGAGCGCCGCTACCTTAGCTGCGTTTTCAACTATGCGCTTCTGAGCGAATGCGCCGTTTGCGCTGATTGCTGTGATTGCGAGGATAAGTGTGAGTGTTTTCATTTTGCTAATGATTTGTAAAGCGTTGACTAATGATTTGTTAATGCAAATGTATATCGACACTCTGAAATCACCAAACATTTTTTTCATTATTTTTCAAAGAAATTTTATCGTTAATTGTTTACGATTGATAATCAATATAATAGTAGCAGTATTTTCCAGAAAATATTTTCCAGAAAATATTGTTATTTGCAAGCGATTAACAAATTTTGATTAAGTGCGTGCCGTTAAAAGCCAATAAACTCGCAAGCGTAGTGCGGCTTTCTATGAAGTGTTACGGTGTTTATTTCAGGAAAGGATTATGCTTTTTCTCTTCACCAATAGTTGTTGCCGGGCCGTGGCCGGATAGCACTGTCGTTTCGCCAGGCAGGGTGAAGAGATGTGTGCGGATGCTTTTGATAAGTGTATCGAAGTTGCCACCCGGCAGGTCAGTCCTGCCTATGCTGCCGGAGAATAGCACATCTCCGGATATCAGCCAGTTGCCCTTGGGGTAATAAAACGATATGCTGCCGGGTGAGTGGCCGGGGGTGTGAAACACCTGCAGCGTATCATCGCCCAGTTGTAAAGGCTCGCCTGCGTTTATGTAAGCAGTTGGTTTTGGAATATCCTTAAAATCGAACCCGAACATCATGGCCGAACCTGCCGCCATTTTCAAAACCTCTGTCTCCTGCTCATGCAGGCTGAATGGGATGTTATACTTATTCATCAATGCCTGCACACCGAAGATATGATCCAGGTGGGCGTGTGTATTGATGATGGCTTTGGGCTGTAGTTGTTTGCTGGCTATGAATTCATAAACAGCCTCTTTTTCATCCTGCTGGTACATGCCGGGGTCTACTATCCAGCATTCTTTTTTTTCGTTGGCAATGATGTAGGTGTTCTCTTCAAAAGCATTGAAAGTGAAAAAGTTAACATTTAACATATCGGTGTGGTATAAATTCAGTAATTTGTATTGCAAAAGTAAGGGAAGGAACGATGATAAAATAAGTTCAAACATCTTACTCGTTCTTTTCCATTTTTATGTCGTTGTAAAAGTCTTTAAATAATTAATTATTCGCAGATTTTACGCCTCATAAAAAAGAAAAATTACTTCGCAATATGGTAAAACTTATTTCATCAACGTTCCTAATAATGGGTCAATGGCTTAAACATCTCCCGGCACCAAACCGGATCCTATGTAGAACAACTTTGAAAGCGATATTGCTTTTGCTGGTTGTTGCAGGGCCTATTATTGCAAGCGGGCAGTCATATACCGAGACCTTTGGCCAGAACAGGCTGCAGTACCGGAAATTTTCGTGGAAATATTTTGATACAAAACATTTTCGGGTCTACCACTACGACCGCGCTGGCAGGCAGTTGGGCCGCTATGTTGCAGAAGAAGCAGAGAACGACATTGCGCTCATCGAAAAGAAACTCGGCGGTCAGTTCCCCAAACGCTTCAACATCATACTATATAACTCTTACGATGAGTACCGCCAGTCGAATGTAGGCCTTAAGGATGAGGCCCAGGGGCTGGGTAATGCCAAAGGCGGCACGGTGAATCTTGTGGGTGATAAGCTGGTCGTATACTTTACCGGCGAGCACAGCGATCTTCAGCACCAGATACGGTCGGGCATGGCACGGGTAGTGATGGAGCGTATGATGTTTGGCGAGAACTTCAAAAAGATGGTGAAGAATGCCCTGCTGCTGAACCTCCCCGAATGGGTGACCGAGGGTTATTTATCTTACCTGGTTGATGGCTGGGATGCGAAGAGCAACAGTGAGTGGAAGAGCCTGCTCGATGCCCGTCCTGATGCGGGTTTCTATACACTGTCTGAACAGTATCCGGAACTTGCAGGCAAGGCGTTCTGGAAATATGTATCCAGTCAGTATAGCGATAAGATCGTGAAGCAACTGCTGTATAGTATGCAGCAAAAGACCAGCCTCAACAAAGCGACAAAAGACTCAACAAACCTCGGGCTGAAGGTGACGAAAGCTTACGAGGCCTGTATAAATTTTTATAAAGTAGTTTACAGGCTGGACTCGCTGAAGCAGGAGACACCCGACAGCACAAAGGGCCTGATAGCGCTGAAAGTGCCTAAGGATAACAGTGTGCTCAGGAATATAAGAGTATCGCCGCGCGGCAGTGATATATGCTATGTGGTATGGAAGGATGGCGAGTATACGATCTATGATCAGAAAACTGCCGGGGAACAGGATGTTGCGACATTACTGACCGGCGGCCAGAAAGACCTCACCGAACAAACTGATCCCACTTACCCGATGATCGCATGGTCTAACACGGGTTATAAACTGGCGATACTCTATAAAAAGGGCAAGCAGATGCGCATCCGCATTTACAACAGCCTCAAAGGGCGGACGAATGATTATGTTATCCCTAAGAACCGTTTTGACCGTGTGCTGAGCATGACCTTCATGCAGGTAGAGGACGAGGACAAGCTTGTATTCTCGGCTATAAGAAAGAGCCAGACCGATCTGTACAGCTTTACATTCAAGGGTTCGAAAATGACCAACATAACTGATGATGTGTGGGACGACCTCTCTCCTGAGTTCATCAGCGGCGGATCAAGAACAGGTATCCTTTTTCTTTCAAACAGGACGAAGCCGAACCTTGATGTACCGCTGGGTGTGAATGAATTGCCCACCGGACCAATGAACGTATTCTTTTACAACCTCAAGACCATGCGCACAGAGCTGCTGCAATGCACCAATGTTACTGCAGGGCATATTACACAGCCCACGCAATATGGTCTTGATAACTTTGCATATCTGTACGATGGCAATGGCATCAACAATAAATATGTAGTACTGTTTATGCGCGATAGTCATAACAAAGACTCAGCTTATTCAGTACCGATCACCAACTATAACACCAGCATACTCAGTCAGCAATACAACCTGGCAAGCGGCGATGTGGCCGATGTGATACAGGTAAAAGATAAGTACATGGTCTACTTCCATGAGTTGCAGATGCCGGGGGTAAATGCTACGCAAAAGACACTGTTGCCCACGATACTGTCGGTAGAGAAGAAGCACGAAGGAAAGAAAACACCGACAGGCAGCAGCCCCCAGCTAGCCTTTACGCAGGAAGACAGTAATCAGGAGGAAGATGAACCACAGTTGCCGGAAATAAAGGGTGGCAATGCATTCCAGTCTGAATTTTCTGACACCGTGGCACGCCCCAGGAAGAAAGTGAAGAGCAAGCCGAATAACATATACAACGCCAACAGTCCCGTTGTTAACGCAGACAGCTCGGTACTTAATGAAATAACAGACAGCGCTTATCTGAACATGAAGCCTACCAATTACCGGCTCAGCTTTAAACCCGATTTTTTCTCGGTGAAGCTGGATAACAGCGTGTTGTTCTCACAGTACCAGTCTATTGCCACCAATGGCGGCCAGTACAACAATCCGTCTCTGAGCGCGCTTACTACAATCGATATGAATGAGCTGATGGAAGACCAGAAGGTACTTGCAGGCTTTCAGTTGCCCATCAATTTGTCATCAGCTACCTATTTTCTGCAATACAAAAATCTAAAGAAACGGCTGGACTGGGGAGTGTTCTTCCTGCGCAATACAAACAAAGCTTATAAGGATGTAGGTTATGTAGACAGCAAGGGCAATCTGATCCTGGTGAGGCCGCAACTGTTCAAGACCATCACCAACATGCTGAACGCCGATCTCAGCTACCCGCTGGACCGCGTGCGCAGCATCCGCTTTCATACCGCAGTGCGGCAGGATAAATTTGTTGAGAAGGTAACAGACACGCTTAGCCTGGCCTTTGCAGTGCCAAATTCAGAAATGTATACCTCTGTGAGCCGCCTGGAGTATGTGTTTGACAACACCATCACACCGGTGCTGAATATCTCGAACGGCACGAAGTTCAAAGTATATGCCGAGGAGATTTATGGCCTGAACAATGGCAACAAAAGTTGCTATAACCTTGGGTTGGATATAAGACAGTATACCAAACTGTATAAAAATTTCATTCTTGCCAACCGGCTTGCTTATGCGCACTCAGATGGCAGCAGCGAAGTAGAGTACCTGGCAGGCGGTGTAGACAACTGGATATCGCCGAAGAATGCCAAGGGGGCGCCACAGCCACCGGAACCTAACTACGGGTACCAGACATTGGCGACCTCGCTGCGTGGCTACAAACAGTATGCACGTGTGGGTAACAATTTCTTTGTCTTTAGCACAGAGCTCAGGCTGCCTGTACTTACGACGTTCTTCAAAAGGCCTATACAATCTGCTATACTTAAGAACCTGCAGGTGGTGGCATTTTGCGATGTCGGTGATGCATGGAAAGGCTTCCTGCCTAATTCCGATAATCTTTCCTCTACTTACAAATACCCGAAATTTTCAACTCAGGGCGGGCTGAACAATGTGGTGCTGACCCTTACTGTGCCCAACAATAATGGTCTTGCACTTGGCTATGGCGGCGGCCTCCGCACCTCGCTTTTCGGCTACTTTGTGCGGCTAGATGCAGCATGGAGTATTGACGACGTGAAAACTCCGGTTATATATTTTGCACTGGGGACGGATTTTTAGCACTTTGCTATCCGGAGCTATTCGCTATTTATGAATAAGTAGAGCAATATGGATGAAAGTTCTTTTTTGAAATTCAAATAGTATCTTTCGTGGGGATCACTTTTTTCGTCCGGCTGAAAAATGAACACAAATTTTCTGGCATATTTTAATAGGTTTAGTTTCCTTTCATTAGAGGACATTAAGCTCATTTCTTCGCTGGTAAGGGTAAAGAAAGTCTCGCCAGGGGATATCATAGTTCGGGAGGGAGAGCTTTTCTATTTTATGATATTCATTGTGAAGGGGATGCTCCGTAATTATGTCATTGGATCGAGTGGGGAAGAGCGCACCGTATATCTCGCACATGAAGGCATGCAAAATGGATGTCCGGAATCGATTTTCCAGGACAAACCTGCTACAGCAACCATTGAGGCGTTAGAGCCCTCTATACTTATCTATTTGGACATTCAGAAGTTGGATAAACTGGCATTGAACCGTCCTGTATTGCTGCGGTTTAAGATCCGCAATATGGAAACCAGTTTCATGGATATAGTTAACCGGGTGAAGTTTCTCACCGATCTTACACCAGAAGAGCGCTACCTGCAGGTACGCGATACATACCCTGTGTTCATCCGGCGTGTTCCACAGAAATACCTGGCTTCCTATTTGTGTATTACTCCGGTCTCACTTTCAAGAATCAAGGCAAGGCTGACAAAATAATTGGTCGCATTTGTTATTGGCTTACGAAATTATCTTTAGATAATTCCTCCCGTTGAAGAATCATACTAAATTTAAGGAATTGCTATTTGCGCGTTTATAGGAATAGGTTTTACCGAATGAAATATGCTCACTGAGTAGATATGAATTTATTAAATAGGATAGCGACGATCGGAAGTGTGCCAAGTGATGAAGCATTGATATCTTATCAGAAGAGGTTTCTTCTTTACCAGGGAAGCGCAATGAGCATGGGTGGCATTCTTTGGGGCACCCTTCTAGTGGTCGCGGATGTGGCACCTCCGGCCATCATCCCCTATGGATATGTAATACTGACCGCGCTTAATTTCTGGTTTTTTCATAAGTCGAAGCGTTTCGTTTTTGCACGACATTTGCAAACTTTTATCAGCTTGCTGCTCCCGTTTACGCTACAGTGGTGGCTGGGCGGTTTCGAACAGTCGGGCGCAGTGATGTTATGGTCAATTCTCGCACTGGCTTCATCAGCTACCTATCTCGATGCCCGGTCCAGCATTTTCTGGCTCGTAGCCTTCATAATTCTCACTTTATTTTCCTTTTTTTTCGATGACTATTTCACGGCGACATGTAGTAATCACTGGCAGTCGAATATCACCCGCATCTTCCTGCTTGTAAATATCCTCTGCAACGGAATAGTTATATTCTTGCTTTTTTTATACTATGTGGAAGTCCAGAAAAGTATCACTAAAGAGCTGATGCAAACCTATACGAAGTTGCTGAGTTCAGAAAAGCTGGCAGCGCTGGGGCAGATATCAGCCGGGGTGGCCCATGAGGTTAACACGCCTCTTGGCGCTATCAAATCTTCGGCTGAAGAATCATCTATTGCTTTTTATGAGATCATTACCAAATTGCCCGGTATCCTCGATAGCATGAATAAAGAGGAAAAGGATTGTTTCATCGAATTTATCACAACTAC
Organism: Chitinophagaceae bacterium; assembly: GCA_947476485.1. Lineage (GTDB taxonomy): Bacteria > Bacteroidota > Bacteroidia > Chitinophagales > Chitinophagaceae > Nemorincola. The sequence goes on from CANJQU010000024.1 coordinate 40,493, forward strand.
AGTACCTAATAAGGAATCGCTTACCACTATCGAAGAAAGGGAAAAGAAGAAGGATCTGAAAGCTGAGCTTGACAAAATTGGCGTGGAAAATGCCCGTTTCATTTCGGACCGGTTGGTGCAAGTGGGTATCTATGAAGTTACCCCGTCGCTAGCGCAACTATCAGCAGTAAAAGGATTTGAGGATATTGTTATGGTCACCTATAATCTGTTGAACCAACAAAAAAACAACAAGACCATTATTATGGCAGTTGACAAGGCGTCGCGGGTAGTAAAAGCATTGAAAACATATCTTCATACAACACAAACTGCGGAGCCCGAATCAATGAACCTTCGTGAAAATATTGAGACAGTGTTGACCATATATCACAACCGCCTGAAACAAGGCATTACAGTGATCAAGCAATATGATAATGTACCTAATGTGGATATTTTCCCTGACCAGATGAACCAGGTTTGGACGAACCTTATCGTTAACGCGGTGCAAGCGATGGAAAACAAGGGAACACTTACAATTGGTATCAAAAGAGATGTCGATTATGTAGTCGTAAGTATCAAAGACACGGGTAAAGGCATGCCCAAAGACATACAGTCAAAAATATTTGAACCGTTTTTTACAACTAAGGTTTCAGGCGAGGGTAGCGGTCTGGGCCTGGATATCATTAAGAAGATCCTTGACGCGCATAAAGGACAGATTTCGTTTGAATCCGAGGAAGGGGTTGGCACTACGTTTTATGTAAAAATTCCGATAAATATTGAAAAATGAAGAAGATACTGAACATCGTTTGTGTAGATGATGAGAAGATAGTGCTTGACAGTCTCAACTCTCAGCTCACCAGGAATTTCGGCAATAGTTATAATTATGAATTTGCAGAGTCTGCTGAGGAAGCACTGGCGATCATCAACGAACTAAGAAATGATGATGAGGAGGTTATTTATGTTGTTATCTCAGACTGGCTGATGCCCGGAATGAAAGGTGACGAGCTGCTGGAGCAGGTGCGTGCAAAAGTAAAGAACGTGAAGACAATATTACTCACAGGGCATGTAGATAATACGGTGATCAAAGCAATTGAGCAAAGGAAGAATGGCGGGATACGGTGTATCTACAAGCCGTGGAACGAGAAAGAACTGGTTTACCTGATAACTGAATAATTGATGGATAACGATATAATTCTTTGCATTGATGATGAGCGTGTAGTATTAAATGGGCTGCAATCGCAATTAGGAAGAGATTTTGGTAGCAGTTATGTTATCGAGATAGCTGAAAGCGGGGAAGAAGCGTTGGCGCTAATTAAAGAAATATTGGATGGTGGCCGGGATATTCCAGTTGTTATTTCTGACCAGATGATGCCCGGAATAAAAGGGCATGAATTACTCAGACGGATCCACGAGATATCTCCTGCCACGTATACGATTTTACTCACCGGCCATTCCGATATTGAAGCCGTAACAGAAGCTGTAAACCACGCTAATCTATACCGGTATATGGCAAAACCATGGGAAGGGAATGACCTTGTGCTAACGGTGAGGGAGGCTATTAAAGGGTTTTACCAGGGCCTGCAACTGGAAAAGCAGAACAAGCTCCTGGACCGGCACAATAAGGAATTGGAAATCCTGGTAGCAGAACGAACCCAACAGTTACAGGCAGAAAAACGCAAAAGCGATGAGCTCCTGCTTAATGTACTTCCGGAAGAAGTTGCTGCGGAACTAAAAGAAAAAGGTGAGGCAACTCCGCGACAATACGAGATGGTGTCACTGCTCTTCACGGACATCCAGGGATTCACAGGGTTGGCATCGGAAGTTTCGCCTACAGAACTTATCCAGACACTTAATGAGTTTTATTCGGCTTTTGATGACATTATTGAGCGGCACGATCTCGAGAAGATAAAGACTATAGGAGATTCCTATATGTGTGCAGGTGGTTTACCAACAGAAAATAGGACAAATGCAATTGATGCGGTTGCAGCTGCATGTGAAATTCAGGAATGGGTTGCAAAATGGAATGAGGGACCAATTGACAAGGGGCTAGGCAGGTGGGATGTGCGTATCGGTATTCACACCGGCAGACTAATTGCCGGTGTGATCGGCAAAAAGAAGTTTGCTTATGATGTTTGGGGTGACGCCGTAAATGTGGCGGCCCGTATAGAGTCGGGTGGTGAGACCGGAAAGGTGAACATATCAAAGGCGACCTACGAGCTGGTAAAAGGCAAATACAGTTGTAAGTATCGCGGTAAAGTTGAAGCCAAGGGTAAGGGTGAGGTTGATATGTATTTTGTGGAGGGCGTAATGCCGCCTGGAATATAGCAACTGAAAATCCGGTTATTTGCTTTGCGTCGGAAATGGATTTTTAGAAGTGTTTTCACGCCAGTTGCACGCTGTCGATTGAGGAATGTTCCCGATCTCACCAAAACTGCTATCATATTCATAAAAATATTTCTTCAAAATCCGTGCGTAGGAATTTTACCTACCTTTATCTTATCATTTCACCCGCTGGATATTACAAAGAAAATTGTTTTGAAAAAGAGGGTTACTTTTTTAAAAAATCAGTATTAATAAGTGCACAGTCCATTAAATAGCGAGCAGCAGTTACTGGCAGCGTTAGCGGCAGGGCAGCGGGGGGCTACGGAACAATTATATCAGCAACATTATCATGTGATAAATGGCTGGTTAATTAAGAACGGAGGCTCATCGGTGGATGCCGCAGATCTCTTTCAGGAGGCAATGGTGGTGCTGTTTGGAAAGGCGCAGGACAAAGACTTCCGGCTCACGTGCAGCATAGGAACGTACCTTTTTGCGATAAGCAAGCATTTGTGGTACAAGAAGCTGCAAAGGTCGCACAGGGAGCCGGTTTACCTGCCGGATAATGCAGGAGACGAAGATGAGGGTGGTATAGCGTACGACGATGATATAAATGTGCATGAGGAACGTGAGGCACACTATGAACAGCTCGATGCGGCGCTGGACCAGGTAGGAGAGCCCTGCAGGTCATTGCTCAAAGCGTATTATCATCACGACAAGAGCATGCAGGATATAGCGGCAGACTTTGGGTATACTAATCCCGACAATGCCAAAACGCAGAAATATAAGTGCCTTGCGCGGCTTCGTAAACTGTTTTACACCATGCAGGCAAAATAGTGAGGCGGTTAATGAGGGGATTTTGATTTTTGATTTTTACTTTTTTGAATTTGAAATATGTCATTGAATAAGAATATCTGGGAGGTTGCCGAGGCGTATGTAGCAGGTTCATTGTCGCAGCAGGAAATTACAGAATTGAATGGCCGCCTGGCATCTGCGGAGTTTGCGAATGAATTTAATGAAGCGGTGGATCTGGTGCGCTCTGTTGCAGGAAATGGCAAGCAAAAACGCTTCCGCGCCATGCTGCGGGATATTCACCAGAAGCAGACAGCGGGCAAGGTCATTAAGAAAGGCCTGAACATTGTTTTACCGGCACATTTCTGGCGCACTGCTGCGGTGGCCGCCAGCGTGGCTATACTTACCTCTACAATCACTATCTGGAGCTTAAAGCCATCTATTAACAAAAGCGAATCTCAGTACAATAACATAAGCCGCGAAGTAAAAGACATCAAGAAGGTACAGGCACAGCAGCAGGCAACACAAAACCAGTTGATTCAAAAAGTAAATAAGAACCTGCCTACGCCCCCGCCATCTGATGTAAAGTATACCGGTACCGGTTTTGCACTTACTAACGATGGTTATTTTGTTACCGCCTATCACGTTATCGCCGATGGGGATTCGGTATATATCCAAAGCCAGGACGGTGAATATTTCAAGGCTTTCCTGGTAAATTTCAATGCAGAGGCCGATGTGGCCATACTGAAGGTGGAAAAGAAGAATTTCCACTTCGGAAAAGGAGACGTTCCATATGTATTCACTGGCAGCAAGGCCACGCTGGGTGCACAGATATATACACTTGGCTATCCCAAGGATGAAATGGTGTACAGCGAAGGTTATGTAAGTGCGAAGAATGGTTACCAGGGAGATGAGCAGCAATACACACTTTCTTTACCTGCCGGGCACGGGCAAAGCGGATCACCGGTAATAGATGGTAAGGGTAATCTTTTAGGCCTGCTTACAGCAGTTGGGCGCCAGAACGAAGCCAATACCTATGCGGTGAGCTCAAAAGCGCTGCTGGAATTATTGCATACCATTCCGCATGCCAATAGCCTGCGCCTGCCAAAAACGAACAGGCTGGGTCATATGAGCCGCGAAAGCCAGATAGAGAAAATGCAGCCCTATACCTTCTCTGTGAAGGTGTATAAGAAGTAATCATTACCCCATAGGCTATTTGGGCACCTTTTTAACTTATCAACCTATTAACTTATTGCCTGTTTACGCTACCTTTGCCCCCCTAATACAGTGTCTTGAGCATTCTTAAACGCTTTCTTAACAGCAGAAACAGTAATCCAAAGGGTGAGATGAACTTTCTCGACCATGTGGACGATCTGCGCAGGCATATTATACGGTCCGCGGTCGCTGTTTTAGCCGCTGCTATTGTTGTTTTCTGCAAAGTAGAGTGGATATTCGACAAGATCATCCTTGGCCCGGCTCACAGCGATTTTATCTCCTACAAATGGTTTTGTGCATTGGGCAGGTTCCTGCACTACGATGCATTCTGCCTTGGGGACATTAAAATGGATTTCCAGAATACTGCGGTTACCGGCCAGTTTATGATGAGCATGTCCATATCACTGATGCTGGGGTTCATCCTTGCATTTCCTTATGTACTCTGGGAATTGTGGAAGTTCATTAAGCCTGCGCTAAAACCACTGGAGATCAAGATGGCCAGTGGCATTGTGTTCTGGTGCTCGTTGCTGTTCTTTATGGGGGTTTTGTTTTCTTATTTTATTGTGGCCCCTTACACCATCAACTTCTTTGGCAATTATCAGCTCAGCCCTATGGTGAAGAACATCATCACCCTCGATAACTACTACGATACCATGAGCAATATGCTCCTGGCCCTCGGGCTGGTGTTTGAGCTTCCCATACTGGTGTATTTTCTTTCCCGGATCGGTATCCTTACACCTGAGTTTTTAAGGGAGAAGCGCCGTTATGCCTTTGTGATCCTCTTCATCCTGGCCGAGATCATTACCCCGCCCGATATGTTTAGCTGCCTCATCGTTTTCATACCTTTGTACATATTGTTCGAGGTTTCGGTGAGCATCAGCGGACGTGCAGTACGTGCGAAAAAGAAAAGAGACGCTTTAAAAGAATAGTTCTATGAATACTACTTTCGATAAAAGCCTGCCACTGGCCATAGGCGCAGATCATGCAGGGTTTGAATACAAGGAAGAGATAAAAAAAGCACTTACAGCAGAGGGCTGGCAGGTAGTTGACAAAGGCACTTACAGCCTTGATAGTGTTGATTATCCTGATTTTGCGCACCCGGTAGCCGCTATGGTAGAAACCGGCGCTGCAACAGCGGGTATACTCGTCTGCGGCAGTGGAAACGGTGTCTGTATGAGCGCCAACAAACATGCCGGCGTCCGTGCAGCGCTATGTTGGACCGAGGAAATCGTTTCGCTTGCCCGCCAGCACAACAATGCCAATGTACTTTGCCTTCCCGCCAGGTTTGTATCGCAGGAGAAAGCAAATTCAATGGTGGATACCTTCCTCGTCACTCCATTTGAAGGTGGAAGGCATGAGCGTAGGGTGGAAAAGATATAATTTCCCGATAACTATCGGGATGAAGATGTGCAAACTTGTCTGCCGAGGCAGGTTTGAAAATACCACAGGCTAAATGCCAGTCAGGTCCACTAATCGTTCCATAAAATCAGAGCAGTAACGTAGGGGGGAATTTATAACTTATCAACTTATCACTTACTACGGATTAACCGGGTTATACATAAACACATATTGTATCAGGTTAGCGCCCATCTGTAGCGCGGCCTGGTGTTTCTCCGGCGGGTCGCGGTGCACATCATAGTCTTCCCAGCCGTCTCCCAGGTCAGTATCAAAGCTGTAGAAGCATACTAAGCGGCCTTTATAGATAAGCCCCCAGCCCTTTGGCGCTCCGCCATCATGCTCATGTATTTTGGGCAGGCCATTTGAGAAGCTGAATTTCTGATGATAAATAGGATATGAAAAGGGTAGCTCTACCAGTTCCAGC